>PBXQ01000070.1 GCA_002727675.1 Thermoplasmata archaeon | reverse complement strand
ATTCCTTTACCGGTTGGCACAAAAATGTAATACCAATCATTTAGATCAGTTTGGTCTACATACCCAGAGTAAGTTGAACCGGATGTAACTGTCAAATTATAAGCTGCTGTTGCATTATCTCCGGCATCTCCTCCAGAACCGGCATCATTTTGGCCGCCGGAACTAGAACCTCCACCACCACCTGCTAAAGTAATCCCATAGGTGTTTGTAGCCCCTCCATAACCTAAAACAATCCCATAGAATGTTCCTGAAGAATTAGCAGTCCATGATGCTGATTCATCATCTGTTGAAGAAACTGAAGAAGCCATAATATTGAGGCTCGAATCAGCAATATAAATGTCAAGATCACCTAACGAATGAGTGAATGTGGTATTCATCCAATACGTTAATCCGCTGGTCATGTTTATTGCAAAAACATCCCAATCAGTTGTATTATGAATAGTTAAATTACCTGGAGAAAATGGTAATGATACATAAGTAGCGTTTCCAACATCATCATTAATTTCGTATTGATCTGCAGTTAACCCAGAAGAACTGCTGCTCGCTGTGTAAAATGTCACAGTCAAATTATAGTAACTAAACCCACTATATGCTGATACCCACAAATAGACATATTGGCCACTGACGTTAGTACCCGAAGAATTAACAAATTCAGGAATTGAATAATATGAGGTATCGATATAAAATGACAGCGTGGAATCTATCATTGCTAAATCTAAATCATTCGTACCATTTGTTACGCCATTGAATGCCAAAGTTCCAGTTACTCCTTTACCTGTTGGAACAAAAACACGATACCAATCGTTAACATCAGTTTGATCAACATATCCGGCATAGGCTGTCCCTGATGTGACTGTCAAATTATATGCCGCTGTTGCATTGTCCCCGGCATCACCTCCAGAACCGGCATCATTTTGAGAACCATTTCCAATAGTCGGTGAGCCACCATTACCAATAAGGAAATAATGAGTATCATTCCCTATGGAAATTGATCCATCATTTACTTCTCCATACACAGTATAATTGTCAGGTATTGTTGGAGTTGGCCAAGAAACACCAAAATTAATCGTACCAGGGCCACCAATTCCTGAAGTAGAACCAGTATCTGAATCAAATAATGTACCATTACTATGATAGATATAAGCGCCCCAGTAATAAGTATCACTTGAATCAAGGTTAGACATTGACAAATTAGCTGAATTATTTGTTAAATTAATTACTTCAAAAGTCTCATTACCAGTTAATGCAGATGCATTTGGTATTCCTGCAGACAAAGCTCCAAAAAGCATGATTAATGCAAGCAAAAGACTACTTTTTCCATTCGTTTCCACATGTTGTTTAGAGTGGTACATGGATTCTGCGATGATGAATACATACTTGAACCCATTCCTAAATAAATATCTCGCCCCGTAGGGGCGTTTTACAGATGATAAAAATTACTAGGGTAAAATAACAAGCAAAAAAAAATCATCAAATGTTTGATTTTGTGGCGCCGCTGACCGGATTTGAACCGGCGGCCTATGGATTAACAGTCCATCGCTCCACCACTAAGCTACAGCGGCAACAAGGTCGCCCAAACACCACCCCTTCATGAATGAATCGGGGGGATAATAATCAATCATTCCCACTCAATTGTACCTGGTGGCTTGTGAGTGACATCGTAAACTACCCGATTTACATCTCCTTTCAAAGTATTAGTGATGCGGATACTAATTTTTTCTAGCACATCATGTGGAACTAATGAGTAACGAGCACTCATGCCATCTAAACTAGCCACAGCCCGAATCACAACAGTTTCCCCATGTACCCTTACATCTCCATGTACTCCAACTGAACGAACTGGCAATAATGCAGCAAAATATTGCCACGGCAACTCCATCAATCCAGACTCAGCAGCGGCTTCCAATTCTTCCTCTACAATTGCACAAGCCTCACGACAAACTTCTACCCTAGCGGGAGTTAATTCGCCTAGTACTCTAACCGCTAGACCGGGACCAGGGAAGGGTTGTCTTTCTGATGATGGGATTCCTAACTCTCTAGCCATCTCACGAACTTCGTCCTTGTAGCAATCACGTAGTGGTTCGACGATTTCAAGTTCAATATCATCAGGCAAGCCACCAACGTTATGGTGTGATTTAATAACATCTCTAACGCCACCACCAGATTCAATCCAGTCCGGCGCAATTGTTCCTTGGACGAGATATTTCGCACCAACTTTTTTCTGCTCCTCCTCAAAAATTCTAATGAATAACTCACCGATTATTTTTCTCTTTCTTTCAGGATCAGTAACACCTTCCAATGCTTCAAAATATCTATCCGCAGCATGGACAGTTGTGAGATTAAGTCCTAATTCACCTAGGACTCTTTGGACATCTTCTGTTTCATGCTTCCTCATTAATCCTGTATCAACATATACACAATGTAGAAGATCACCTACAGCACGATTGGCTAATGTTGCAGCAACAGAAGAATCAATTCCACCAGAACAAGCAATAACTGCAACATCATCGATAGAAGCCTTGAGTTTCTCAATTGCTTCATCGATTAAATTCGCAGGGCCAATCAATAGATTCACGCCCTTAATGATTCATCATCAGCAATTACTCTTGCAGTCCTATCTTCTCTCCAATTAACAAAGCGAGAATGTAAATCAGTATCACTTAACGCCAACATTTGAATGGCCAATACGCCAGCATTATCGCCACGATCAACTCCTACTGTAGCTACAGGCATACCTGGAGGCATTTGGACAATTGAAAGAAGGCTGTCTAGTGGCACTTTACCTCCTACAGGAACACCAATTACTGGTAGAGTGGTCATTGAAGCAATGACGCCAGGTAAAGCTGCAGCCATTCCTGCCATTCCAATGAAAATTTTACAACCTCCATTAATAGCATCACCAATCACTCCTTCCAAATATTTGGGCGCTCTATGAGCGCTAGCTACTCGAACTTCATGATCTATATTGAACTCTTGAAGTATTGCTGTACACTTATTTGCCACGGGCAAATCAGACTTACTACCTAGTATAATGCATATGTCCATTAGTCGTCGCGAATCGCGGGTGGTTCAAATGGATACCGATTTAGATGAACAACCAATTTTTCATTCATCCTCACTATTTCTAACATAACATTCGGGCCAATCTGCAACTGAAATTATTAAAGGAGGAGAAGACAATAATTCATCCCTAACATCAATCCTTGCCCCACAATAACCCAGCCCAAAACCTCCAATTGATGGGATTTTTTCAACATTTACAAACGGATCATACAATAAACTTGAAGGGTGCCTCAGATGAAAAGCAAGAAAACGGTGTTCGCGTCTCCTAACACCAACAATTTCCAATTCCATGCCACAATTTAGAGAATAATTAGCCAAGCAATCCGGGAAAAATCGCTCACGAGAAATTGACCATTCAGAAGATAATTTGCTACTATCAAATTTATCTTCACCTAGAGGAAATAACCATCTCCCGGGTGATGGAATTAGAGCATTACCCGCCCTTAAGGTAATATGGAACCAAAGAAAAATAAAAATCAAATAAGAAATCCAACCAATTCTAACATCTATTAATATATGACAAATAAAGAAGAAGAAACCTAGGAATGTAAATCCTAATGTCCTACTCATATTAGAAAATCCGCCGCCAAACCAAATCCATTTCAACATTTTAAAACCATCACCACCGGGCATTTCCGAGGCTATTCTAAATGGCTGTAAATGTAATAAAACAAATGAACTAAGAAACAACACAGAAACAATATTCTGGTTGGACATTGAATCATCGGAGAATATTAAGGGGAATATAGTAGCAAAAAGCAAGCCAATAGACCATGCAGGAGCATAAACAAAACGTTGTGCCATTGGCTTCAAACGCTGGCGTTTCCACCCATCCCATAACGAACTAGGTTCAATTTCCAAACCTACCAAATCAGAACTAGCTAAACCTTCAATATGTGGCCACCAACTAGGATCTCCCACAAGCCAATCTGAATCGCGGGTCGCCTCCATGTGTGTGGCAAGGAGTTCTTCCTTATGCTATTGTCCAATAGAAAATGATTAAATTAAATCATCAATTAAATCGCCAATCGTGAATTCATCACTTTTTTCTTTCTTATCTCTATTTCCACCAAAATCTATTGACTCGCCTACAATTGATTGACTAGGATTCACTGATTGACTTAAATCAAGATCACTAACATCAACTGAGGGCCTAGTTGACATCGACATATCAAGAGAATGTACTTCTGCGTAAGGTGTAGGATCAACTTGATTTTTCTTCTTCACTTTACTTGATTTTATAGCACTGGAATCCCACCCACTACCTCCTTTTTGCCAACCGGATGCCATTTTTCTGTCTTTCATACGCCCACTAATTGCTGATATTCCAAGATATACGATTAGCCCCCACAATACAAACATCAAACCATATAACAAATTATTTGATTTTATTCCGAATAAAGTATCAAACCCATTACTCCCATCAGTACTGAGCAGTAATTGTTTTTCCATCATATTATTTGTTTCATCTGACTCCAATATTTCTTCTTCAGCATCAATTGATAAGACGATGTAATCTAAAGGATCGGTAATTCTAATTGCAATAATATTAGTTGTAGGTGAATTACCATTAGCTGCTTCAATATATGACACTCTTACTTCTGCAACTGCATCACTACGCGAACAACCCGTAATTTCAGCACGCTCAAGCCTCATATCACAAACCCTTAATAGAATATTTTCTACTGGAACATTACCAATATTAGATACCTCAATCTGCAATACTAACTCATCACCATCGAGATCCTCTGAAACTGCATTAACATACACATCAGGGATTTTTACATTCAATTCAATTAATTGCTCGTTAGAATCAAGTGGAGACCATTTGTCGTCCGCATCAATATCTCCTCCATCAATTGCATATCCATTATCTGAATTTATTCGCACACCCAATTGATCATTAAACCATCCAGAATAATAGTCAACCATGGTTATTCGTAAAACAATTGATCTTTCCTGACCCGGCTCAATTAAAGAGATCCTAAACCTACCTGCAGAATCGGAAGAAATTTCATCGAGGACAGAAAGAAGTGTTCCAGCATTTTCCACCTCAAACCATGTTGCATTGATTCCCGGCAAACCATCCATCCTAGGGATTTCAGATAAAACCCCACTAGCACCTGTTGTGTAATTATCAAGCCAAGGAGTTTCAGCAATATTCCCATTATTGATAATAGTGAAATGTATGTCAATAGTTTGGCCAGGGCTAATATCAAAATCATTACTTTGGGTGTCTGAACTTAATATTACTAAATCTGTACGAGACAATACCTCAATTGAACCCGAGGCAAAACCAAGTTGTATTGGTGGGCCATTCACCATTGATAAAAATTCCAACTCAATTTGGGTATTTCCTGCTAATGCATCAATTGGCACATTAACAATTGCAACCATCATTAATTCATCACCCACATCAATCAAATCAGGAGTCCCATTAACCCAACTAACTGACCAATCATCATCTTGAGATGATATGCTAGGGCTAATTGAAATAGGCATATTACCATCATTTTCAACATCAATAGTTACTTCAAATGCTTGTCCTGGATTAATTTCAGTAGGGGCATCGTGCCAGTTAGTCAAAACAGAAAATTTTGGAAGAACTGTGGCCTGCATAGAAATTATATCATAGGCTAAAGAATCTACAAATAATTCTGCTCTTAATTGTACTTCCCCTACATCTCCTGCACCGGCCTTAAATGGAGAACATAATTCAATGAAAATTGTCCTAGATAGACCATTCGTGAAAAACCGCTTCGCATCTGGCTCTACTAAATTACCACCAGGTAAAGCCGAGTAATCAATATTCAAAATCCAATGAGTCTCTCTCCAAACTTCCAAGGAGACTGACTCCGGTCTTTCTTCAGGCCCATCAACGACTGAAATCACAACATTATCATCCCCAAAATGCTTAGTAATATCAACACTGAAATATCCACAATCACCTGGCATTAATTCCTCAAAAGAATCATAAAGTTCAAAGATTATGTTTCCTACTCTCTTACGAATAACATGGACGGTCAAATCATAAGTTGCTACAGCACCGGGCTCACCCTGTTGTGAAACCTTGTGTGATGTTGCAACAACTGTTAGATTTGTTGCCCCTGGAAGTTGATCATCAGGTATGTAAATCCGTAACATTTTCGAGGTTGTTGAATTATCAATTAAATCAATTCTATTAACAAAATCAATGTTCCATCCATACGGTAATCCCCATGCCAACTGTCCTGCTAAAGTGGTGCTATCCGGGAAAAAGATATCTTCTACTATATTCCCATAATTTGAGATATCAATAGTCAAAATTCCTGAATTTCCTTGTTCAATCTGGATAGAATTTTGCGGTGCTGAAACAACTAAATTATGTCTTACATCTAAATTAATTTCCAAATTAGTAAATGCCCCGCCGCCGCTATTAACTGGGACTATTCCTATCACTGGATTATTTTGCTCAGAATTAATTGCCAGAAATTTTGAAGGAGCAGATATCGTTAATGAAAGTGGTACTGTCCCTCCAGATGGAATTTGCCACGTGGAGTTTAATTGATTCAATACATTCATCCCTTGACCCAAATCAATTTCTGCATAAACACCCCAATCCGACGGTAAACCAGACCAATCTAATTCTACATCGATAGGGTTAGATAAAGGAGAACCCATATGATCAATTGTAAAATTAATGGTCACTTGTTCACTTGGCTCAAGAGTATAGGACACATTAGATGAAACTGGTACAATAGAAAACATACTACGCCTAATTCTCTTAATACATAGATACTCATCACTACCAGTTGAATTATATAATCCACATGGCTCACTATCAACCCAAACAACAGCACCACTTTTACCCCCTCCTTTAGTGACGGCTATTGAAGGCTCATCACCATCATTTTCATCAGTATTAATTAGGACATTTCTATCACCAGCCCCATTCTTTTTACTATCCCAATCAGATAAAGGATATGTGGGAGTTGAACAAGGGCTACCTGAAATATTAGAATTACAATTAACATACCATGGATTGGGCAAGAACTGGGTGGGGCTTGTTGTTGCATTGATTGAACGCCTGTAAGAAATGTTTGTCCCTAAACCAGAATCATGTTCTACCCATGCAACATGCATTACATCGCTATCATCAATAATTAAACTAGGCTGAGAACTATGTGATTCTACATCCCTACTTCCCGCTAATCCAACACCTTCAACTGGAGATAACGAAGAAGCATTGGATACTGCATTTTGGATACTATAAATATCAATCCCATTTGCTTGACCATTAAAATCCCATGCACTAAGATCTACATTTTGCCAATATATTTCATGAGAATCAGAAGCACTATTTCCTACTACATCTCTACTATCAGACCAAACATATTGAAACAAACCATCAGAACTTATGGCTACATTAGGCTTCGATGACCAATCGTCAAGAGAAGAAATCCTCGTATCATTTACTACGACAAAGTGATTCCCAAATAAACCACCCCAGCCAATGTCTTCGTAATAATTCCCTCCAGATTGAATATAAGCAGGATTACCTCTCTGAAATGTAGCGTCGCTCAATTTCGCATAGGGGTCTAAAATTGTAGTCCAAACACTTGTAGATGCTGAACTGATGATTTCATTAATCAACAAGCTAGCCGATGATTGTGAAAATGAATTGAAAGAATATGCTTTGCCACCAGCATCTGTAGTGCGGATTACAGACCCGGTAGAAGCAGGACATGTTCTTGACCCAGTTGATATCTGCCCACCGGGACACATTGCTAAATCAATTGCAGCAGAAACCACACCACTATTACTGCCGGAATATAATGGCATTGGTTTAACTCCTGCCAAAACACATGCATCATGCGCTTCATTGATACTAGCTGTGTCACTACTATCAATTGGGTCGCCCCCGTAAGGACCCTCATCAGAAATTGGTAACACTATCTTCACTGCATTAGGATTCCACTTGTGGTCCCATTGAGTAGGAGGGTTTCCTGGAACATTACTGTTAGAATCTCTCCATGAACTACAAGCCCAAGTTGTAGCAGGACCCCAAAATTCACCATAATAACCGCCGCCACTAGAAATATTAATTGCAGCGCCATTATACACAACTTCACCAGTAAAACGCAACCCTCCTGAATGGTCATTTGACACTAATCCAAGAGGGGAATTTCTTGGACCCCCACCACCAGTGGAACTACCACATGACATAGTACTCGGAATACTAGATAACATGTAGATAGTTTCATACAATTCTAAACTAGAATTATGCAATAGTTGTTTTAGCCCAGCAAAATTACCACCTGAACTCATACTACCACCATACAATAGTGTACACAAATACCCCCATTGGTTATTCATAGAACCAGATGTGTCAACTAAAAATACCAACTCAATTTTACTACTTCTGGTGTCCTGCCATGTAACAACTACCTCATCTTCATCAGTAATGTCTAATTTTGGATGAGTTGATTCACTCACTCCTGGAGTTAGCATGGTATCAAAAATGGGGCTATCTGGTGTATGAGTGGTCCAATTAGCCTCCATCATAGCATAACGAATTCCAAATAGGCCATACCTATTATTCAAAGGGTCATCAATATCTTGCCATACTATATGTGCAGAGCCTTGAGAATCAACAGCAATGTCAGGATTAGACATTTTGAAACTATTACTTTTACAAACAACACTTCCATAAGAATGTGTAATCGGATTAAACCATAAATCACCTATTGCATCAGTACTAGAATCAACAGCAACATATCTCAAACAGGTGTTACCATTACTTTTAGACAAAAACGAGTAGTGTAAATTATCATTTTCATCTACTGCTACGGTAGTAGAATACTTGACGTTGTTTAAGTCAAAGTTTTGAATTAAGGGGCCATGCGTAATATTGCCACTAGGCCCCACACGAGCATACATTAGACTGGTCAAATTTTCAATCCAAATAATATGGAAGTTTCCTTGTGAATCACTAACTACTGAGGGATCATCAATATTACCAATTCCCAATAATTGAATATCTAAGGGTAACGCTGTCCCATCATCGGGTGCTGACATTTCATTTTCCCAAATTAGAATTGATGACTGCGGCAGTAACAACATTAACAAAACCATAAACAAGCAAGAAAGCAAGCGAAAATTCATGATGCCACCATTAGTTTATTGCCGCGACGTAAACAAAAGGGGTAATTGAAGTAAACCCCTACGCGTTAGTTATCCAAGGGGTGCCTCAAAACCAAATTCCTAGCAGCCCACACCTCATCTACTCGACCAACATCAGTATTATGTGGGGCGGTCATAACCAAGTCAGAATCTTCAGATAATATTTTCAAGAAGTCATCTGCAAACTTATCAAGTACTTCTTTGCTCTCTGTTTCTGTTGGCTCAATCATGAGACATTCTGGAACGATCATAGGGAAATACAGGGTCGGCGCCATATAACCATAATCCAACAAGCGTTTTGCTACATCCTTACCTGTGACTCCAGTTTTATCTTTTACAGGACTCATACTCAGTGTAAATTCATGTTTCACTACTTTAGTTGGCGCTCCATCAATAGGCATAGCTGGAATTTTAGCAGCCAAATCATTTGACGGATTCAATATTTTATGACGCAAATAATTTGCATTTAGAACTGCATGCTCACTCATTTTTTCTAATTCACGCCCGTAGCGACGATAGAAAGCCCATGATCGTACAACAGCACCAGCATTACCATGCCATTGTTGCACTTTACCAATACTATTTTCTGGATCTCTCCAAAAATATTTCCAACCATCAATACCATTAGAATCTTCTTTCCTATCAACCAAAGGCTTAGGTAAAAATTCAGCTAAATGACTTTTTACTCCGATTGGACCTGAACCAGGACCCCCACCACCATGAGGTTGCGAGAAAGTTTTGTGAAGGTTGTAATGTACTGCATCAAATCCCATTAAACCAGGTGAAGTTTTTCCTAAAATAGCATTGAAATTAGCCCCGTCATAATACATTTGTCCTCCAGCCGCGTGTACAATTTCTGAAGCTTTAGCAATTTCAGGCTCAAAAACTCCTAATGTGCTAGGATTGGTTACCATCATTGCCGCAGTATCCTGACCAACGACTGATTTTAGTGCATCCAAATCCAAACGACCCTCGTCATTACTTGGGATTTCAATAATTTCGTACCCACACATTGCTGCAGAAGCAGGATTCGTGCCATGTGCAGAGTCAGGAACTATAACCTTATTACGACCTGATTCGCCATTTTTCTTATGAAATTCTTGAATGCACCGTATGGCAGCAAATTCACCCTGAGCACCAGCAACTGGCTGTAATGTTACTTCATCCATACCAGAACAATGAGCTAGCATCTCTTGCATCTCGTAAAAGATAGCCATCAAACCTTGCAAATGAGATTCAGGTGCTAATGGATGCAAATCATTTACTTCGGATAATTGAACAATCTTTTCATTTACTCTAGGGTTATGTTTCATAGTGCATGATCCAAGGGGATAAAAGCCATTATCAATACCAAAATTACGCCGAGACAACCATGTGTAATGCCGAACCAATTCTGGTTCACTGGCTCTAGGCCACCTAGGCAAATTTACTCTTCTCAAAGATGATGGGATTGCATTAAAAACCTCATCACCTGAAATTAGTGGTTCTGGTTGAGCATATCCAGCAGATAAGTCACCATTGAAAGCAAAAACATCACTCAAGCACTCACCTCCTTTAATGTCTCCAACCAAGACTCTAGACCATCAACTAATTTTGAAATATCAGCCATAGTCGTCTGATCAGTTGCTGTAATATGTAACCAATTTGATTCAGCATTTTTTGTAGTTTCTTCCAATGCCAATCCCCCTGTAACTCCAAGTGAATCTAAATACGAAAGGGCACTCATTGCAGATTGGGGTAATATAATAGTAAATTCGTTGTAAGAACAAGTATTTGGATATAACAATTCAATTCCCTCAATAGAACAAACTGCTTCCTTAGTGGCTTGGCAAGAAGCAGCATTCCTAATAGATAATTTTTCCAATCCATACGGCCCAAGTAAAGACATGTGAATACTACCCATTAAAGCTATCAGAGTTTCATTAGAGCAAATATTACTTGTTGCTTTATGGCGCCGAATATGTTGTTCACGTGTTGAAAGCGTCAAAGTGTAAGCATCATTTCCTTTGTCATCTATTGTTTTTCCTACTATCCTACCTGGCATTTGCCTCAGATACTTTTCATTACAAGCAAATATTCCGTATATAGGGCCACCTGCTGTCGCCCCAATCCCAAATGGTTGTCCTTCACCTACAACAATATCTGCACCCCAATTACCTGGGGCCTCGATTAACCCAAGCGAAGTGGCATTAACTCCAACTATAAGTGCAGTATTTTCGCCAACTATCTCCTTTAATTTAGGTAAATTTTCATCAATTACTCCAAATGGGTTTGGTTGTTCCACATATACGGCACAACAACCATTTGCTTCTTTAGCAAAATCCAAATCAATCATACCATTTTCATCCCATTCTAAAGTACGTATTTCAATACCCCCACCAACAGTATAATTTTCTATTACTGATAATCTGTAATCTGGAAGCCATTTAGACACATAAACAATATTTTTTTGCTCGGCCTTCCTATTATGCACCCTAACCGCACAAGTCAATGCCTCTGCCGCTGCAGTTGAAGCATCATACACACTAACATTTGAAACTGGGAGTGATACTAATTCAGAAATCATTGTCTGAAACTCCCATAATGCTTGCAACATTCCTTGACTTACCTCTGGTTGATAAGGTGTATAAGAAGTAAGAAATTCACCCCTAGTAGCCATTGCAGCAACCATGGTAGGTACAAAATTCTCATATAATCCAGCACCCAAGAAGTTAGGGCGGGAATTCATTGGGATATTAGCAGATAAAAGTCTTTGAGCATCTGCCCAAATTTCTTCTTCCGTTTGAGGTCCCGGTAAATCTAAAGGAGTGTCACGAGTTACATCTTGAGGAATGTCGGAAAATAAGTCGTCAATTGAAGAAAAACCCATTGCTTGAAGCATCTCAAATTCGCGACCTAAATTCGGAAGATGGTCTACCATGATAACTCACCGCGAGCAGGGCTGAGAATAACAAGACCAAGAACCTTCACACTCAAGAAGGTGATTATCAAAGAGGTGCACCAAGAAGATAAACCTCCCAACCTAATTTTTCTAGCATATCAGAATCTAAAACTCTCCTCCCATCATAAATTAATGAATGATTTGCTAAATTAGATAATTTAGTCCAATCTAATCCAATGATTTCATCATGGGCAGTAACCAGCAAAGCAATGTCAAAGGGCTTTATTTCGGATTCATCACGGACCAAAGTTGCTAACCCCTCGGGGAAAAAACGACCATCAACTAAGGGATCAAATGCTTGGACCTCACAACCAAATTCAACCAATGCCTCTGCTAATGGCTCAGCGGGAGTCTCCCTAGGGTCTCCAATTCCTGGTTTGTAAGACCAACCAAGCATCAAAACATTAGAAGAAGAAAGATTGATTCCATTTTTCTTTAATATTTCAGCAACATCATGGGCTACATTCTTTGGCATCGCACTGTTTACTGCCCTAGCAGAAGTAATCAATTCAACTGGAGCCCCTGCCGCCTTAGCCTTTTGAATTAGATAATATGGGTCTACAGGGATACAATGACCACCTACTCCGACACCGGGACTGTAACGATGAAAATTCCATTTGGTTGCTGCTGCATTTAACACATCTTCAACATCGATTCCTAACACTGGAAAAATTCTAGCTAACTCGTTAACTAATGCAATATTTAGGTCTCTCTGAACATTTTCTACAACCTTAGCAGCCTCAGCCACCTCAATGTCACCAACATAAGTCACGCCACCAGAAGTTAGAGTATCATACAAATCTCGCAAATCTAAGCCAATCTTTTGATCTCCAGCACCTACCACTCGAGCTACTTGCCTTACACCGTGTTCTTCATCACCAGGAACAAATCTTTCTGGACAATATGCTAGGTGTACATCTTGACCCTCAACTAATCCTAATTTTTCAACTAAGGGAGACCAAATCTCTCTAGTTACGCCAGGATAAACTGTTGACTCAAGAACAACAATAGTCCCACTATTGGCCCCAATAGATGAAAATACTGCTTCACCCGCTAAAGAAACGTAAGATAAATCGGGTAGTCGTTCTTCATTTACGGGAGTAGGAACTGTTACCAGAACTACATCGCAATCAGGGACCATTTCTGAAGTAGAGGTAGAAATTTTCCAATTTTCTCCCTGCTTAGAAGGAATTAAATCATCATGTTGTGGGTCATCTCCGGGATTCTCACCCAAAGATAATGCATCAATAACTTGTTTATTAACATCAACACCCCTAACCCTAAATCCAGCATCAAGAAAACCTATTGCTGTAGGTAAACCAACATAACCTAACCCTATAACCCCTATAGTCAAATCACGGCCAACAAGGCGACGGGAAAACGTATCGTCCCAACCCATACCATTACGACCACCGATTAGGCACTTGAACCCTACTAATCATCATTCACAATTACATTGTATTTTGAATGAAAAATTATACCTTCATAACCGACATAATGATAGATGTCCCCAACAATCATACGAACCGGGAGAGAACATGCGAGTAGCAATTAGCGGTGATGATGGCTTCATTGCACACTACCTTAACGAAGAATTGGGCGATGATTGCCAAGTTTTGACGAATGAAATGATCAATGATGAAAATATATTGCCTGCCATCCTAGCTTCATGTAACACTATCATTCACTTTAATGGTCATCCTCCAGACCAAAAGATGGATCGTTCAAACCAAGATGTTCTTAGATTAATGCGCAATAATGCTAAAATAATACTAAAATCAGTTCAAGAACATCAAGGTATACATTTGGTACTAGTTGGATCATTAAGAGTTCACCCAAATCCAAGAGGTGAAGAAGAATATTATTCTTCAGAATCACCATTATCTCCAAGAGATGTTGCTGCTGAAGGACAGTTATGGGTTGAAGAATATGCTTTAGAATACGCAATGGACACACACCCGGTAACGATCATTCGTACCGCAAATGTCCAAGGCATACCTCCAGATGGTGGTGAGGGGCATGGAGTTGTGCACGAACTTTGTCGTGAAGCTTGTTTTGGATTTTTCAGTGTGCCCGGAACAGGAGAAGAAGTAAAAGACATGATTCATGTTTCTGATGTAGCGCGTATGATTGCTTCAATCATCCAAAAACCTCCACCCACAAGAGAAACCGTAGCAATAGGTTGTGGACAAGGTGTAAGAATGAATGATTTGGCTCAAATTATTTCAGAAGCCACAGGCTCATCAGCACAATACAATAGTAACCCCGGTGATGAAGTATGGGGAATTGTAGACGGATGGGAAATGTCTCAACGCGTTGAGGTAAAGCCAGAAATTTCTATTCAAGAAATTATCCAGGAAGCCATAGCAAATATTTGAATCTAAAATTATTTAGATTTTCTAATTTTTAATGAAAGATCCATCGCCTTGCATAGCCCATTGCCCACCATCTGGAGCGTTGTACCAAGTCCCACCTGCAGCATCAGTAACGTAATTTCCACCAGGTGGAAGTTCAGCATAAGAACTTACACTTTGAGGGACTGCTTGAACTACTGGCATAGGTGGAGCGGGGGCCACTGGTTGACCAGCAACATAACCCCCTGACGCAAGTTGTGATGAGTGGGCATCCCATGCATCCATACTCCTCCCACCTTTACGGCGACCTAACATAATTAGCATCCCAACAATAAGAAGTAATAAGAAACCTCCAATACCTCCTACAATCAAACCATATTCCTTAGTCATTGCACCTAAATCACCCGCAGCTAAACGTTGTTCATGAGAACAACCTGTTACCTCGATTGTAGTATCATCCGAGCCAGTATTAGCACAGGTGTCCTCACCATCTACTACACCGTCCCCATCAGCATCTTTCTGCCAGTCAGTACAACCATCAGAATCTACAGAACGACCTAAGTTAACCTTGCTCCCTGGACATTTATCTATGCCATTGAGAACATTGTCATTATCATCATCGTTTTCTTCCCAAGCACAGCCTAAAGTGCCATTTGACACATTCCAAATCCATTCACTAGGTGTTGCAGGACAATAATCTGAATTTAATTGACCAAGGTTATCACCCCATCCATCGCCATCTGCATCAAGTTGTTGGGTTGCGTCATTAGGGAAAGCGTCTACATCATCAAAGGTACCATCACCATCTGTATCATCAATGCATCCATCGCCATCTGCATCATAACCAGTAGAATCCTCATCCACACAATCATCAGCGGCATCATAGTACCCATCCCCATCTGAATCAACTTGAGTGGAAAGACCACAACCGTCGCCATTGATTTGCTCACCTAATGGAGTCTCAGGACAAACATCGGGGCCCGCGGAACAAACATTGTTAGTGGAAGTTGCACCATCACATATCCCATCATTATCATCATCATTATCCTCTGATTCATCACGGCAGCCATCGCCATCAAAATCAGTTTCAGTCCACCCAATTTCTCCTTTTTCACAATCGTCATTCGCATCGTAAACAGGATCATTGTCATCATTATCATCTTCATCCATATCGCGACAACCATCGCCATCATAATCTGTTAATGGGCTAGATGTCCAACCAACTTGGACAAAGCAATTATCAGATGTATCTATAATTCCATCTCCGTCAGTATCGTCATCTTCATCGATATCTCGGCATCCATCGCCATCCCTATCTGTAGATTCACTAGAAAGCCATCCTTTAGCCCCTTTAGGACACTTATCAAGAACAGAATTAGAGGTGTCTAAATCATTTACTCCATCATTATCATCATCCCAATCTTCATCAGAATCCCTACAACCATCTAAATCATAATCCAAAGACAACTCACTGATCCAATTCATCATCCCCTTTGAACACCTATCTAGAATTGCACCTTGATTATCCAAATCATTTACCTCATCGTTATCATCATCTGAATCCTCGGATTCATCTTCACATCCATCTGAATCATAATCTGCAGAAGCATTTTGAGTGTGCCCTCCATTTCCATCAGGTAATCCCCAGTTAGTTAAGCCACGTGGACAATCATCTCCAGCAGTGTCATCAATCCCATCATTGTCATCGTCACTATCTTCCTCATTATCATGGCAACCATCCATGTCGATATCATTAACAACACTAGAAGTCCAATTCAATTTGAAAGCTGTTCCTGTACATGGATCATTCACATCTAGTATACCATCAGCATCATCATCATCATCCTCATCAATATCTCTACAACCATCCATGTCGATGTCGTTAGCCCAAACTGATGAGTCCCAGTTAACTGCAGGACCATCACAACCATCATCATCGTTAAGGATTCCATCTTCATCAATATCTGGATCACAAGCATCACCAATTGAATCTGAATCAATATCATCTTGATTTACATTAGATACTAGAGGGCAATTATCTGAAGAATCTCCTATTCCATCACCATCTGCATCAGATGCTTGTTTCCAAACCACAACAGAGGGAGGGAGCCCAACTTGAGTACTCCATGCCCCGGGAGTTACTGTAACTTGATTAGAACCAAATGTTGCAGTACAAGCACTACCCATGCCTTGACAAATATGTCCTGAAGCTATGACATCACCAGCTGGCGACCAACCAACACCTGGTTGCCCGTAATTATAGTAACCATCATCCCCAGCACTACCACCACCTTTAGCCCAAAGCCAACTTCCTGATGAATCAATAACTCCTGCAAAAATTTCAGAATAGTCACCAGTAAGTGTATCAGACCCTATAGTAATAGTTGAAGTAGAACTGGATTGAGTGGCACTAGTGTATCCTCCAGCAAAGGCTATACCACTTGAACTTGCATCTATGGAACCAATGTAATTCAATCCAGTACTGTTTGATGCTTTGGCCCATTGCCATGCTCCAGAACCATCAATCTTGGCAATAAACAGATTATTAGACTGGGCGGCAGAAGTAATTGATTGTGAAGCAAAATTTGCAGTCCCTGAAAATAAACCACCCACATACGAATCAGTGCCTTCAGTATCGATTCCACCCCATGGTAAAATCATACCACTTGGAGCACCAGCTGTTTTTGTCCAAACCCACGAACCTGTGCTAGATATTTTTGAAACATAAATATCTGGAGAACCTGTTGCTTGGAATGATGATGAGCCAAACTGCGCACCTTGAGTACTACCCCCTTCAAATGTACCTACAACCCTTAAATCACCAGCATTATCGACTGATACGCCGTCTGCGGAGTCATAACCCGGTCCACCGCCAGTAAGAACCCAATCCCATGAACCGCTAGAACTAATATGAGAAATGAAAGCATCATCGTAACCATTTGTGCCATAGCTATTAACGCCCCATGAGCCACTAATATTGAAGGACCCTACAACGTATGCTCCTCCATTTCCATCAGATACAATTCCCTCTCCAGCGTCTCTATCATATGATCCGCCTGCTGACTTAGCCCAGAGCCAGTTACCAGAACTACTCATTTTTGCAACGAAAATATCTGTACTATCATCTCCATTAATATCTGCTTGACTTCTTAGTTGGTTATTTCCAAAAGAGATGTTTCCAGCGAAATGGCCGGTGATGAAAATATTTCCAGATGAATCTGTTGTGATATCATTGCCCCAAGAATATCCACCGCCAGCATATTGATCTGCTGACTCTAAAATTTGCCAATTACCATTTGTGTCAATCTTTGCAATAAAAGCGTCCTGTGAGGAACTTTTTGTTAAATAACCAAACTTGACATCCCCTATCAAAAATCCTGTAAGAAAGGTATTACCACTAGAATCTGTGTGTGATGTAGATGTTGTTGCAGAACCACCATTAGTAGCTGATGAGTCAGTCCCACCTATCTTTGCCCAATCACCTGCAGCCTTTGCGCTAGAAAAACTTGGAGAGTCTACAAATTCAATCTCTGAATTTTCATAGTTGTCAATACTCGAAGCAAAAAAGGAAGTAAAAAAGATCATTACTACAATCAAAACTAATCCTGCGGAATAAGGCCTAACATCGTTCACTGTCTGATTCATGGCCCACCTACGATTAAGCCTCCCTATTGAATGCTACCTTTATTGGGACATCTCGTATTGAATATCTAATTATCAATTATTCTTCAAAAATAGCCCAATCATCCATACTGACTGAACGATACCACCAAACACCAGATTCATCTTGCCACCACTCAGTACCATCTTCATCAACAGTAATCTCACCATTATTGCCATCTGAATCTTGACTATCTTGTTCACCAACCCATTCATCGTTAGCGGCATCACTAACTTCTATCACTTTGTCAATACTGTCGTCACGGTCATTAACACCATCAAATCTGTTCAATAAAAAGAAAGCTGCGCCGCCGCCTACAACTATTATCACAACTAGGGAAAGTAAACCTATTACAAGGAAATTAACCCCTGAATCGCCACCAGAATTATACGACAATTGTTCTTTTGAACACCCTGAACCAGCCATCTCTGCTCCTTGTTTTGTATCAGGACACATGTCATCTAAATCAGATGTACCGTCATTATCACTATCTATTTGAGATGGACCACACCCAAAAATATTAATTTTGTCTGTTTCATTCTTTGGAGTTGATGTACAATTTGAGTCTTCATCCCCATTTAACAAGCCATCTTGATCGTCATCAAATTCTTCCCAAGCACACCCTAACGTTGTTTTAGCACTTTCAACCCATTGTAAAGGAGTGTTAGGACAGGCATCGCCATTAATTCCACTTAGATTGTCTCCATAGCCATCACCATCACTATCTAATTGCTGAGTAGAATCATTAGGGAAGGCATCTACGTCATCTAAGAATCCATCTTGGTCAATATCATCAGTACATCCATTCTGGTCGCGGTCAAGCCCTTCAGCAGCAGCAACATCTGGACACTCGTCATTGATATTCTGAACTCCATCGCCATCATCATCTGCCTGTGATGGACTACATCCAAAATTATCAATAAATTGTTTTTCTGACAAAGGTGTCCCGGGGCATTGATCAATCACATTTCCTTGAATATCAAATTCCCATAAACCGTCGCCATCATCATCCCAATCTTCATCTGAATCACGACAACCATCACGATCCGCATCTAATTCAAATGTAGAAATCCAGCCAGTTACTCCGCTATAACAACCATCATCTAAGTCTAGAATTAAATCATTATCATCATCTAAATCTTCTCCAGAATCACGGCAACCATCCCCATCATTATCAGTAATATTTGCTGAAATCCATCCAATTGAACCACGCGGGCAGCCATCTTCAGAATCTGGCACACCATCGCCATCATCATCATCATCTTCATCGACATCACGACAACCATCGTTGTCCAAGTCTTGAACACCACTTGAATCCCAATTAATTGCCATCTGAGAGCATGCGTCATCAAAGTCATTAATTCCATCACCATCATCATCGGCGTCTTCACTACTATCTAAACAGCCATCTGAATCAAAGTCAACAGTATTGTTACTAATCCAATTTAAATCTCCCTTAACGCAGGAATCATCAACATCTAAAATTCCATCATTATCATCGTCATCATCTTCATCACCATCATCACGGCAACCATCGCTATCATAATCAGTAGAAGAATTAGATGTCCAATTTCTATCTGATGGGGCATAAGCACAGCCATCAATGGAATCAAAAATACCATCACCATCATCATCATCATCTTCATGAGTGTCATGGCATCCATCACGGTCGTAATCGTTAGCATCATTCGCAGTCCAATTCTTGTAAGTAGTTAAATCAGAACAGGCGTCAATTAAATCAACTACCCCATCATTATCATCGTCATCATCTTCATCTGAGTCACGACACCCATCAGAATCTGAATCTATTGACCAATCTGAAGAATCCCAATTAAATGCAGGTCCTGAAAAACACCCATCAAGTGAGTCATCTAATCCATCACCATCCATATCTGAATCACAAAGATTACCATATGAATCACCATCAAAATTTTCTTGATTCGTATTAGAAACTAATGGACAATTATCATTCAAATCTGAAACATCATCCATATCAGAATCCGTACTCAATGAAAACACAAAGCCGCTACCACGATAAATTGATGATGACGTATAATTAGTACTACCTATTCTAGCAGTACAAACAGACATGTCATTGTCAACACAATACCTACCCGCTACAAATAATCTCCCAGTTTCAACGAACAAAGCACCTGAACCTGTATCAAATTCCATCCCGCCGCCCGTTTCAGCCCATAACCACTGTCCAGTAGGTGATACACCAGCATAAAATTGAGCATAAGGAGCCGATGTTAAATTGATGTTTCCAAAAGATGCATTTGCAATATAGGCATGATCCATATCAAACCAACCAACAGCGACAACGCCACCTAGTGGGTTAATTGTAATGTCACTAATATGTTGAGTATGCCCATCTGAATTTAGATGCCATGACCAACTACCTGTTTTGTTCATTTTAGCAACAAATGAATTTTGAACAGTAGCATTGGCCCACCAATATGTGCCATCCAAATCAATTAATCCTACAACGTCACCACCTATAAAAATGCTATTTGAATTTACTTCTATCGCATACGGAATAATTCCACCATAGACTGCTTTTGCTTCATTAGCCCATTGCCAGTTTCCTTGTGAATCAATTTCAGCAATAAATGTACTAAGTGCACCTGCGTTAGAAACTTGAAATGAACCAAAGTTAATGTTTCCTGAATAATATCCAGTAACAAAAATCCTTCCTGTATTATCGATTGTAATAGCTGTGATATTGTCATCATAATTACCACCAACTATTTCGACCCATTCAAATGTTCCATTGGTTTGATTTACTTTAGTTACAAAACCATCTAAGCCCTTCAGAATATTGTAACTAGTGTTATCAAAATATGTATGGTCTTCAAAAACACCTACCACATAACCATCGCCATTTGAATCTACTACCAAATCATGCATGCTATCGTAATTTGAAGTGCCTCCCATCTTAGTGCCCCAATCCCAAACTCCTGATGGAGACATAGTTGAAACAAAACCATCTATACCTCCCGCATCTGATAATTCCCAATCAGAGCCCCATTCAATTTCACCCCAAAATGAACCTGACATCCAAATCTTTCCATTGGGAGCAACAGCAATATCGCCAACCACAGAACCACCTGAATTACCCGTGGGAACTGCTGTCGTGGTAACCCAATTCCAGGCCCCTGACTTAGTTAATGAAGCAACAAATGCTCTGGAATCTGGTTGATATGTTGGCTGAATACTATCAAACTGGACACTACCAATTAGAGTACCGCCAACTAAGACATTTGTATTTGTATGATCCATTACGAATTTATGAAAATGAACGCCATTGATATTGTAAATATCATTGTAAGAGCTAGATGATGGAATCGCAGTCTTTACCCAATTCACCGCACCACTTCTACCTGAAGCCCTTTCTAATGCCTCTTTTTGGGCTAGATTAAGAGTAACTTCATCAGGATCATTTTCATCATATTCCTCAACAATTTCAAATGAATACTCAGATAATCCAAGTTGAATTGAGATTGTTGACAATATCATCAATGATACCAAAAAAAAGGCAAGAGTGGACCTCTGTGACTTTACTCCCATGACTCACCCTAAAGGCAGCCTTTCTTCAATATCACCCTAACATGACCTTTCAAACAAATGGTGGACTAACAACAATGGCGGGTACTTGTTTTCTAGGATTAGGTGCAATTAGAACTTCATCACCCTCAGAAACATTCGTAATATATCCTATTCCAATACCAACTTTTCCTAATGATGGAGAAGGGCCACCCGAAGTAATCATTCCAATTTGAACACCTTGGGAATTTAGTACTAAAGAACCAGTACGAGGAAAAGGCCCTTTACTGGTATATTTCACACCCCACCAACGCTCCGTTGTATTTTCACGACTAGAAAGTATTCTGTGCTTCCCAATAAATTCATGATCTAAGTGTAATCCAAATGGCACATTGGTTTCCCATGAATCGCGGGCTAGGAAGTTAACATCAATGCCCATTTCTATATCATTTAATCCAGGCCAAAGAAAATCTTGACCAGATAAAAGGAAACCTTTCTCCATTCGAAGTGTATCTCTAGCCCCCAATCCTACAGGACAAATACCAAATGTTTCACCCTCAGCCAGCAATGCTTCCCACAATTGTTCAGCCTGTGAATTAGGAATAAATATCTCAAATCCTCTCTCACCAGTATAACCAGTACCTTGAATCCATCCCGTAATTCCATAGTTATTACTTGAAATTGCCTTACCACGAAAATGTTTGACAACATTTTCCACACCCAATACTGCCTCTATTATTGAGGGCGATTTGGGGCCTTGAAGTGCTAAAATAGATGTCTCTTGAGATAAATCATCCAAAATTATTGAACCATCACTAGGTAGATGTGAATCAAACCAGGTTTTCATTACTGATATCATACTAGCATTTGGTACTCCCAAAATTACTAAATCCGAGATATTGGGACAATCTCTCATTTTTGTATCCGAAATTGTTTGAGAATCTGCAACTGCAAAAATCATGTCATCAATGATTAAACCATTATCATCTAGAAAATGAGTGTAAGCACAACGACCAGAATCAAGGTTTTCAACTCTCTGAGTTGCAATAGATTGTAACCATTCTCTTACACCATTTCCTGAAAATCTGAAAAAGCCCATGTGCGAAACATCGAAAAGACCTGCGTTTTCACGAGTATTAATGTGCTCTTCCATCATTGAAGTATACCAAATAGGTAGCTCAAAGCCGTGGAAATCAACAATATTGCCACCCCATCTTTGGTGTGCCTCGTAAAGAGCTGTCCTGACAAGATTACCCGACATAATACTGCGGAGTAAACACTTGTTTTCAAGACTCCCTCTAGAAATCATGAATTATAATGCTAAAGATTCGCGAGGTAATCATCAAAGAGTGCCCATGATAGGGGTGCAACATGACAAGCCAACCAGTCAATGAGCCAATACTTGGATATGCACCTGGAAGTAAAGAAAGAACTGCTCTTCAAGCTGAACTTGACAAACAAATGAATGAAGTAATTGAAATCCCTTGTATTATTAATGGAGAGAAGGTTTTCACAGGGAATACAGTTACTCAAGTCATCCCACATAATCACAGACATGTTTTAGCAAATGTCCATATTGCTAGTAAGACTGAAATTGCCGCCGCTTGTGATGCAGCAGTAGCAGCACAAAAGAAGTGGATCGATATTGGATTAGAAGCACGTTGTGAAATATTTGAAAAATGTGCGGAATTATTGACAGGAGAATGGCGAATGAAGGTAAATGCTGCCACTATGTTAAATCAAAGCAAAACTTGTTTCCAAGCCGAAATAGATTCAGCTTGTGAATTAATCGACTTCTGGAACTTCAACTGCCACTATGCACGAGGATTCCACGAACTATACCAACCCCTAGTTTCACCTAAAGGTGTCAAAAACTCAACTGAAATAAGGCCACTTGAAGGATTTGTCTTAGCAATTACACCATTCAATTTCTCCAGTATTTCTGCAAATCTCCCAAGTGCCCCAGCACTTGTAGGAAATACAGCAGTATGGAAACCATCGAGGAATTCATACCTTTCAAACTATGTCTTGATGGAATTAATGATGGAAGCAGGATTACCCGCTGGAGTCATTAACTTCGTACCATCATCAGGACCAGACATTTCAGATGTCTGCCTATCTCATTCTGACTTTTCTGGAGTACACTTTACAGGCTCAACATCAACTTTCCAAACTCTTTGGCAGCGCATAGGAGAGAATTTACCCCGCTACAAATCATACCCTCGTATTGTTGGAGAAACTGGAGGAAAAGACTTCGTTGTCGCTCACCCTGATTGTGATGAGCAAGGATTACTCGTAGCACTTCTGCGTGGTTCTTTCGAATATCAAGGCCAAAAATGTTCAGCCGCCAGCCGAGCCTATATTCCTAAATCAGTCTGGGCAAGAATGGGACAAGGACTAATAGAAGAAGTCGGGAAAATTACGATGGGTGATGCTCGTGACTTCACTAATTTCATGACTGCTGTGATTGACCAAAGATCATTTGACAAAATTAGTGGATACATCCAGAGAGCTTCATCAAATCCTTCTTGCGAAATAATTGTTGGCGGCAGGTGTGATGATAGTGTTGGCTGGTTCATTGAACCAACCATAATTGTAACGACTGATCCAAAATCAGAGACCATGGTTGAGGAAATATTTGGACCCGTACTAACTGTTTACCTATATGATGATGAAGATTTCATGGATATTTTAACTATATGTGACGAATCAAGCCCTTATGCCCTTACAGGTTCAATCTTTGCGAACAAAGAAGAAGACATACAAACTGCATTCAATGCACTTAGGTTTACAGCGGGTAATTTCTACATAAACGACAAACCCACTGGGGCTGTAGTAGCTCAACAACCATTTGGAGGGGCTAGAGCAAGTGGAACTAATGACAAGGCTGGCGGCCCACTCAACCTTCTAAGGTGGATTAGCCCGCGCTCGATAAAACATACACTAGAGACTCCACAAGAATGGACTTATTCTTTCATGCAGAAAGATTGACCTGCCAAAGTTAATGAATCGCTGACTGAACCAATAAGCACTGGGGAGCATTTGCTGAGAGGTTGCTTCGGCAACGACCCACGGACCTGATCTGGGTAATACCAGCGGAGGAAGAAAAATGGAAACAAATTTCGCATATGGACTGATGTTAGCGACACTTGGTTTCTTCGGCTATGTCGGATATCAAGCAGCTACCGAAAAGGAATTAGATACCGATGAATATCTATCGGCTAGAGGCACGCAAAGTTGGCAGAAGATTGGACTCAGCCTATTTGCCTCTGGCATGGGGATTTGGATTCTCTTCGGACCCAGTGAGAATGGATATTATGGTGGGTTTTGGGATGTTGTAGGATATGCCGTGTCGGCTTCAACTCCGTTCATATTACTCGCCTACGTAGGCCCAATGGTACGTGAAAAATTACCAGATGGAGTTACGTTGGCGGACTATGTTCGAATGAGAATAGGTAGACCAATGCAAATCTATGTTGGCGTTATTTCTGTCATCTATATGTTCACTTTCTTGTTTGCAGAATTCACCGCAATTGGGAAGGCAATGAAAGTGCTCTCAGACATGAACCCTCTCATCCCTATGATTGCCGTTGGCGCGGTCACTGTCGGCTATACTGCATATGGTGGCCTTCCGGCATCTCTACGAACCGACCGAATCCAGGCTTGGGTAGTTCTTTGGCTTGTGATCGCACTTCTGCTTATCTTGTTCGCTGGAGACCTCAGTAAATTGATTTCAGATGCGAAGGCCTACAATCCAGTGGACGATTTGAGCATTGGAAGCATGTCCTACATGGATTCATTCAAATCTGGTTTGGCACTTGTGTTAGCAATCACTGCTGCAGAAATGTTCTCACAGGGTAATTGGCAGAGAGCTTGGGCATCCGAAGACAATGAGGCGCTCAAAAAAGGGTCTCTACTAGCCGCAGGCCTTGTCCTCCCACTGGTTTTCATCATGGGAGTTTTGGGAACTGTTGCAGCTGCTCAAGGCGCAGCAAAAGAACCCTCTGCGGCATTCTTCATTCTCTTGGAAGATGTACATATTTTGGTCATCGCTGGTTTTGTCGTCCTTGGAATAGCATTGGTTTGCTCAAGCGTGGACACCCT
>PBXQ01000069.1 GCA_002727675.1 Thermoplasmata archaeon | reverse complement strand
CCAATTCTAATTCCTGTGGTGATGGGGTCATAGATTCTAATGAAGAATGCGATGACGGCAATTCTGATGATGGCGATGGCTGCTCTTCAAGTTGTATGCAAGAACCACCTGCTGATGGAACTGCTTGCGACGATGGAGATCCAACCACGACAAATGATGTCTATAACAACGGGGTCTGTGAAGGCACACCAGTTCAATGTCCCAGCGGCCAGGTTGTAAATTCGGAAACAGGTCAATGTGAATGTCCCGAAGGTCAAACCGATTGTGGTGGAGAGTGTGTAGATACATCTTCCGATGACAATAATTGTGGAGCTTGCGGACAAACATGTGGTCCTGGTGAATCTTGCGAAAGTGGCACGTGCGTTACTAATGCTGTAGAACATTTCATTGATATTACGGGAATGGCATTTAGTCCTGATTCAATTACAATTTCAGTTGGAGATACAATTACTTGGACAAACTTGGAAAGCATGTCTCACACAGCAACAGGAGATAACAGTGAATTTGATTCAGGTACTCTTGGTAAAGACCAGTCCTTTTCCTTCACATTTACCACTGCCGGAACTTACACCTACCATTGTGCTTTTCATTCAGGTATGACTGCAACAATTATTGTTCAATGATAAATTTGCTTTTTGCTTTTCAGAATTGAGTTGAAATAGGGGTGGCGTTCCCCAAGGGTCAGCGCTTTGGAGTAGCCAGGTCATCTCGTCGGGCTCATAACCCGGAGACCGGTAGTTCAAATCTACCAGGCGCTACCATAACTATACCCGGCGCAATCATCAATTACTGCTTGCTCAGCGAATTAATTGATGGTGCACATGATCAGGGGTAATTTGTTAGTAAAAGGCGCCGAAATGGTACTACCAAGCCGCGTAGTTTCTGGTGATTTAAGAGTTAAAAACGGAATAATTACCAAGGTTGCAACTCATGGTGGTCTTGAAGCACAAGACGGAGAGACAGTTGTTGCTGGAGAAGGTTTGACCTTAATGGCTGGATCAATAGATCCTCAAGTTCATTTCAGAGAACCAGGGCAACCTGAGAAGGAAACAATTGGTTCAGGTTCACGAGCAGCAGCAGCTGGTGGGGTGACGTCATTCTTGGATATGCCAAATAACAAACCCGCTGCAACCAGTCTAGCAGCTATGCAGGCAAAATTGGATTCCTCTGCTGCAACAGCAGTCACCAACTATGGATTTTTCATAGGTGCAACTCCAACTAATATTGCAGATTTGCAAGAAGCGGTAGGAACTCCAGATGCACCTTCTCCAACAGATGGAATCTGTGGGATCAAGGTATTCATGGGCTCATCTACTGGTGACCTTCTAGTTCACCAGCAAGAGCATCTTGAGAATATCTTTGCTAACACTGGCGGAATAATTGCTGTTCATGCTGAAGATGAAGATCGGCTCAATGCTCGCTGGCCAGAATTCAAAGATCGTACTGATATCGCTGCTCATGCAGAATGGCGAGATTATGAATGCGCTATGATAGCGACTAAGCGAGCAACCGCATTAGCAAAAGAGTTCAATCATAAATTACATGTTCTTCACCTTACAACTGGTGTTGAAGCCGATTGGTTAGCGCAAAATAAAGGCGATTTAGTAACTACAGAAGTTTGTCCGCAGCACCTCACTTTTGATGATGAAGATGTGGCCCGAATAGGAACTCGTCTGAAAATGAATCCTCCAATTCGTTATGCTCAAGATCGTGATACCTTATGGCGTCGGCTAAAAGACGGAACCATTGATTGCATCGCTACAGATCACGCGCCTCATACTTTAGAGAACAAAGCACTAGGTTTCCCAACCGCTAATTCTGGAATGCCCGGGGTTGAAACTTCTCTACCTCTCATGCTTACTCATGCACAGGACGGTAAGTGCTCAGTATCTGATGTTGCACGATGGATGTGCGAAGGTCCAGCACAAGTGTATGGTATGAAGAACAAAGGCCGTCTTGAGGAAGGCTACGATGGCGACTTGGTTCTTGTTGACTTGGAACGCTCTCATACAATCCAAGATTCTGATACTTGGACTACAGTTGGCTGGAGTCCTCTTGCAGGCATGGAATTAACAGGATTTCCGCAACTGACTGTTGTTGCAGGCATTCCAGTTCATGGAAGAGCCGTAGGCGGTTCCCTACGTGGCGAACCTTTCTGTGAACCAGGTGAAGCAGGAACACCGCTCAAATTCTGAATTCATCTACTACCGGATCCTTCTCCTTCGGAACTTCCGTTGCTAGATCTTGAATCGTCGTCAACCCCATCACTATCTTCTCGGACTTCATCACTATCAACATACACTACATCACCCCAGTAATTTCGAAGATTAACTTGTTCTGGGAGATCAATAGATGATGAAAGATTCATTGAAGTATAATTAGTCACAGTAACTCCTTCAGAAGAGAAAGCATAGACGTAATCTCCCATGAAAATAGATCGCCTGACATTTGTGTTGCCGGAATAATAGTACTCACGCAGCCCATTTTCTTCATTGTAGAAGTCAGAGTGATCAATAGTTCCATACTTAGTTAATGTGTTGTTATCCGAGTCAACCTTTACGAGTACTAGTTGAGAGACGTACTCGTAACCACTGTAGGTATATTGTCGTCCATCAATTACGATTTCATCGTAAGTGTAGCGATAGGTCGAGAGAGGGATTGCAAGTAATTCAGCAGGTGCCCAGTAAGTGAATGCTTTGTGTTCGTAAGTCGCCTCGCTATAAGACCATGACCAACTCCACCAATCATCGCTGTTGCGATCAATTGGAGCAAGTTGTAGTGCGGATGCCAAAGTAGGATCAGAGAAATTTGACACATCAAAGAGAGAAATCTGGGTGTTTCCCCAGTCTAATCCCAGTCCATTTTCACCACCAGCTATTCCGATTGTCAAGAGGTGGTCATCACTAAGTGGGTGAATATAGGTAGAAACACCAGGGACCTCTAATTCGCCAATTACTTGTGGGTTGGTTGGGTCTGAAAGGTCAATTGTCCAAAGTGGATCAATGTTTCTGAACGTGACAAGATACCCTTTCTCTCCTATGAAACGAGATGACCAGATGGTCTCACCAGGAGCGATACCACCTACATGGCCAATTTGTAGTAATGTTTTATCATCGTTTTCACAACCTTCCGGAATCAAGCACTCTGCAGGAGCAAGGACATATACATCGTTAGTTGGTCCTTCCCAATCATCACCATCTTCTAGCCACCAACGACCCCATACGTCCTGAGTTGTTGCTACTCTGATTGTACCATTGTACTCTGAAAGTGAGAATTGATCATTGATCGTGCCAGTTACTCGTCCCGAACCAATGTATGTTGTCAAGCCATTATCAGAAATGTCAAAAGCATGGATATTGGTTGCCTCTCCAAAGTCATCATTTCGCCAATACCACCACCAGTCGTTAGCAGGCTCCGCCATAATTAGCATGTCTTGGCTAGCATAGACTTCAACCCATGATGATGAGACGTGATCAAGTTCATACTGAATTTGGTCACCAAATAATTCAATGGTCATGATTGTTGTAAAACCTCGCCCAACAGAATCTGCAGCAGCTGAAAATTCTTCACATGTTGAACTAACTGTTGAGAGTTCACTAACTGACCCATCAGCCATTCTCTCATGCATTCTTGGTGAGAAATCAGCTAATGTCAGTGACTCAATTACCTGCAGATTGTGATCTATTGCATCTTGTATACTCTGGTTCCAAATATCTTGGCGTTGCGAATTGTCATGATCCATTTCCCAGTAAGATTCAGGAAGTTCTGGATAGGTTTGCAAACCTTGTAATTGTGCGTATGAATGAGTTATTGCACGTAGGGTGCCATTGACAAGTCGTGAGGTTTGGTAAGAGCCGTCAAGGTATAGTTCTCGGTCGATTTGTGGATCTGATTTGTTAGTAATATTCAGTACAGAGTATTTCACTTTGTTACTATAGCGATAGTATGAGTCTCCTCTTTCACCTTCTGTATCAACCATCATTGCAATACGGACAGGGTCATCAATTTCTAAATTCCAATATGAGACTGAAGAAATGATGACTAGTTGGTTACCATTCACTAGCATTTGCATTGGTGATCCTTCTAGAGACATGTTAGATTCTAAAGTAATGTTACCAAACTCTGGTACACCTAGAATTACCAATTGGCCATTGTTAATCATGTAAATATGGTGGCCATCTGTCTTTAGGAAGTCTGCTTCATCAACCCCCTCTTCCTGATTATTAGTCTCTGAATATTGTCCTTCTCTGTCTTCAGTACCTGAACTACTTGGAGGAGTTGAGGAATCCATAGAATTGGAAATATCAGACCCCGCCTCAGCTATTTCAGGCATTGCCATATCGCCATCAAACATGACCATGTCATCTATCATACCACCACCTCGGAATCCCCATGAATTCCAATGCCAGTAGGATGCTTGGTCAAGACTGACTTTCATTTCTTCTGCAAGAGAATTTCGTAAGTCCTCTTCTAATTCAGCACAACCATCATACTGGTCTAATACGGGTGAAGATCGCATGCGGTCTCCAAGCATTAATTCAGGAGTAATCCAATCAAAATTTTCTTCTGTTTCATCATTTTCAAAATAGCCAAGACACCCAGCCATCATCAACGAGGCGAGTACCATTATTACCATCACTGGTCTTCTTGCCATGGCTATGCCATACCGACCTAAGCATTAAGGAACTTGGTTCTCTGATTTTACTTGTAATTTATTTTAAAATCAGGCAACCATTGAAATTAATAGGTTGAAAATATTGCAACCAATGATGAAGAGTCGTAGTTTGTCTGCAATCACACTGACTTTTCTGATGATTATTAGTTCCATTTCTGTTAATTTATTGTTGCCTAAAGAATCAGAATTGCTTCCACCTGAGGTAATTTTTGATTCTGGTAATAATTCCCTAGAAGTCCTATTAATGGGTAATTCTTACACTCAGGGAAATAATTTAGATTCTTTATCAGAATCGTTGTTTCAAAATGATGTTTCCAATGCTAATGTAGACCAATTATCTGGTGGTGGATTAAATTTAGATGACCATGCAAACCGTGTTCAAACATCGGGAGATCAATGGAATACAACCCTAAATAGTGGTAATTGGGATTGGGTGGTCTTGCAAGACCAGAGCCAAATACCTAGTTTTCCAACAACTGAACAATATTGGCAGAATAGTAAAAATGGTGCAATCATCCTAAATGATGTTATCAAGGATAATGGTGGTGAAACAGTATTTCTAATGACTTGGGGAAGAAGAGATGGAGATTCACAAAATCAATTGAGGAACCCCGACTTTTTGACTATGCAAGATAACCTTGAGGCGGGTTATCTCATGTATGCGGAGAATGTTAGTACAACTTCAAGGCCCGTCTGGATTGCACCAGTTGGCTTAGCCTTTAAGCACATTTACGATGATGTTGTAGCATCAGGAGGTACTCCTGAAACAGCAGGTTCATCTTTCTATGAGCTTTATTCATCAGATGGAAGCCACCCTTCATTATCTGGTAGTTATTTGGCCGCTTGTGTGATTTATGCCACAATTACTGGCTCAAATCCAGTAGGGCATAATGGCCCAAATGGCCTTTCTGCATCTAGAATATTAGAATTACAAGAGGCTGCTGCAGCAACAGTATTCAATGAAACACAAAATTTGGTTTACCCTTGGATGGTTTCTCCAACTATGAGTAATTTTGCTGACGGCAATTCTAGTGTAATTCTTCACCCGTCTTTGAATGAATCAACAGCAATATCTCATCGGCCAGGACAAAGTATTGTTGATGCAGAATTAAATGTAGTTGCTGGAGGCCATAATGTATGGTATAATAATACTAATTTAATGACAACTCTTGCTCCTAATTCTACTTTTTCAAATACTACTGTAGATGCGAATGGTTTTCTGCGTTTGAATGGTTCAGTTTTAGGTGGTTCAAATGCTGGAAGTAATAGCATTCAAATCACGCAATCAGTACAATGGCAAGGCGGCAATTATTCTTATGATTCATTTCGTCTTGCATGCGTTCAAGGTTCGTGTGGGGAAATACATGTGACTGGAGGACCATTGAAAATTACAGCTAATATCATAATTATCGATGCTGGTGCATCAATTTTCGCTGATGAACTAATACTAGGTTATGGTGGTGCAGGTAACTCAACATCTCGTGGATCTAATGGAAAAAGTCCTGGTGCAGGGGGGGCCGGTCATGGCGGTTCTGGAGGCTCAGGTGGTGGCACTAATGGCGGCGCCGGTGGCCAAAATTATGGTAATGGTTCTGAACCAGGTTCTTCTGGTGGTAATGTTACTTTCACTAATGCAAATGGTCAAACAACTAATGATGCAGATGGGGGTGCAGGCGGTGGTGTAATTGATTTGGCTGCTAGAACAATATATGTCAATGGGACACTATCTGCTAATGGTGGCGATGGTGACAATGGAGCAGCT
>PBXQ01000068.1 GCA_002727675.1 Thermoplasmata archaeon | reverse complement strand
TGTCAGGGTATTGTTGCCTAACAAGTCGCAATTCATTACCTATAGCATCATTGGCTAATCTGGCAGAGTAACCAAAGACTTTTAAATTTGGGTGTCGCTCTAGCATGGTAGCCCAGTACTCGACATACTCTACTGAGAAGAATTCCCCTAGAACATGCAACCTGACTATATACCCATATGGATGTATTGATGACAGGTACATTAAGTCCTGTTCGATAGAATCCATTAAAAGCTTGGCGTCTGCATGGTCATACCTCTTGGCAAATCCCATAGAGTTTCCATAGCAAGACTTCCAGTGGAAGCAATAGCTAGGGCATGTGGAACGTTCTTCCAATGTAAGGCTGTATACAGGTAGGCCTTTCCAATCTTTGGCACCTTTAGGTGCTTTGGTTACTATGTTGCTTGTCTTTGTGGCAAATCTGCCATATCGATGATTTTTACCTTGTGTCTTCAGGTTCTCAACTACTTGCTTCAATCTACCCTTTAAGCTTTTGACAAATCCACCTAACTTAGAGTTAGTGGTGCTAGGCTTCAGGGTCATTGATTCTGCTTCAGGGTCAGGTGTAGTTATGGTTTTTAGGTGTACTGTCCTACCATTAACTACTGCGGGATGTTCAGATTTCAGTAACATATTTTCTCCTTCCCGTAACACGGGATATGTTCCTATCCTATGGTGCTTATTTTTTCAATTGATTTTATTGGTGCAGAGTATATTCCTATACCTAAATCCAGGCATTTACGCCTGACTTCATCTTTACTTTTGCCTGTCATTTGGAACGGATTACCGTAATCCAGAACTACTCTCCATAAACTTTCTGTAGATACTGGATTGACAGTACTGGGACATGTATTCTTCATAAGATTCTCCTAATATTATTGAAAACCAAAGGTTCTCATCATGGTTAAAGAGTTGACGATTCCATATATGGGGTTCAAGTAAGTCAATTACTTCATGCCCAACATCTTTACCTGTTAACTTGTTGGTTATCGCATCGATGCAGTTGTCTGCATCAGGCGAACCTATGCTAACAATCGCATCCCGATAGGGTTGCATTATCCAATTTTCCTCATCGTCATAAACTTGATACTCTTCTTCATCAGACACCCAAAAGCATCTGAATACGTAAGAGATTAGTTGTTGCTCCTCTGTCGCTAACTGGTCATACTCATCAAACAATCTTTCGTAACCTATTTTGTTAATCATTATTTATTCTCCAAGGATTCATTATTTTTACTGAACCCCATTCTTTGCTTGTGTTTGAATATGAAGGTTCTTCATCTTCCATCAACCCAACCTCTACAGAAACTAATTGGACATCTTGACTTACCTCGTCTGCGTTTTTCATCATGTTTAATCCATGACTAATAACATTCATGAAGTGAACGCATAAGTGTTCACAAGTGGGCATACTAAAAATATCATTAAGGTTCTTTTGTTTCAGGGCATCAACCATTGGCTGTATTAGTTTCCTCATGTCGATAATGTTCACTACGAATAAGTCATCCTTAAATATTTTTCTGGACAAGCAAACCGTTAATGCCCAATCATGAGGATGCAATTCTTCTCTAACGCTCAGCTTGTGGCTGGCTCTGAACCTGAACGGAACACATAGTTCCATTTCTTGACTGAATAACATTTTTTCTTTTTCCACACTTGTGATGCTCATGTTAACTCCAGTTTTCATCTCTTGGGTACTTCCCCTTAGCCATCCTAAGGGTTTTACCATCTTCGTCTTTTATTGATTCTAATTTAATTCTGAACTCTGGGGGTGGAAGGTCATCATCAGTTTGTTCTGAATCAAACCAAGTATCAAACCTGTCAATCCACTCATGCACGAAATCACTGTTTGTAAATGTGCTGACGCAACCATCCCAGACATCTATAAAGTCCCTGTTTACTTCAATCTTGAAGTGTTCAGGTAGTTCGTCTTGGAGGCTTATAGCTATCGGACATGATTTGACACCCGTATCCCCTTTCTCAATAGCTAAAGAGGTGATTTCAATCCCTTCTGCTGTAACTGTACCTTGAAAGATTTTTGGCTTCATTTTCAAACTCCATATTTGTCGAAGAAGTAGTCACAGACTACTTCACACAGTCGGTCTTTTAATCTGTCTTTTTCTCTACGGTTTCCACAAGCTGTGCCATCAACAACTGTGATGATATCTTCTTGTAGTTGCTCTCTCACTTCACCTACTAAATTTTCCCTGAATTGTTGGGAAAGCTCGTGAAGGCTATAGTCTTTTTCTCTCATGATTATTGTCCTTTCATTAATTCTGTTAATGTGTGTAATAGTTCATCTCTACCTTCAAACAAACCTCTTTCTACACCTAAAGCGTAGATGTAAGAGGCTTCAGGCTTAAGCTTCAATCTTTGTGTTTGTTTGAGGGTTTCATCTCCCAACCCTTCTTTCTTTCTGTTCAATGATTCGCAAATACAGCTTAAAGATTCAGCCATTGAATCATCTTGACTTTCTTTAAAAGGGTTGGTGTTGGTGTTGGTGTTGGTGTTGGGGTTGGGGGGTACAGCTCTTAGCCGATAGATAGATGGCTCATCCAACTCATCATCCATTTTGACCAAAGATATATTTTGTATCTTTGGGTATTTCTCTAATGAAACATCTTCAGTTTTAACTTCAGTTTTAAGAGGTGGGATAACCTCCGCCAACTTATCTTTTTCTATTTCTTTTTTATCCTTAGGCTTTTCGTATTTACCTAAAGCCCTTAGACAAACAGCCCCGTCGCTATTGTCTATGAGCCATTTGTTCAGTTTCGACAAAGCTTTCCAGCTTTTTTCATTGTATGTTCCCCCACCGTTGTTCAACAGTTTCTCTATCAGGTGGAGTTTGACACCTGACTCTTTTGATAGTTGTTTGGCAGAGTTGATTTTGATTCCCCCACCTTGCATTAGCTCCTTCGCCTTTCTCCATCCTACATATTGCCGAAAATACACTTCATGTCTGTCCATAGTTACACCTCTATTCCATCAATATTAATAATTTCATCGTCAAAATCCACAAAGGATATGGCATCCTTTTCAGGATTAAAGCCCTCTGTCATTTTCATAAAATCCACCACTTGTTGAAAGTCAATCGGTGTCGAACTTTCTAAATTGTATTCGACTACATTGACCATTTTGTATTCCACTATCACCTTTTGTGTGTACAAATTTATTCCCCTTTTAAAGTTTTCATTCCATCTATTTTGGCTATAATACATTTCCCTATCTCCTCAATATCATGATATTTCATGTGAGATGTATCCATACCTACTGATTGGCATAACTCCACTATGCATGATTCTAAGTTGCCTAACCATTCCTCAATATCATGATATGTATATCTTCCGTAGAAGGCATCCCTTAATCTTTCAATTTGACCAACAATTGACGAATCCATAGTTATCCTCCTTTATATGGATTAGTCTTTTGGAAGCTAATTGAGGAAACTTTTGTTTCTCATCATTCTCGATGATGAAAGTGTATATTGTTTCCCCTGTTTCTGTTTCTTCTTCGCTATTACTCCAACCTTGACTTAGCAAATCGTGGTAATAGAGGGCGTAGTATGGTTCGCCCTCGAACTTTCCTGGTGTAAGGATTTCACCGCTTTCACAATTCACTATATACCCTTCCACATTTCTTGTTCTCATATCATATTTCCCTTAGTCCAAGTATGAGTAGGTGTACATATCGAAGCCTTCATTGTTCATAGCATTAACAAATGCCCCAATTCCTTGAGTGGTTGGGGTTTTCATTTGTGTCATTGGTAATGATGGGCTTAGGGTGAATCCACTAGGATATCCCTTTCCCATCCTTACACTTCCAGCTTCAGTTTCAAACACCCATGTATCTGAAAACCCTTGGTTTTTGCCATGTGCTTTTATATACTTTACAAGGCTACGATTTTTGGGAGTGTTAGCTACAAACTTCGCCCACGCTCCACCACATAAATCTGGCAAAGAACCAACAACTTGACCTCCACCATCTGTGATTATATGGTTGACTTGACCTTCCAGCTCTTCTATCTTGCTTTCTGCAACTTTGTAAGCCTCCCTTGAGGCTTTTTCAATCACTTCTTTAATTGTCACTCCTACACCCTCCTCTGCCTCCATTATCTCCACAATGTTTTTCTGGTGGTTTTTTGCTTTGATATACCAACAGGCTTTGCCCCTGTGGAATCGGTACCCCAAGCTTTTCAGCTTATCAATCTTTTCCGCATTCGGCTTTTCATCGAAGTAGAGTTCAATACCCTGTAGCTGTTCATTTTCAACGATTTGAATTTTCATGTCGGCTCCTATATTATTTCTCTTATTTTTTTGCTAGATTTTACTGCCTGTTCATTTCTGGCGTCATACCTCTCCTTAGAAGAAAGGTTTTCAACATATTGAATGAACAAGTCGAAGATGTACTGTTGCAACGCTGGGTGGATAGATGACAGGTTATCAGCTACCGCCTTATTATCCATCTTTGTTGAAAAGTTGCAGAAATCTTCCAAAGTCTTAGACATTACCTTCGCTTTGTCTTGCAGTGGTATTTCCCTCCAATCTACTTCATACATAAGTACCACCTTTCATAGTCCGTAATTCGTTGTTATGCATAGGCAAGAGGTTCAACTTCTCTTCCCTGTAACTTGCGTATCCAGGCCTATGATAGACATATACGCTGAACACTTTGCCTTCATTCTTCTTGACTTCATGACTGCAACTACGCTTACCGCCTTTGCGCCCCATCCTGTACTTCACCTTCAGCTCCCATCGGGAGTCTGAAGATATCATCAGGTCGTTGGCTTTTTTGGCAAGCCATCTGGTTATGAAATTATTTGGAATTCCACGAACAAGATGGTTGTAGTATTTTTTCTTTCTTTTCATTTATTTAAACTCCTAAAGGTTCTAACATTCGTGTTGTTAGAAAATGAATTATATTCATGGCTGTGATGGGATTACAGACATCACACCCATCCCACCCCATCCTTGTATCCCAATTATCCACCCCCATCTTTTTCATGTCCTCCATGAAAAGAGAGGTGAACTTCTCTATTTCATCGGTGATAAGCATCACGCCCATTCCACCTTTGATTGATGGGCTGAAATTGTCTTCAGCCTCTTGCAAGTAATTCAACTGCTTGTTTAATGACTCTTCTTCTGACATGTCAAAGTAATGGCAGTGGACGACATCTAAATAAGCTGTGCGTTCACGAATGGTCGATGGAAACCCAGATTCAATCTCCAGCTTGAGTTTGGATTTAAACTTACTCCTTACTGTCCCGTTCCCCACCTCCTTGTCCTTGATGTGGCAAGGCAGAAAGGATGAGACAACTCCCCAGCACATGTCAGCGATGTCTGAGGATATATCTGTGATGTATCTGTCATCCATGTACTCCTTGTATTGCCCTACTAGACTTTGAAAGGATTCGCTAATCTTTCCTCGTAATTCTAAGTTCATCATAGAACCCATCTAATATCTCCTCACCGTGTATCTCGGTTAAACATTTCTGGCAAACACTTCCGCCATCTTGTTCGTTGTATTCATCTGCGTTCCAGCAATCCCTTTCGTCGAAGAGCAGACCACAGAAGTAGCAGTTAATACTCTTGTCTAAGTTCACTTCTGAACTCCTTCTTTTCTTGTCTTCGGTTATACCCAGTACCTTTCTTGGCACTATGCCTGATACTGGGTGGGGCTATTTCGCCCCTAGGTGTTAATGCCTTACCGCCCTTTATTGCTTTCACTTTATGTTTACGTCTCATAATGTTTCCTCTTCCAGCATGTTTGAAATGCTTTCTATG
>PBXQ01000067.1 GCA_002727675.1 Thermoplasmata archaeon | reverse complement strand
TCTTTCAGAAGATGGTAAAATTGCAATAATTCATAATGGGATTATTGAAAATCACCGTGCTTTGAGAGGTCGTCTTGTAGCAGACGGTGTTAAGTTTATTTCAGAAACAGATTCAGAAATTTTTGCCCACCTTATTTCCAGAGCTAGGGCTGAAGGTCTTTCACCATTAAATTCTGTTAAGAGGGCAACGAAACAAACACGTGGTACATGGGGGCTTTGCGTTTTATTTTCTGATGTTGAACAAATTGTTTGTGCACGTAATGGCTCGCCTTTATTGGTTGGTTTGGGTGATGGTGAAGCATTTGTTTCAAGTTGCCCTCATGTAATGACTAGCCACACGCGTCAACATGTTCCTTTGACTGATGGTGATTTCGCTGTAATTACTTCTGGTGATGTAAAGAAAAGTAGGTTAGGTCAAGGGTTATCTGAACCTGAATTCACCACAATTGAAGATGATTGGGGTGAGGCAGAATTGGGTAATTTCCCTCATTACATGCTTAAGGAGATTCATGAACAACCGGAATCACTAAGGCAGTGCATTTCAGGTAGAACCGTCTTGAAAAATGGAAATGGCAAACTTGGCGGGCTTGATCTTTCTCCTCGTGAATTGTTAAAAATTCCTCATGTAAGGTTAATTGGTTGTGGTACGGCTTTACATGCTTGTCAAGTAGGTCGTTTAGCAATTGAAGAATTGGCTAGGGTTCCGACTCAATCTCACGTGGCTAGTGAATTCAAATACAACAATCCTGTGATTTCTCCAGATGCACTTTATTTTGCAGTTAGCCAAAGTGGTGAAACGGCTGATACCCTTGCCGCAGTTAAAGAAATCCAACTAAAGGGTGGGCAAGTAATGGGGGTGGTAAATGTTGTTGGATCTTCAATTGCTCGTCAATGTGGGCGCGGTGTTTACATTCATTCAGGCCCTGAACAATCTGTTGCATCAACCAAAGCATTCTCAAATATGGTTGCAGCATTGACAATTTTTAGTGTTCAAATTGGTCGTGCAAGATCATTGTCTCAATCAGAAGGAAAAGAAGTAATCAAAGCATTAAGAAAAATTCCTAGTCAAATTGAACAATATCTCACCGGAGTTGGTCCAATGGATGAAGTTGTAGATGCAGTCAAAGATGCAAAACATGTGCTGTTCCTTGGTCGTGGACCTTCAGCCCCAGTTGCTCGTGAAGGTGCTCTTAAATTGATGGAAGTTGCTTATATTCCTTGTCTAGCATATCCTGCAGGTGAGATGAAACACGGTCCAATTGCATTGCTTGAAAAGGATAGTCCAGTGGTAGTGATATGTCCAAATGATAAATTTAGAGAAAAGACACTATCAAATGTTCAAGAATGTAAGGCGAGAGGGGCAAAAATAATTCTAATTCATGATGAAGGTGATGAAGAAGCCGCAGAAGAAGCTGATATTGCTATTTCAGTACCAGCAACAAATAGTATCCTTTCACCATTACTTACCGTTATTCCATTACAACTGATAGCTTATAATACAGCAGTAAAACTTGATCTAGACGTTGACAAACCTAGAAACTTAGCAAAATCAGTAACAGTTGAATGATTATTCTGTTGTAAATTTACTAACAGCAGAGTTCCAACGATATGGTTTGTATCCCAATGCGTGGTCTGTATGCCTCATCTTGACAATTCCAATTTTTCTGTTAACGGAATCGCCATGACGTTCCATTACCAGATGAATGACTCCATCAGAGAGGTAATCTTCAATTCCAAATTCCCCATATTGATTTTTTGTTTCTCCCATCATTTCACATATGATTAGGCCAGTCAACCCCATTCTACGAATTGCTTCAAAGAATCTGAAAACTTCATCTCTAGGATTTTGCATTTTTGTTAGTGTAAAGAATGCACCCAAACTGTCGAATACCACTACTTCAAACCCAATACTATCACGGTAGTTAGCTAATTGCTTGATGAGTTGCCCCATCCAGTCGACACTATCAGTCATACCTTGAGAGTCAAGTTGAACTCTCAAGTCTGCTAAATCAATAATTGCAATACGGCTACGCACACGTGGGTCTTGGACATCCATTCCCATTCCAGCCATGTGGCTTCCCAAACTGTCTTTTCCTTGTTCAAGGGTGACGTAAATTCCTGATGTTCTACCTTCCAAAACGGCGTTGTAAAGCATTGAGAAACCTAAACTTGATTTCATGGAACCAGAAACACCTGCAAGTAGTACAATGTGTCCCTTAGGGATACCCCCTTGCATCTTTTCATCTAGTCCGACAACATACGTTGGAATTCGTTCTTTCACTCCGGCCACACTCATTCCCCGTTAACCGCACATAGGTCCGCATGATAAACTCGTTCCTTGTCCCGGGTTAATGTGGGAAGCCCAAAGATACACCTTGCTTCAGCATCATCGCGCCGTTTAGAAATGCTAAAAAAGGCATTACTAGGTCAATGTGTGTCAATTTCTGCAAGTCCTTTAGTTAGTCCCGAAATCACGCCTCCAACTGGATTAGATGTAGGTGAGCAGGTAGCAGCAGTACTAGCAAATAAAATCCAGTCAGCTAAAGTGGAATTTTCTCTCCAATTGGAATCTGAAAATATAATTCCTGATTTCATAATTGTAGCAGACACATTAGTTGAGGATCCCGAAGATTTCAAAATTTCATTAGGTCAGCCAAATGATAGAAATTCAGGGGCTGTAATGTTACTAAGGTTAAGTGGCGGATGCCACAATGTTTGGTCTGGGACAGCCGTTTTGTCTAGAGATGAATCAGGTTGGAAAATAATTTCTAATGTTGAATATGCTACTGTAGAAATTGATGATTTATCTCCTGAAATCATAATTGAATTGCTAGAATCAAATAGTTGGGTTGGAAAAGCAGGTGGTTATGATTTGGCGGGTGAAATGGGTAATTATGCTAGGGTGATTTCAGGCGACGAGAATTGTGTATTGGGTTTTTCACCTTTAATAATTGAACATTTAATTAAACAAATAAGTCAATTTGATTAATTATTCTGATAAAATCCATTCCCAACATCTCAGAATCCCTTCTTTGATTCCTACGGTAGATTGCCAACCTAGAGCAGCCTCTGCAGAAGAAGTGTCGGGAACTCGTCGTAATGTGTCTCCAGGGTGCCCCTCTTCAGGAACGATTTCTTTTTTTGAGCCAGAAATTTCTAGTGTTAATTCAGCCAAGTCTCTAATGGTCACTTCTTCTTTTGAACCGATATTAAATGACCTACCTTTCAAAGAAGATCCATCCAGTCCTTCATCTAATTCTCCTAATGCTACAATTCCATCAATTAAATCTGAATACCATGTGAAACAACGAGTTTGGCTTCCATCACCATGAAGGGTAATGTTTGAATTTTCTAGGCATTGTTGAATAAAAATAGAGGTTACTTGTCCATGTTCTCCACCTTTTAGTCTAGGTCCATAGCCATTGAATGGCCTAATGATTCTCCCATCTAGCCCTCTTTCACGAACTGCATATTGAACTAATATTTCACCTAGATATTTGCTTGCTCCGTAAGAGTGCCTAAGATGATGGTGAGGGCTAGGGGAAATGGCCTCTGCTTCTTCATCAAGTGGCATCTGATTTTGAATTCCGAATGCTTCAGGGCTACTAGTAAATACTAATCTAGCACCTCTATCGCTAGCAAATTTTACAACGGTGTTAGTTGTTTTTATATTGACATTGATAACTAAATCAGGCCTTTCGTTGAAATAACGTGTTCCATTAATTGCTGCTAGATGAAAAATGACATCAACACCATTGAGTTTTTCTTCAGCTTTCTCCATTTTTTCAATATTAGAACAATCACCTAGAACAAAATGAAAATCTGGCATTCCCTTGCAATCTTCCATGTTTGATTTGCGGCCACGAAACAAATCATCTACTACGCAAACGCTGTGACCGCGAGAGAGTAAGGATTCACAAAGATGGCTTCCGAGGAAGCCTGCACCCCCTGTTACGATGCAACGCATAGTTGGCGGAGGGGGGGGTAACGTATTGCATTTCGCCGGACACAACTTGATGAAGTAGAGAAAACTTGGTTTAATCATGGCAGGGGAAGTTGGTGCTTGTCCAGTTTGTGGCGAACAAAAAAATCTAGAAGTTTGGCATAGGCCTTTGCCATACCTAGACAAGCATATTACAAGGGCTTGTACTGAATGCTATATTCAACATATTTGGCCTGTAAGAGATATCTCTGAGGATTAGGCACATCTACTGATGATTTTCAATTTGACTTCGTTGTTACTAAGATTCATTTCTATCTCATCACCGTTGTTAATTGTTAGACATGGGTCGTTATCAAATCCATATGAGTAGGGGACGTTTAGTAATGATGCAGCAGGAAGAGTTAGAGGGCACACATCTCTGTTGATGATTGCTTTTGGCCCTTTTCCTGTATATATCAACCCCATCAACACAAAGGGTGCCACAGTTGAGCCCGAACCTTTGGGATATATCAGAATTGAATCTTCAATTGCCACTCCATCAAGTGGGTGTCCTGGCTCTTCAATTACTCCAGTGTCACGATTAACATAACCCAGGTAGGTTATTGGCACGTCAGTTACCAAAGCCTTACCCTTTATGTTCCACTTATTTTGACTTGGCAAGTTCTTTCCAATCATCTCTCCCTTTCCTGTTTGATGGGTCTTAGCTGAGGAATGTGGTTCTTTAGGACGTGATTCTAATGTTGGTCTAGTGCCCTCAAATTTAGTGGGGTTGAAAGCAGCAGCCACACACGTTTCTATTGTTGCCACAGATGTAGGCATCCGGTTTAATCCACTAGTTAGGTAGTGCTCAGCTTTTAGTGAGTTTGTGAGTAGATGATTGTACTTACTACGATTATATGGGGTTACTTCTGGACATGTATCTTTGAGAATTAGTGCACCTGCTTCTTCCAATAGTTCAATCGTACCATCTGCCTCTGCTAGTTCATGGCTATGTCCACTGGTAAAGACCCATAATCTATTATTTGGTATTTTTTCACCTAGTTCCATTCTAGTTCTTACTGCAGCAGCGGTTGAGCGTATTTCTCCTAATGAGGCCTGTGGGCAGCCAATCACTACTAAGTCAACCTCTCCTTTTGGAGCCAATTCATCATATCGCTGTTGTAAGTCATAATTTGTGAATGTGAGTTTTCCTTCGTAACTACATGGGGGTGCTGGTTCTGTATGTCCATCAGCCCATAGAAGTGGAGACCCATAGTTGGCAGCAGCAGCAGTTAGAGCTTTTTTCATTTCAAAAGAAGCCCATTTAGGTAGTCCAGTAATGTGTGGCATGGGTCCCCAAGGTAAATGCCAACTTGATTGCACTTGCTTACCTATCCAATCTCCAAGAATGCTCCAGTCAGTGATATTATCCATTTCAGCTTCAACATTTACTAGGATGTTGGGTTTCCTATTTTCTTCTAAGTGCAACCCCCATTTTGGGGCCCAACCTGTTAGTGCTGTTGCTAGTGCTGACAGGCCCGATTCCCGATTGGTAATTAGGCCAGTATAGGAGTTTGAAAAGCAAACTGCATTAGATTCGGCCCATGAACCAAAGCCTTCCAATTCTTCTTCGATTTCATAGGGTGTGCAAGATAGGGTTGCATCAATTCCTAAATTTTCATATGCTAATATGATTTCAAATTGTATCTTTAAGAAATCATCATAATCGATTCCCATTTCATCAAATTTATTTTTATCACAGCCTGATGAATTTAGTGTGGTGGGTATTGAGACACGACCCTTGGTGTCTCCGGAAATATCTGCCAGAAATCTTCTGAGTCCATGACCTCCAGTAATTACTGAAACTCCACTGACATGGGCGTGTGTACATTCTATAAATTCAGTTGCACCAGCAGAAGCAGCCAAATCCACTACAAGGCGTGCGGCCTTTTGTTTGGTGGGGCCATGATTACCAGCGAGCATCTCAGCAAGTTGCTCTGGCATGCCCATGAACTAATCGGAATGGTTCTGTAACATCAACCTGTGCATCATCTTCGCTCTTATCCATTAGTATCAATAGGTAAGGCTCTCTGCCTAGGTAAAGGTGCTAATTTGACCGCCCGATTCGTCAATATTTCTGGATATCGTTTTGTTTCGATTCCTGATTTGGTGGAAATGAGGTGGCCACTCCGTGATTATTGCGTAGATTTGGGTTTGAAAGGTACAATATTGCTTAGTAAAGAAGGAATCAATTATTTCCTTGCAGGTAGTCAAGATTCAATAGACAAATTTCTTGCACATATGGATGAAGATGAAAGATTCAGGGATATCCCGCTAAAAATTAGTTATTCGGATCATCAACCGTTTAAGAGGATGTTAGTAAGGCTAAAAAAAGAAATAATTTCGATGGGTAATGATGAGGTGAAACCGGAAGAATTCACCGGGCCTTCCATATCTCCGAAAGAATTCAAATCTTGGTTAGATGATGGAAAAGAAGTAATTGTTTTGGATACTCGGAATGATTATGAAATTAGGATGGGAAAATTTCAGAATGCTGTTGATTTGGACATTCAGACGTTTAGGCAATTCCCTAATGCCATCAAAGAACTTCCTGATGAAATGAAAGGCATTCCAGTGGTGATGTATTGTACCGGGGGAGTTCGTTGTGAAAAAGCTTCAGTCGTGATGCTTGATGAAGGCTTTGAGTCAGTTTTTCAACTTGAGGGTGGAGTCCTAGGTTACTTTGAGGAATGTGGCGGCTCACATTGGGAAGGCGAATGTTTTGTATTTGACCGTAGGGTTGGATTAGGTCCAGATCTAGAAGAAACAGATAGTATTCTTTGCTATGCTTGTCGTGAGCCATTAATTCGCGAAGATCAGTTGTCTGAGGATTATGTATTTGAACAATCATGTCCATATTGTATTACGTGAGATTATTTTTTTGCGGCTAGTGGTTGCCTCCAACCTTGGCCAAATGCGCGATTGGATACCCGTGGTGCTGGTGGCATTTGCCATCGCTTGTGCTCATTAGCATGAAGTCTTTCAAGTATCCATTTTACAATCTCTTTATCATTCCCGGCTTCAATTAATCTGGCTTCTGAATGGCCTAATTCAATATGAGATTCAAGTATTGAGTCTAACATTTCATACGGTGGCAAAGTATCTTCATCAGTTTGGTCGGGAGCTAATTCTGCAGATGGTGGTTTTGTTAAGGTAGATTCAGTAATTGGTGATTCTTTACCAAATCTTATTGCTTCTGAATTTATTGCTCTTGCAACGGCATATACCTCTGATTTGTATAAATCTCCAAGAGGTGCATAACCTCCAACCATGTCGCCATATAATGTGCAATAACCCATTGCTAATTCAGATTTATTTCCGGTTGTAATAGCCATAGCATTGCGTGAATTTGCAGAGGCCATTACCATCATTCCTCGAAGACGTGATTGTATATTTTCTAGTGCGATGGGATTTCCATTTTCTAGTTCATTTGCTAACTCTACTTCTGCAGCTTCGTGTAGTGCAGTAATGGAATGTGTGTGTAATTCCATCCCTAGTGCTTTTGCAGTTGCTTCGGCATCAGAAATTGAATGATCACTAGAATAGCGTGAAGGCATAGCTAATCCCAGTACATTTTTCGCCCCCACTGCTCTACAAGCAATCGCAGCACATACAGATGAATCAAGCCCTCCGCTCATGCCAATCACAAGCCTTTCAATGCCTGATTTTTTACAATAATCTGATAATCCAATAGTAATTGCTGACAACAAATCAATTCCTGAATCAGGGATAATTGGTTCATTTTCAGATTTTATGAATTCCACATTACAAGAGCGCTCTTCGCAGCACTCTCCTGCAGGCCATGGTAGCCATCGCGCAGCATCTGGGTTTTCTACGTCCACCAATAGTACACCCTTGCACCAAGCAGGTGCTTGAACCATATTCCCATTAGGCCATGATACAAGGGAGCGACCATCAAACAATAAGTCATCATTACCTCCAACTTGGTTACATAGTAAATATGGGTGCTTGAGAGTTTTTGATGCAGCCCGAACAACATTACTTCTCATTCCTTCTTTGTGGAGATGGTATGGGGATGATGAGAGGTTAACTGAAAGGGCCAAAGGTTCGCCTTGATGTTGCCATGCTGCTAATTGTTCAATGGGGTCTGCATCATAATCAGCAGGAACTTCTCCGGCATGTTGCCAAGCATCTTCACAAATAGTTACCCCAATTGAGAGATTTTCTGACAATCTTAAGATCCCAGGTGCCTTGTCGGCTTCAAAATATCTCATCTCATCAAACACATCGTATGTTGGTAGTAATTGTTTGCGGGTAGCAACTTTTGCTGTTCTGCCCGGGACTAATCGCATGGTTCCATTTGCTGGTAGATGTCTGTCATTATTTGGTGGTAAAGGGGTTCCAACAATTAGTGGAATTGGGGTTTCAATGTCGGCTGTAACTTCGGCGCATTTATCAACAAAACTAGGGTCTAGTAATAGGTCTCTAGGTGGGTATCCAGAGATTATCAATTCACTTGTGATAGCCATATCAGCCCCATTTTTTGCTGCTAAAGCAACAGCTCTTTCGACCTCGGCAGCATTACCTTCTAGATCGCCAACCGTTGGGTTGAGTTGGAGTAGTGCCACAATAAGTCCCATATCAATCACTGCGGGCGCCTCTCATACATTCAATCTTTGCAACAAATGTTATGCAGTTTTCTTCCTCTTTCTAATTAGTTTTCTAATTGGCATTATTACTATCAATAGAATTAGTGCTGCTACCGCTAAAATTACAGAAACCCAAGCAATGTTTATTGCATCTTCAGTTCTTGAATCTGCTAACATTCTTGCCAAAAAATGACTTGAGATAGAAAGAAGAAGTAGGACTGAAGAAATCTTCCTTTCCCTGCTACGACTTTCTGCGACGAACTCATCGTCACTCATCTCAAGGGTTGCCATCTATTATCCGAGACAACTAACTGGTCAATAACACCCTCGGCGAAATAATTACAATTTATTAGAAATAGCGGATTAGTGACAAGCCTTTCCATATTTCTTTAGTCGCCAATAATTGTATGGCCAAGGTGTAATGAACCCAGCTAACAACATAGGAGGTACCACCCACCAAGTGAGCATAGCTCCTCCTGTAAGAAATAAATCGGTTGCATTCATCGCAGCTTCCATTCCTATCATTGATATTAGAGACATTCCAATAGCCACTTTGAATGCTTCTTTGAAACCACCCATCTGATTTAGCAGAATAAAAGTCTCTAAAGCAATAGATGTCAAAATTCCATTTATCATTGCTAATCCCATAATCATCATTGGAGCCCAACCAAGGCTATCAAGATAAGGAATGAATTGGAATGCGGCAATAGTGCCAAAATCACCAATAGAACATCCAATCAAACACCATTTTGTATTGTGTGCAGATTGTTTCCAAATGGATTTATCTCCCCAATTAAATTCAG
>PBXQ01000066.1 GCA_002727675.1 Thermoplasmata archaeon | reverse complement strand
TGGGGGCCACTATTTGCAATCTTTAATACCGGAATACTAGTTGTTGATGCATCCCAAGAATCACCACCCAATCCAACTTGACTACTAGGTAAGTTAAGACGTGTTACTGTTGCCATACCTCCACCACTATCCTCAAGCCTTACTGGCAAAAATAAATCACCAGGACTCAATGATACGGGAATATCAATTACTCCACTCCAAACACCTCCTGCATCTTCAACTAGATTGAACAAATCACCACCTTCACTACGTAAATCAATTCCAACACTAGCGACGCCCAGAGAATCGTATGGCTTAGCTGAAACTGTAACATTATCGCCCCTATTAACACTATATCTGCTCAAGGTAAAATCAACCAACCTAGGAGCTCGGTGAGCAACTTCTATTGTCATAGAACTACTATTGGTTGTCCAAGCATCAACAGCATCAATACCAATTGATATATTTCCAGCATCTGTTCCAAAATAAATGAATGAACCTGTGAAATTATCATCATGGACTATAATGTCTCCATCTTCTCCAATGTCATTTAACTCAATAATTCCTAGACCTAAAGTTGCTAGGTCAACAGTAACATTACGTAGATTCCAATCAGGATCTTCAATCTCAACTTCTATATGAACCAAGTTACCTCCTTCATTAACAACTCTTCCTTCATGTAGACGGACATCAACAATTGATGGTGGAGTATTTTCTCCTGCTGTAACTATACTTGGTGAAAGCACTCGCTCAAGAGATTGGTTCTCCCAGAACCAAACATCTTCAGTAGTATTCAAATCGATATAAACTTCACGTGATACTTCAGCTACTAATCCTGCAAGAATACCTTCATTGATTACCAAACCGTTAGCTGTACTAAAATCACTAAGATATGAGCCACTCCACGAAGTAACTTGCATTGTATGTCCATCACGAGTATATGTTTGGTAGGAATTAGCAGTTAATTCTAGTTTCATTAATTCACCAGAATAAAGACCAAGATTATCATTAATCAACAATTCTGATGGTGCATATCCACTTTCGCGACTAATATCAATATCACCTAAACCTGATTCTTCTACTGTTGTATTTTCCTTTTCCATTGGTATTGGTGAATTATCCGGCCATTCTTCACCTTGGCTAGGATCATCACTTTGTTCATACCAATTATAGTAAACTGTTCTGTTTGTATAATTCTCGTAAATCACTTCATGGTCCCATGTTTCATTGTAGTACTGGCTAGGCCCCAAACCATCTAGAAGTCCACCGCCTGTTAAATTAAACCAATTTTCCTCATGAATTCTATTTACATCCCACATTACCCCTGTAGAATTAGCAGTCTGTCCTGTACCATCAATACGCCTTAACACACCAAACTCGCCTGTCGTAGCTCCTGAAATATCAGCATCAATATGAATGGTGTCTGCTGTTTTAGTTCCGTTAACACTCTCTTGATGAAATGCCAATACATCGCCATCAATCACGATTGAACCATTTTCATCATTAGTATCTGAAAAGAAAAAGGTTCCATCACCAAGGAATTTTGAATGTTGTAAAACCACTACACCATTTTCCTCTCTTTCGATGTTATATAACTGCTCTAAATCAATGTAAATATAACTTCCATTTGCTTGTATTTCCATTTCTGCTGTAGCTTCAAACTGATTATGATCTAATATCCTAACACCATCTAAATCATGTAATTCAACAAGCAATAAAGAAACATCTCCATCAATATAAATTTCTTCATCAGAACTCTGTGATGATATGTTGAGATTCCCATTTGCTTCAAGACGCATCTTCTCTTCAATAACACCATCAACCATAGAACGAAGAACATATGAGTCAACAACTGAGGCTTGAATAATTGTATTTTCACCCTCTTCTTGGCTAGAAACTGTCATGTTACCTGACCCAGCCATCTCAAAAATTTGGCTGGTTAATTCCGAACCTTGCATTGTCTCATTAAGCCAAATTTTATTCAAATTAAGTACAAGATAGATATTTGACCCATCCTCATCAGTTTCGTCAATAGTTAGATTCCCATTTCCTAACTCATCATGAATCAAAACACCATCACTTCTCTCTTGCCAACCTTGTCCTGTGAAATCAAGAAGATACTCGTTTGTAGTTTCGTTTTCCATCAAATGTCGTAATGTCCAATCTGTTGAGACTGTAATTTCATGGTCTGCTAATGGTTGATTCCATAAGGTGACTTGAACAATTCTTGATGATAAAAGTTGATTTGTAGAACTATCATAAACGGTAATTACAATCTCATCACCAAATGACAGATTGGAAGGTAGAGTAATTCTATGGCTTGTTAAATTGATTGGAGAGATTGTATAATTGGCATCATCCCAAGTAAAATTCCAAGATCCTATTTGGGTGGAATTTTCCATGTAATGAGTAACCTTGACATAAAAATCTGCAGCATTAGTTGTAGAGTTAAAGGCAATGATGTATGAATGATCGGCGTTACCGTCTTCATCATAATCAAGCCAATCAACTGAAATGGTAGGATATGTTGGTTCGTCTGCTAAAGAAAGAGGTAAAGCCAGAGAACCAAGGAAAAGTAGTATGGAAAATATCGCAGGGCACCTTGATGAGACTCTGTCCATGTACACACCTTGTGCCTGTTCCTTATTGAATCCTAACCCTAATTGTTCATAATCTTAGAAATGGACTTACAACCATAAATAATCCAAAACACAGACCTAGGATGATATTCATTCGGAATATCTTAGGATATTCCTCTTTTGATCCCCAAGAAAATGTTTTCCGAATCCATACTTTCTGATTGAGTAAACAATTAGCAACATACAATAATATTACTACACCGATGGCAATCCGAATCAAAGCCGAAATTGTTAGTTCCATATTGGTTCCACCGCCATTTACTCAATAAATATACATGCTGTCCCAAGGGTATGAATCAACGACAGCGTAAGCGTCTTTCACTACAGATTTTTACTGTTGTAACTCTTACGTGGCTGATTTTGTGCTATTTGACTTGGATTGGTAATGGATGTAAAGCATATATGCCATTCATATCTGATTTCGATCTTTATCAACCAGGAGATTTCATTTTCAGCTTCGGAACATTTCTTTCTTCTATTACTGTGATATGGGTCATGTTTGAACTTCAAATGCATAACCGGGAAGAACTAATTCAAGATGATGCAAAAATAATATGGCATTTACTAAATCATTGTGCTATAGTTCCTGGAATAATTGCTGCTCACTCTTGTTATTTGGTGGGACAGACGCCTTGGAATGTAGATGGATATATGCATGGTAGTTATGCATTTGATATCTTTTACAAAGGAATTTATTGGTGTGTTTTAGTGAATATCGTGACCATTCGTATTCACTGGAACAGTTCTTCACTTCGCACAATCCTCACTGCTCGTTTAGTTCCTTCTTTAATTGCAATTATAGGACTGTGGCAGATGATTGCCGCCCAATCTAAAGTTTGGACAGAAGGTTTTGATTGGGATACATGGAACTCATCTAGCCACAATATGCTAGAATTCTGTACATCTTCAGTTTATCCAATTTTAAACTATGCAGCCATGTGGGAATATTTCCTTGTTCTAGGAATCGTGTTTACTGTATTCAGTTTCATGCTAGATCTAAGACCGGTAGATAACAATGAATTATTGAGTGAAGAAGAATGAATTTTCAATCTTAGTTCTGATATAGAAGTCCTTGGTGGAAGAAGCATGCATCGCCGCGCTACCGTACCTGCAAGGGTCAACATTATCGGTGAGCATACAGACTATGAAGGGGGTTTAGCCCTTCCATTCGCAATTGATGATTATCTTGTTCTAGATGTTATTGAAAGAGAAAACGGATTATTAGGTGAACAACATTTAGTCAAACTTTGGTGTGCTGTTGGCGGGGGCCCTGCTGAACTGACAATTTCTAGTAGCATCCCAATTGGCAAAGGAATGGCCTCATCAGCAGCTTTATGTCTTGCAATAGTGCTTTGTGCTAAAGGTAATATTGACCCACTTGAAGCATGTAAAGAAGCACAACGAATTGAGAATGAAGTATTGAAAACACCATGTGGTTTGCTTGACCAAATGGCAATCATGTTTGCAAAAAAGGGGTGTGCTACTCTTATTGACTTCTCAGATAATTCAATTGAATACAGCGTAATTCCTGAAACTTGGATCTTTAAATTAGTTGATTCAAAGATTCATAGAATCTTAGCCAACACTGATTATAACAAAGATAGTGAATATATTCACAAACATGTACCAAAAGAAAATGAGCGAGTAAAATATGCACTTTCTGCATCTGCCAGAAAATTAGGAGAATTGATGAACCAGTCACATGATTCATTGTCAAAACTAGGAGTTAGTCTTACAGAAATAGATGAACAAGTAAAATCACTTCAAGAAACCAACGGTGTACTAGGCGCTAGAATGATGGGGGGTGGATTTGGAGGGATGATTCTAGTTCTTGTAGAAAATTCAGAGGTTCTGCCAGAACTACCTGTTGTTGTTTCATCAGGGCCGGCTTTGGTTGAAGAAATCAACTAGTAGTGCCAATCTTTCCGGAGTACCCATATCCCAGAATTTTGTATTATCATAATGAGCTATAATTTCACCCGATAACTCTGGATAAACTGTCTCTTCCCAACTCCATTTACCGTCGCGACCAAAATTTTCTACTACTACTTTGTTGACAACACTTGTACCAGCCTCATATCCATTGAAATTATCTAATTTAGTTTCTAACTTATTATATGCAATTACCTTTCCATTTTCATGTTGTAGATTCATTGTATCATGTGATTCTGTTACAGTCATAGTGATAGGGGCCTTTTCATGACGATGATGTGATACTAATGAATGATAATTAATGGGATGAAAATCATCGCCCCATAACAAAATAAATTCATCATCCAAATATTCCTTAGCATTCCATAATGCTCCGCCCGTGCCAAGTGGAGTTATCTCTTGATGAAATTTCAGACTCATCCCTTGATGTGAAAAGCCCTCGAATTGTTCCCCTAAATGTCCTGTCAAAATTAGTGCATTGGTACAACCTTGAGTTTGAGCCCAATCCAAGATATGACTCAATATTGGCTTATTACCCACATTAATCAGAGATTTTGGTGTCTTTTTAGACACCTCTTTCATCCTAGTGCCTAAACCACCTGCTAGAATAACAACCTGTGGCATACGATGGGACTTTACTATATTTGAATACAATTTACCACTTTCTTTGAGATTACGTTCTTGAGTTTCGTAATTTACATGATAAAGTCCAAATCTTAAATCATAGCCTTCAGCCCATTCGAAATTGTCCATTAAACTCCAATGAAAGAATCCACGTATATCAATCCCATTTGCAATTGCTTCAGATGTTAATAGTAAATGTCTACGAATATGTTCAGGCCTCATGTCGTCGTCATCATCAGCCACACCATTTTCAGTTACAATTATTGGAATTTTTAATTTTGATACCATTTCAAACGAACGTTGCAAACCTTCTGCATACATTGGATAACGGAAGTCAGTTCTTTCTTCCCAGGGACGAATAATTGGATCAATTTCTACTTTAGTAGGCATAAAAGGAGTTGTTAGAAGATGAGTGTAATAATTTAGACCAATAAAATCGCTACTTCCTTTAAGCCCGGGTATTTTTTCGGAAAATAATCCACTAGGGGATTTGAATCTCCCTGTATGAATTCCATTTATCCAGCACCTGTTAAACATACCATCTAGTAATAATGATTGTATCCAATGCAAAGGATTCCAACGACGATACGGGTCGAAAATATTGATGTTTTTTACTAGACCAACTTTTACACTTTTTCCATTTCTCATTGATTTGATTTTACTGTAACAATTTGCGTGAGCAATCATCAAATTTCTTGATACGATTTTCATTCGCTTGAAGGAACGTACACCTGGAGGAAATTCACCTAAAACATAACCCATTGTTGCAAATACTGCAGGTTCATTTATGGTGCACCACCATTTAACACGATCAGATAATAATTCAAACATTTTCTCACAAAACCGCACCCAATGTTCGATGTTGTCTTCCTTCTCGAAACCACCTTTTTCTTGCCACCAAATAGGGTGGGTGAAATGATGTAAAGTTGCCATCGGTTGAATTCCCCTAACTAACAACTTATCTACTAATTTAGAATACCAATCTAAAGCATCTTGATTCCATTGTCCATTAACTGGTTCTATGCGACTCCATTCTATCGAAAAACGATAATGATTAACATTTAGGTTTACAATTAATTCAATATCTTCTTCCATGCGATTCCAATGATCACATGCATCTCCACTCAATTGCCCACTCTTAGATTTGGGTTCAAATTCTGTCCAGTTATTTTTATTCCCACCTTCAATTTGATGCGATGCTGTTGCGACACCCCACATAAAATCTGGAGGGAAACCTAAGCCATTATGAAGAGTAGAATAATCCACATTAGACCAATCTCTATGAAATTCATACCAAGTCCAATTACCTAACCACAGTACTACAATTATCATTAAAAATTGAACAAGCATTCTCAAAATATGTCCAATTGGTGATAAAGATGTACCATCTCCTAATTCTAAATCATTTACCCACATGTTTAGATTTGCGGCATATAATACAATAAGAAATAATGCAGTTAAAGGCCCCGACCATGAACGAGTTTTGGGTAACATAATTGCAAATCCAAGAAAGATTTCAACAACACCACTGGCATATACCCAGAAAGTTGCATTTCCTAATATTGATGGAACAATTGGTTCAAACCAAGTCGGATCTAGAAAATGTTGTACTCCTACATTGAGGAAAAAAAGACCGAATATGAAAGCTGCAACGTTTTGCATTACTAACTTCAAGTTGGCCATTAGGCAGCGGCATGGGTCACTCACTAATGATTTTGGATAGTCATAATTTCCACTTTTGCTTCTTTTGGCGTTTGCTACCACCCCTAGACTTGATTTGTTTTCTCTGAGAACGAGCTTGGCGGTCTCCTGTTTTTGGACCTGCCTTTTTCGCAGCCTCTTCTTTTTCTTTCAAATCGGATTGTTGAGTATTCCATTTACTTCCAATTGTCTTAATCGCAGCCTCTTTACTAGAGACCCCTAAAGTAGATTGTAAGTCTTTTTTGGATAACCACAATCTTCCCTCTTTTAATGAAGGTCGTTTGGGATGAGATATCTCAGCATCTCTTTTCATCTTTGATAAACCAACACTACGAGCAGCAAGAGCAAGTGTGTCTAAAGTAGGATTTGCAACAGATGAGTCTTTGGAAACTCTTCTTCCTTGTTTTCGTGATAATTTAGAATTAAAGTACCCTGGCCATAGAACTATTCGGTCAGGATTGTGCTCGGACATATGTCTACCTCATTGTCCCGAAAACATCAGCCCATATCAGGGCTACGATACTCACTCTACGAGAAGAACGCCATTTAGCACTCCATCCTTTCCGGGACGAGAGGTTAAACGCACCTTACCCATATCAGTTTCAACTACTGCACCCTTAGTTAGAATATTTCTACGAACGTAGTTCACATCTGCAGGACTATCTACCACTGTAACCAACTTTGCTTGTTTTGTTATGCCCTTACTTGGGTCATTAACATTTACAATTTCATCTGCTAGAATACGAACTGTTTGAAGACCAGATCTTTTTCTGTATACTTTGCGAACAGGTTCACCAATTGTTGCAAATTGTTTTTCCGATGCAATTTCGGTTCTTCGCTTACCGCGATATCGATTTGGACGCTTCAAACGACCGCCTGTTGGCTTACGTCTTGAGATACCATGCCAGTGTGCCATAATCATCCCTCTGGGATGCGGCCGACCTGCTTCCCTTATTTGAAAGCCACTATAATGCCACACTTTCGCCAATAGTGGTAAATAATGAAGCGAAGCCGAGACAAATGAGGCTGATATGTATGATGGAAATTAGTATGGAACTTGTTGACCAACCCGGTTCTTTAGCAATAGTTGCTGAAGCATTGGCAGAGGCGAATATCAATATTGAGACAATATGTGCTATTGGAAAGGTAGCACCAAACGTCGCATTAGTAACTGAACAAATACCACAAACAAAAGCAGTATTGGATAAACTGGGAGTGAAATATACTGTTGCAGAATTAATCAAGGTGGTTATGCCAGATGAACCTGGAGTACTTGCCCAGTTTTCACGAAGGCTTTCAGATGCTGGGGTGAATCTAAATTCAATTTATATTCTATCAAAATATCGTGGCGATACTGAAGTAGTTTTCAGTGCAGATGATATTGAAAAAGCACGACAAGCGCTAAATTTACACGAATCTGTACCACCTTGAATCATTTACAAATGGCTAAGAAATAACTCATTATTGATTGTTGATCATCCTTTAGCCAAGCTTTAACTTTATCACCAGGAGTTAGAGAACCAACGCCTGCTGGAGTTCCTGTAAAAATCAAATCACCTTCTATCAAATTCTCTTTTTCACTAAGTGCTGATATCAAAACTTCAACAGAATGAATCATCAATGAGGTGTTAGAAATCTGCCTAAGTTCTCCATTAACTGTAAGTCCGATTTCATATTCTCCTGACTTGTAAGGAACCCATGTACCAATAACTGCTGCACCAGGAAACCCTTTTGCTTCTATCCAAGAAATACCCTTTCTTTTTGCCTCTGCTTGAATTGTCCGATCTGTAGTATCGCAGCCAATAGCCATTAGAACTGGTTTGTTATGCTTTCCAAGTTTCACGACTAACTCGACTTCATGTTCGATTTGGTTTTCTGAATTACCCAGAGACATTGCAACATTACCTTGTTTATCAGCCTCCACTACTGCTGTGGGTGGCATGAAGAAAAAGTTTGGAGTAGAAGGCGCCTCACCCCCCATTTCCTTTGCATGTGCATGGTAATTTCTCTTAACCCCCCACGCACCGTTCATGATTATGGCAAGGGGGGTTAGTTCTCAAGTTTAGCCCAAATAAGAAGAGGGTTGAAGGATTGTCGGCTGTACCGAACTAACATGGCGAGGGATTGGAAACTCAAGCAACGTAAGCCAGTCCGGCACAAAAAAATCAAGGGATTGATTGAAAGACTAAGTCAGCCACTTGAATTAGAAGTAGATCTTTCATCCACTTTTTTAGAACAAGCAGAATATGGACCTTGGTCATTATTGATTGTGAATAAATCACCTCTGGCTATGGAAGTTTCACCTAACGAAGGAAGTGAGCGAATAGCATTTCCTACACTGCGTGGGTGTCTTGCTTGGGATTTGGAAATGAAGTGGTGTGAAGTTGACCACGGAGCAATTCCTTTCTTATTGAACGGTGCAGACTGTATGGCAGCAGGGATTCATTCTGCTTGTGAATCAATTGAAGAAGGAGATCTGATATGGATTCGAGACCAAGAACATCGTAAACCATTGGCAATTGGTTGGGCAAAAATGAATGCTGATGAGATGGTTACCGCAACATCTGGAAAAGCAGTTAAATCAATTCATTATGTTGGAGATGAATTGTGGGAATTAGAATTATAGTAATTATAATAATTATGACATTAACGCGGAAACATGCGTAAGGAAGTAATTGCACCCATACTAGTTCTGCTAATGTTAGTTGGAATGGGTAGTTATGCTATGATGAATAATGATTCTACAGGTGATGAATCACCTGATGAAGGTATAGATGATAACCAATTTAATGATGAATGGGACGTCTATTATGTAGATTCAGGCAGTGATTTACCCGCCTGTGGATCTGCTACACTAGGAAGGTTGTACTATGTGGCTTCTACTGCTGGTTTTGAGACTTGCACAAGTGCAGGTTGGGCGTTCGTCAATCTAACAGGTCCCGCCGGACCACCAGGGGTTGATGGTGTCAATGGTGCTGATGGTGTCAATGGA
>PBXQ01000065.1 GCA_002727675.1 Thermoplasmata archaeon | reverse complement strand
TTCCTCTTGGTGGCATTCCTCCTGGTGGCATTCCTCCTGGTGGCATTCCTCCTGGTGGCATTCCTCCTGGTGGCATTCCTCCTGGTGGCATTTGCTGAGACTGGGGCGATTTGGGAGTATTATTTGTTGCAACTTGGGGTTGAGATATTTGTGGTTCTGGTGTTGATATAGGCGCACGTGCGGGTTCTAACAAATTATTTTGTGAAGGTGAGGGAACAACATTATTTGTAGAAATTTCTGATGTGAAAGCTGAGGCTAATGGATCTAAGGTATTTGTTGGCGGAGGAGTGGGGGACACAATTTCTATTTCTTCACCAAAACCAGTCATAGCAGCATCAAAAGCAGATTCAAAGATACTACCCCCCACTGCATTCCCTTTTCCACTATCTGCTATAGGTTTACGAAAAGTCTCTGCTATTCGCATGTCAGATGAATGAGGGCCTAATTCAGATTTTTTAACACCGTCTCCAGCATCATGTTCTATTTTGAATAACCAAGCGCCTGAATCATTAGGGACGAAATATGAAAAATCTTCTCTCATACCTGGTGAAATAACGCCTGCGGACTCGTAAGGTTCAACCCCGCCACCATCCATTGTTCGCATTTTGGTATTTACTATTCTAGTTTCATTGACGCCTTCGTTGGTAACTTCTATGACTATTCTTAGTGCATCCCTGTCATCATCATCAATATCTTCTACAACACAATGAACACGTATCTTTAACGCTCCGCTGTTGATAACAGTGCCCTCAATCATTGTCTCACCAATACTCCGACTATAGCACCATTACTTGAAGCGCACCCTCTTAAGGGCATATGATAAAACCTCATTTCAAATGCTTACGATTCGCTGGCGACAATGAATTACCATCTACCACAATTGAAGCAACTACTAAATCGATAGAACTTTGGTGTGTGTGTCTCCTATGAATTCGCATCATATCTCTAAATCCAAACCATAGCCAACCAATTACTGGGAGTGCATAGCAAATTTTTCTCAATGCTCGTCTATCCCAATCCATTCGTGTTAATGGACCACCATCAACTTTGACAATCGCTAAGCCCAGCCAACGCTGAGCTAGAGTTCTAGAAAACTTAATTCCTGTATATTTATGATAGAAATAATTGGACCCGAAGATCAAGAACCAATCTACAATAAATAATGTAGTAGATTTACCACCACCCGTTAACAATGAAATATTGTATGCTTGGACAATACTCGCCGCTTGACCACCAAGAATTGAAGTTAAAAGATATAAAACACCCATTACAAAAATTGTATCCAAAATGTAAGCAAATGCGCGCGTCCCAGTACTAGCAAAAATTGTACCTTCTGGAATTGTAACATTACTAGAATCTTCTTGAACAGCCATTTTAGCAGGATTTACATTTCCACCTTGATGATGAGAAATTACGGGCTCGCCATCACTCATTTAACCACCCTCAACCACTTTGGAGGACGTGCCACGCCTCAAGTTTTCTCTCACGTGCCCAATCAAGCCAACTCTCCCAATCAACATCATGACGTAAGGTATTAGGGGAACCAACTACAATTAATCCTCGTTTAGACCTAGTTAAAGCAACATTCAATCTCCTATGATCAGACAAAAATCCAACCTCTCCATTTTCATTTGCCCTTACTGTTGATAAAATAATAACTTCCTTTTACCTACCTTGATAACCATCAATACTACGGATTTCTAATCCATCTGATTCATCATTGATTTCCCCGGCAAGTATCCCACGCCCATCTAATAAATCTGTTAATAATTGGACTTGGCCATTATATGGAGAAACTACACCAATATCCGAAGGATGTAAATCGCCCGGCGATAATAAATCATCTACAATTTTTACAACCCATCCGGCCTCATCACGATTAAGTCTAGACTTACCATCTGCTGCCAACTCTTCAGAACCGTCTATTGGAATAAATGCGACAGGAGCATCCCAATCAGGCCACAAAAACCCAGCAGGGGCCTGACGTTCTTGAGAAGAAACCCCATTTTCTAATTGATTATCGTAGTATCTAGCAGAAGAGAATTCAGAAATTACTGGATGCATGCGGTACTGAGTTTTCAACATTTGAGGCTCTAACCCTATTTCAACTAGGCGTTCGAACATACTAAGACGTAATCCATCATTTTCAGCCCGGTGTGAAATTACTGTTGGTGGAAGTTGCTTGTGGTCACCCACCAACACTATCCTACGACTTCCACGCATTATTGGAACCCATGTGGCTGGTTCAATTGCTTGAGTTGCTTCATCGATTAATATATTTGAAAATTTTCGGTTTTCAAGCATCATGTGCCCTACCCCAATACAAGTTGAACAAACAACATCTGCTCTTTCAATAACATCCTCAGTCATTGAATTTTCCAGAGCACGAATTTCTTTCCATCCCAATTTCAAATCGCGGTGGGCGAGACCTCTTTCTTTTCCTTTCAAAGCAGAAATTCTTCGTTGTAAATTTTCTTGCAGCCCGATTAATTCTCTGACTTCTTCCTGCAATGGGTGATCTTCAACCCTTGCCCTTACAGTTGCACCCCGTAATTGTGCTCTAACTTTAACGGGTTGACCAACTCTAATTGCATTTACACCAAGTTCTAATAAACCTTCTAATAAATTATCAACTGCAACATTACTGTCAGCAGCTGCAAGAATTGGCCCTGTAACCTGTTCTGACCAACCTTTCAAAATTCTTACAGCAGTATGAGTTTTTCCGGTACCTGGTGGTCCTTGAATTAAACTTAGTCTCTGATTCATTGCTGCATTAAAAGCATTAATTTGACTTTCATTTAAATCATGAGGAGGAGATACCTCTCGTTTCTTTACACCGCGGAAATTAGGACCAATTTTGGCAGACTCATTGATATCTCTAGGTCGCCCAAGCAACAAATCAGCGAGTTGGGTTGGAGGTTCATCTCTAAGAATCTCACGTAAAGCATCTTGCATCCTATCATGTGCAACACGATTGGCACCCCTATCAACTCTCCAGACACCTACTTTGATTTTGTCTAAGTTTTCTGAAACAACTACGGATAAAGAGTTTCTTTTCCTCAATAATACAATTCCTTCAATCGGGTTTTCTTTTAGTGGATCAGAACGACAAATCGTAACTATGTCTCCTTGAGAGAAGCGATGACTACCCAATGATGCTCCTTTACTAGCACTAAATCTAACTATTCTTTCTCCAAAAAGCCAACCATTATTTTTTGCCTGTAGTCCAACTAATGTATATCCGTGGGTAACCAATTTATGTTTGGACCATTTACGTAATCTGTCTTCTACTTGAGACATTTCATCTTCTAATTCCCACTTAATTAATTTTGAATATCTATTGTAGAAATCTTGTGCTCTAATAAATCTCGTAGTGGGCTCTAGAGAATTATCTTTATTGATAGAGGCATTATTATTGGGTTTGATTCGGCGAACCTCCCCTCTTTTATTACCCCCCACAATTACTCCGATGAACCTATTACCCTTCAACCTTCCAATAATACCAATAAAGAGAAGAAACAATTCTTCAATCATTTGATGGTGACTATTATACCTTAATCGTGCGCCGATAGATATTGAGGGAAATGTTCGGACGATGGCGTAAGGGCAAAGATGAGTCCGGTATTACTTGCCCATTATGTGGTGAAGTTTCTCCAGACGATACCGTTGAATGCCCAAAATGCTACCATCAATTAGGAAAAAGCATTATTGAACAAAACGATGGCATTGATCAAGAAGTTAGCAGTTCATTATTTGATGAACTCCTTGCTGATGATGAAGATGAAGATGATGGTGAAATAGTTGATTGGTCTAAACACAGTTTTGAAATGGATGATGTAACAATTGATGTAAGTCAATATGAAGAAGATTCTGAATCTGTTTCACTTTCTGCAGCCCCAAATTTTGCTGCGATAGTAGATGATGTCCCTACAGCACTTAAGCAAGATACGACAGATTTAGATGATGGAGAATATGAATTAACTAGCAAAGATGCCCCAAAGAATGTAGAAAAATTCGTTGTCCCTACTGCTGTAAATGATACTGATCCTATTGACGAACCAGAACATAGAGTTGATTTAGTGGTACCATTACTACCATCAGGTGCCACTGGATTTAGTGATGATGAAGATGCCCCACTTTCAGACCCATCTGATGTAAAAGATGATGATGAAACTGGAGCCACTCAAACAAACTCTGGCATTTCTGTAGAAAACGCTGCTTCAAATGAGGCTCCGGCACCAGAGCGAAATAGCGCGAATGTAAAACCTACCATCCCCCAATTACCTGGATTAAAATCAACCGATGTGAATGGTGCAACAGCTCCCGCACTGCCAGCATTGCCCGCAATCCCAACTAAGGAATCAACCACTACTAAAAACTCCGGAGCACCATCTCTTCCTACTATGCCAACTAATCGACCTGACCCTGATGCTTTCAGCCAAACAGTTGATATCGACACAGGAAATTCTCAAGAACCCATAGTAAACGAAGTACCTAGTCGTGAAGGTGAAATGTGGCCTTGGCCACAACAAGATGCATATGATGATTTAACTGTCAAAAAGGCATTGAGACAAGTTATGGAATTAGTCAAGGCTGGAGATATTGCTAATGCAACTCGTAGCCTTGATAAATTAGGACCTCATTTAGGCGACCGTATTGAAATTCTATTTCATGTAGGAGTAGTCCTCAAAAAGATTGGACGAGAAGATGCATTGCGCACAATGCTAGAATCTGCCCGACGTCTTCACCCAGATGATCAGCATGTGGCCACGGCATTAACTAGTCTAGGAATGTAAATATTGAGTTAAACGTAATTATTACGATGCACTTGTTAAGTGGTGAGATTCATTACCATTGAATAAATGTGATTTATTTCTTGTTTTAGGGTTAAGTTTTTGGGAATACTGAACAACGGCTTAGCGATGGCACTGGAAGGAATGGGGCCCATTCTACCCTACTACTGGGACAAATTTACACAAATCAATTTCCAGACAGGAGATACCTTGGGATTAACTTACATCATTTGCATACTCTCGATTTTGACACTTATTGTACTCTGTTTCTTAGCTATACTGATTCTCAAAGCACGAAGCCACGCACCGGAAAATCGCTTCATGGCAATTCTTCTATTTGCCGAAGGGTATCGGGTAATGGCCTCTTGGTACAACACATACCCTTTCAGTGCGGACATGTTGGACGTGATGCAATACTACCGAGTAGGGTGGTATTTCTGCTCACTTTTGTGTCTGTTCATGTACCTCTCCACAATTTCATTCTATCCAACCAAACGGTTGAATTTCATGGCAAATGAAAAGATCCGAAACAATCTTTGGTGGGCACTTCCGGTGTTCACTGCAATTCTCATCGGGGCTTTGATTTCTTCAAGTGGAAGTGTTGTAGGGGCCTTTGGTGGGAACTATCACATTGAGTGTAATGCTATTGATGAAGAAGTGATTCTTACTGCTACACCTGGTTCACCTCCAATCGAGGCAGGTTGTGTCGAGACTGAGGAATCCTTCCCTTATTCTTGGTTTGTACCCGGCAGTTCCGACGCCGGCAAACTTTTGCTTCTCGCCCCTCCCCTTTCCGCCATTGTTGCTGCCTTCCTAATGCGCGGCGCATGGAAACGATTTGATGAAGAAGACGGGATGGAGAATCAAGCGAATGAAGCTCGCTCGTTGTTCATTGGATTTGCTGGAAAAGCGACAATTAAGGGTTTACTAGTCATGTCTATCGTTTACATGACGGCAAGATTCGGCGACTTCAATTTAGCTGACTTAGCTTCGATTGACGGAGACCTATTACCAATCTATCTGTATTGCCTATACGGATTTATGTTCAGCATCTTGCTCACCGGCATGTTTGAAGGATTTATGTTCAGTTATGCGATTCTTAAAAATGACATTCTCGGTATCGATGATACATTGCGAAGAAGCATGTCTTGGGGTGTCTTCGTCTTCGTCGGTGCTGTGGCTATTCTTATTGTTGCTGAATTATTGGAGGGCAGACTTCCATATGGAGGGGTTGCGAGTGCACTTGTCGTAGGTGTTCCGCTGACAGTTATGAGGAAGCCAATTTACAATACAATTAACATTCTCGTCTTCATCTTGATGCCCGAAGCATTCACCAAAGAAGAACAGAGTTACCTTGAAGCCTACGCCATGGTGATGGATGATGGTATCCTAACAGAAAATGAGAGGAAATTGCTGACTTTGCAAGCCAAGAATCTCGGATTGGACGAGGCGCGCGTTGAATACCTTGAATCATGGTATGCAGCATCATTGGAATCTTCTGGTGAAGAAGAATAGTATCACAAGAACACGCATTAGGGTTTACTAATATTCTTATTTGGCGAAATCATAACACAACATGACTATTCGAGAACCATGATGCGGGCCATCCCAACTCTCGTAGTTGACAGCGAATTAGTTCTAAGACCCGCAGGCCCCATCCATCTTGAAGCATTAGTTGAAGCATTTGAAGAATCAATGCCCGAGGTAGTACATGGATTGCCTTGGTATGATATCAATGATGAAATGTTATCTCAACTAAACGATTATCTAATTGATGTTAACAATATGGGGAAAATTGGAAGGGCATATCATTGGGCTATTATAGATTCTAGAGATGATTCTTTTCTTGGTTTACTAGCCTTTGATAGATATACACGAACAAGAAGAGCACATTGGAATCTTGGGTATTGGGTACGCAAGAGTGCGTGCCGACGAGGGATTGCAAAACGAACATCAATTAGATGTTTAGACTGGATTTCAACTACTCAAGGCGGACCGACTGCGGTTGAAATTACAGTGGACCCGGAAAATACTGCTGGATTAGCAACATGTAAATCATTAGTGGATTTATTTCATGGAATCAGAGCACCAGAAGGTGATGGGAAAGTCGAAGTTGCAGGTAAATCACGAGAACATGTCACCTACATTTTACCGCGTTTACCAATCCCTGTATCTAAGGAATCTGATCAAGGCACAATTTGGCTTTCTATCGACACTGACGATTTATGCCACCACCCCAATAATTATGGCCACCCCACACGAACTAAAAAGAAAGTAGAAGAAGCACATTATTCCATGACTGATACTCTAGAATTAGCATGGAAAGGGTTCATTAATTGGAGAAATAATGCAGGAAAAGGAATTCCAATAACTCTATTTGTTATATCTGAACAATTAGAAGATGAACGTTTTTCAAATCATTTAAGAAATCTATTACAAAGTGATAATTTAGTTACCATTGGAACACATGGACATAAACATCGTTGTTGGTCTGCTTGGCCCAAGGATCCTGAGAGGTTTCATCACGATTTGTCATTTTCAATTAGTCTTCTTTCACGTTTTGCAGGAGATAAATTTAGGCCTTGGTTTAGAGCACCTGGAGGTTATATTGCTCCATGGATGGCCGACATCATTAGTAGAGAAGGAATAATTTTGGATTCCTCAATTAATCATTCATTCCTTACTCGTAAAAAAGCGGGAGAAAAAAGAGATTGGCAGGCTGTAAGAAGCATTCTTTTCCGTAAAGGAATTGTAGAAAGAAGTTGGAAAACATGGGGTGGTATTCCTATAACTGGCCCTGCCCTAAGAATTCCTTTTTTGAAATTATTATCAAATTACCAATGGAAAAAAATCACTAAGAAATCCATTTGTGTTCAAGAAAACATACTAATAAATCAAAATTATCTAGTTGATTCATTATACTGGCATCTACTAGATTATTCAAGAAATAATGGGACTTGGGTTCCACCATTACACCACACACTAAGTTAATTTGAACAATTGTTATCTCCAAACGGTAATATGAGAACGCTAATTCGTGGCACACGACCCAAAGGTCGTCAGCCTTCAATGAAGTTAAAATTGGTGAGATTATGTCTGATATACAATATCCTGGAATTCCGACCACCACTGATGGTGCTGGAAATGTTGTATGGGTTGAAAGTCACATTACAGATGGGTCCTGTGCCTATCCAATTACCTCATCTACTACAATGGGAGTTGGATACAACTTAGAGGTTGCAAACGGCAAGGAGAATCTTTGGGGAACTCGTCTTGCATTTATCGAACCAGAATCGGAGCACTCCTCGGCCTCTGCTGCAGAGGGCTTTGCTGTTGCCGGGGGCAGAGTAACTAATTTCACCAGCGGCCAAGGGCTGATTTTAATGAAGGAAGTACTCTATGTCATCAGCGGAAAGCGCTTACCAATTGTTTTCCACATCGGCTCTAGGGCGATGACAAGTCAATCTCTGAATGTTCATGCTGGCCATGATGATATTATGGGTGTATCCGATACTGGTTGGGGGATTCTCTTTGCTCGTAATGCTCAAGAAAGTGGAGACATGGCTCTTATCTGTAGGCGAGCTGCAGAGAATAGCCAAACCCCATTCTTTAATGTTCAAGACGGTTTTCTTACTACGCATACCATTGAGAATGTACGTCTACTTGAACCAGAGATGATGAGAGACTTTGTTGGAGACCCCAAGACAAAACTTAGGAATTTGTTTGACCCATACCATCCAATCATGACTGGAGTTGTACAAAATCAAGACGCATACATGAAGGGTAAAATAGCGCAACGGCATTTTACTGATCAAGTCAAGCCAGCAATCATGGAAGCAATGCGAGAATTTGGCGACTTAACTGGTCGCCACTATGACCTCATTGAAGGCTATCAGATGGAAGATGCAGAATTTGCAATCGTCGGGATAGGTTCGATGATTGAAACCGCAACTGCTGTTGTGGATCGCCTTCGCGAAGAGGGGAGGAAAGTCGGTTGTGTTCATGTTACATGTTTCCGCCCATTCCCAGGACAAGAATTGGCACGAATGATTGGGGGGTGCAAATCCGTAGCCATTCTAGAACGAATGGATGACCCCCTAGCTGGCGATAATCCACTTACTGCAGAGACCAAAGCGGCACTCTTTGATGAAGGATTTAGCCCAAAGGTACACACTGGCGCCTACGGCTTAGGTTCACGTGATATTACTTCAGCAGATATCATTGCGGTATATGACTTGCTTGCATCAGATGAAAAGTCTCGTTACTTCACACTTGGTATTGATCACCCAACTGTTCTTGAGCGCACTCAAACAGTAGACGGGCGCCCAGAGGGATCTTTCAGTATGCGTGGGCATAGTGTTGGTGGATTTGGTAGCGTAACCACTAACAAGGTAATCGCCACAATATCTGCTGATTTATTTGGAAAATATGTCCAAGCTTATCCTAAGTATGGTTCAGAAAAGAAAGGGTTACCCACCAATTTCTATCTTAGTATAGCAGATGAACACGTACGCATTCACCACGAACTTGATATCCTCGATTTTATTGCTGTACAAGATGTAAATGCATTTTCTACCGGTAATCCTCTGAAAGGTCTCAAGGATGATGGTACTGTATTTATTCAATCAACTGCAGAAAGTCCAACAGAGGTCATTTCAAAATTACCTACATGGGCGCAAAATGAAATTAGTAATCGTAATCTCAATGTGCTTTACTTAGATACTGCCAAGATTGCAAGAGAAGTTAGTAGTAGTGCAGATCTTGTTGTTAGAATGCAAGGAATTGTGTTGCTTGGGATATTCCTCAAATCCACCCCATTTGCTCAAGGTATGGATGATGCAGAAATGTATCCTGCCATTGAAAAATCACTAAGGAAATACTTCGGAAAACGTGGTGAACAAGTGGTTCAAGACAATCTTACCTGTGTACGACGGGGTTATGATGAAGTACAACTTATCACCGCAACAGATATTGCTACAATGGAGGCGGAAACATGACCATTCATTTACCAACTGCCCATGATGAAGATTTCTTCGATAAAGATGATTTTGAGAAGCGAATAATTGGTGCTTACAACGACGGATCCGCCCCCGAATCCTTGCCTGCTGACACAGTACATGCTCGTTCAATTATTGGACCTGGTTCTGGCAAATTCCGAGATTTCTCATACATTGCTCCTGAAATTCCAGAATTCATTGCTGAAGCGTGCGTTGGGTGCATGGATTGTGTTACTATGTGTCCAGACACTGCGATTTTAGGAAAGGTGGTTGATGAGGAAACGCTTGACATAAATATTCAACAACTTCCAGAGGAAGATCGTTCTGAAATGGATCGACTATGGCCAAAGACTCGTAAATATTGGGATAATCGTGAGAAAAAGGGTCAGAAACCCGGGCGATTTGGAATTTTTATAGATCCATCAAAATGTAAAGGGTGTGCTGAATGTGTTACTGTTTGTGGCGACAAAGATGCATTAGCGATGGTTAGTAAGGAGAAGTTCGGTCTTGATCATCACCGAAGGTTATGGGATTTCTATCAAGCACTTGGCCCAACCGATCATGATTACATAAATGAGAAATCATTGATGGACATGATGCTTGCAGACGAGTCACTTCTCTATGTTGGTGGAGCTGGTTCGTGTGCAGGTTGTGGAGAAGCTACTGCGTTACGTATGATGACTGCTGCCACAGGATTCGTCTATGGTAAAGAAAATTTTGGAGTTGTAAATTCCACTGGTTGTTCTACAGTATATGGTTCAACATATCCGTTTAATCCATGGGATATTCCTTGGACCAATTCTCTATTCGAAAACGGGCCAACTGATGCAATGGGAGTTCGTGCTCGTTGGGATCAAATCGGTTGGGAAGATAAGAAACTCTGGGTTATCGGTGGGGATGGTGCTATGCTTGACATCGGTTTTGGCGCACTTTCAAGAATGTTATCTAGCGGCATGAACATCAAAGTCCTCGTCCTTGATACTCAGGTATATTCCAATACGGGAGGTCAAGCCTCCACTGCCTCATTTACAGGCCAGGACGCAAAATTTGCTGCACACGGTAAAGATATCCATGGCAAAACTGAACGACGCAAGGAAATTGGTACTCTAGCAGCCATGCACCCCCACGTCTATGTTGCTCAAACAGTTACCGCATTGCCCAATCACTTCTACAAATGTATCATGGAAGCAAATGAGTTTGACGGGCCTGCCGTTATTAGCGTATATACTACTTGTCAACCCGAACACGGTGTTGCTGATGATGCAGCAACTCGCCAAGCACGCTTGGCAGTAGACACCCGTGCATTTCCCATCTATGTCTTTGATCCCCGTAAAGGTCCACGAATGAGTGACAAATGGAGTCTACGGGGTAACCCAAGCTCAAGTCGTGATTGGCATCGAAAGAAGAATGAAGATGGTGAGTTTGAGGATATAATGTTCCGTGATTTTGCAATCACTGAAGGGAGATTCCGTAAACAGTTCAAGAATGGTGAACCCAGCGAAGCCATACTTGCTTCTGAAGCGGATAGACTTTCCTTTTGGAATCGGTTGCAAGACTTGGCAGGGATAGAAAGAGAAATAATTGAATAATAATTAATTTGGATTATTTCACAAACATTAATCACCATAAATGATTAAAAAACGATGTTTATTTCATAATAATATAATTTATATTAAAAAAGTCTACCAATACAACCTCCCACTTTACTTATTATTGACTTAAGGACCAGCGATAGGCATGGCGAGGCGTAGCGTAGCCCCTATTATTTTGATTGCACTGATGTTAATGATGGGTTGGGGAACTCTAATTGATGCTGTGAAAGAGACCGAAAGTGAAAATATGATTGCTTTAGAAACTGAAGATGTGGTGTTTAGTGCATCTGACCCGGGCCATGTTGTATTTTCTCAATATATCACATCTGATAATTGTGGTTATTGTTATCAATATGGTTCGCCAGCACATAACAAATTAAAGACTGATTATCCTGACAGATATGTCTATATTTCTTATCAATCACAATCTTACGGCGATACTGATACTACTAGAGCAGGAAATACAGCCAACTATAACTGGCCATGGACAGCGAGTGGGGCACCCGATTCTTATTGGGGAGACCGTTTAGATAAGAGAGCAAGTGGTTGTGGCTCAAATACTTGTTATGATTCAATGTTCAGTAGTGGAGGAGGAATGTCTGCAGCAACTACAAGCCAATACAGTATGGGAGCAGGAGTTTCAGCAAGTGGGAGCAATCTAATCATTACTGTAACTTCACAATATGTAGGTAGTACTACTCCACCAACTAACATTTACCTATATGCTGCATTAACTCAAGAAACTTGTAATTCTTACCCATACTCTAATGGATATAAAGGACACAATTGCTGGAAATCATGGTTAACTTCTGGTGGTACATATAAATCACAGAGTAGTGGTTCTGGAAGTTCATTTGAATCTGTTTCACTTGGTGGGGGAAATCAAGTTTCATTTTCATGGACTGTCCCAGCAAGTTTGGTTAATGGCGGTGTAAACAATGCAATGGTAGTTGCTGCTTTAATGACTGGATCTCCTAGCACAGGAGCTAGTAACGAACACACATTGTCAGCAATTGATAGTTCTATGAATCCAATGGATTTGTCTATTTCCACATTTACTTACACCAACTTAGATGCTCAATCTTCTGGATTCCAAACTGGTGACATTCTAAAATTAGATGCTACAGTTGAAAATTCAGGAACTGCTGATTATTCTGATGGTGGACAACTACAATTTTTCCAAATCACAAGTACCGGTAATGAAAATGCAATCGGTTCACCCGTCCAATTAAACTCTCTTAATATTGGACAAAGTCAATCAATTTCAGAACAATTTGACACAAGCGGTATCCTGATGAATGCTGCAGATCCAAACACTGTCTTCCGTGTTAAATTAACTGGGACACAGGGAGAAAAAGACCCTGTAGGAAATAATCAGAAAGTTGTAAATGCAGCTCATGATTTAGCCCCTTCAACAAATAAACCAATAGCAACAGGGTTTTCTAGCATTTTCCGTGGTGAAAGTATTGACTTTGAAGTTACAGGAATATCAAATGATAATGTCGACGATTTGACAACGATGACTGCTGAATTAGAAGTTAGCCCATATGGTACCAACCAATGGGAAAGTACTTGGGTTTCAGGCGGTAATCTCATGGGAGCGGGTACAGCCGCTGAAAGATATGTATTCACCATTAGCACACAAATCACTGCAGATATTGGGGACTATGATATAAGAGCTAGACTTACTGATGCACGAGGTCAAGTTGGAGATTGGTCTGATGTTAATTCAGGGGCAATAACCTTGAATAATTTACTTCCAATTGTAATTACAACCGATAATGTTGCAGATGCTCCTGATAGTTGCCCAGCATATCCAGGACAACCTCAAGTTAAGGTAGAAACAATCGAGAAGATTGATGTGGCTGGAATCATTTGTGATGCAGAGACTCCATTAAATCAACTTGTAATTTCCAGCAACTCCCCGGCATTCCGTTCATGGGATGCGGCTTCTGGCGAGATTGAAGTTCGTTTTGATACTGTTCAACAAGATACACAAGGAAATGTATTATCACAACCAATGCAACTAACAATTAATGATGGAGAAAGTACAAATTCTGGAACATTACATGTTAGAGTAATAGAAAATGGTGCACCACGTTGGTCTCCTATACCTACCATCTCATTTGAAGAAGGATCCAGCGATTCTAAAATTTTGACTCAGTATCTTTCCGATACTGACGCATTTGGTGAAGATGCGGATATAAATAACCTAATTCTTTCTATCCACTATATATCCAACACTTCACTAATATCTGCTGATATGTCCAGTACAAATTCTCATAGGCTTATGATTGAAAGTGTCGATGGTGATTCTTTTGGTAATGCACTGGTTGTTGTGAGAGCTACTGATTTAGATGGCCAATTTGCTGATGTTGAAGTGCCTGTAATTGTAACTAATGTTAATGACGCTCCTACACTTGATACTACTTTCTTTGATAATTTAATGGTCAAAGTAAATGAAGAATTCACTTTTGATATTATTTCTAGTATGAGTGATGTTGATGATTCTGTAGATCCTTTGTATGCTTCAGCTTCTTGTGATACTTGGAAGCCTGGTTCAAGATACAATCCATTAAATGGACAAATTAAGGCATGGTTTGAAGAAGAAGGAACCCACACAATTTCTATTACTGTTTCAGACATACATGATGCGGCAAATAGTTACTATGTTACTATAGAAGTGGTGGACAATTTGCCTTTAATTTGGTCTGCAAATACCGAATCTGGTGATTTAATGGCCCATGTAGAAAATTTGTATATCACAGAAAACCCTGTCTTCAATGTATCCCACCATAGCGAACTGGGATTAACTGCTATTGAGATTACTTGGCAAATTTGTAACAGTGACACTGGATTATGTACCGATTTTGGTAGCTTCAGTACTGATAATTTAAATGACGCTTATTCATTTACAGTTGAGAAAGATGGTGGAATGCTTTTCCATGATCAAATTAAATTATCTCTCATTGCAGTAGATTCAAATGGTTTTGATAGAGAAACCACTTCCGATGCTATTTTTGATATTACTGAAGAACGTCCTAAAGAAACCGTCGTAGATGATTCTGAAGATAATTCAGAAAATGATGGCGACCAAGTTAACAGTGCAGCATCAGGTAATAACTTCGTAGTATTTGGAGTAGTAGGAGCATTGGTTATTGCATTACTAGTGGCATTAGTATTGGGATTAATGCTTGTACGCGGTGGAAAAGGTGACAATTTGGGAATGGGTTACGGCTCTGCCCCACCACCAGGAATGCCACCAATGCCTCTTGGAATGGTACCAGATTATTCACAACTACCGGCTGGTGGAAATTATGTGACTAATAATAGTGGTCAGACTGTGTATCTTGCACCAGATAACACTGATTGGACTATGCAACCAGATAATTCATTCCTACGCACACGTTGAGAAATTCATAAACCTCAGAATGAGTTAACGATTGGCAGTACATATTGTGTAAAGCAAGTTAGCGCATATTTCAATTGCCGCCCCCGACAGCGTATGATGATGGGCAACGGGCCACGTTCGGATGGTGACAATGCTCGTCAACGGATTCTAGAATTTTTAGATGGTAACCAAGGTACACATCTTTCAGCAATAATCAGAGCTTTACAACTAGGAAACCACCAAGCAACAATACATCTCAAAACATTGGTAGACCAAGGGAAAATATGGTGTAGAAAAGAAGGGCAGTTTCAGCGTTATTACACTATGAAAATACCCCCAAATACAGCAATAAAAGATTTACCCCACCTACCTCAATTATTCACTCCAGATACAATGCAATTCAAAATCATTGACCGTTTAGCTAGGAGTCCTAATTCACAAGCAGTAAAAGGGCCTTTGACTCAAGGTATTTTAGCAGATGAATTGAATTGTAGTCAGCAATTAATTAGTCATCACTTAATTTCATTAGAGAAAAATAATTGTGTAAAATCTAAGAAAACGGGATTTCGTAAAAAATGGAGAGTTTGTGCCCCTGGTTTACAAGCAATTACGGGAGGATTGAGGTCACTATCTACTGTTGATCAACACGATTTATCGGCTTTAATAGCCCATTATAGTCAATATCAAGGGTAACAAAACAGGTTTTCTAATGCCTTGAAAATCTATGTTTCACCTAATTTGGTAATAAATGTATGATATTTTGACCGAAACAATATATAGCGGTCGTTTAGGCCGAGTAAAACATGGCATCTGTAAGTCAGAACCTACAAGCAATGATCGACGCCCTAATGGCGGCAATGAAAGACGCTGAAAAGCACGAGCGCGGTACCGACGCCGCCTCAAGACGCCTTCGCGGTGTGCTATCAGCAACTGCAAAGGATTGCAAGACCCTACGCGGTCAAATCCAAAGCGAGCGAAAATGAGTTTCTCAGCGCTTAGTGGACTTTCATAGTATTGCGTACACGGCCTATCTTGGGGGGATGATTCCCCTCAAGTTAGGCCATTTTTTTATTTTTAATGTCAATGACTTCTTCTGTAAACACCATTTCCAAACACCATGGGCGAGGATTCTATTGCATCCAAACGAAAGAAAGGGCGGTTGCGACGACTTTTAGGAGCTTTGCCATGGGCTGCTAGAGGCGCCTACAAAGTGGCAAAAAAATTACCAAAAGAGAAACGACAAGAAATCATTGCTGTAGCCAAAGATCCGGAGGCATGGAAAGATGCAATATCAAATGGTTGGGATGCTGCTAAAATAGAAGCCATTGAAGCAAAAGATGCTTTTGGAACTCTAGGGAAAATTGTACTTGGGAGAAAAACTAACAAAACTGAAAGAAAGAACGCAGCCGAACAACTTGGCCTTGTAAGTGTGGTTGTACCGCCATTGAGAGTTTTTATGTTGCCAGGTTCAGAAATACTTCTTAGATTGGTTGCATTTTCAGTCCCGTGGAAACTAGTACCTGACAAATGGATTCCTTTCAAATCACTAAAAGACAATCCCGATGAAGAATTAGCAAAACAGAAGAATAAACGACTCAAACTTTTCCGTAAAGACCGGCAGAAAATCATTGACAAACTGGATTGAGGAAACGAATTAGTTTTCGTATCATATTGCGTGTGTTGACCAAATTTGCCAGTCACCGCCACCATTCATGAAATCAGCATTACCGACATGAACCTTCACCCACCCTTCTGGAACCTCATCAATCCAATTACATCCGGGAGATAACACAATCCATTGGACATTTGAGATGTTACCGCGATACTCTATTTCTACCCCATTAACTAGTTCATCTTGCCATCCTGAATTAGGAGTTCTCCAATGCCCAACTACATTTCTTTGTTCCACATTATCTATTCCTGTATGGAAGGTGTATAGATAATGCATACCTAATGTACCTTCATGAATGAATAGGAAATCTTCCCCCTCTTGCATATTTCTATCCAACACATCTGCCGCATCATCAGTCCAGTAGGTTTGGCCATGAAATGAAGCAAGAAGTGATAGAGGTAATATCATCATAATTCCAATTGCAAGTAATTTGCCTTTATCCTTCGGTTCATCTAATGAAGGAATCTCTGGGTTGAGTTGCTTTAATCTAGCAATTAACATCATTATTGGAACCATTACAAGTGAAATGTAACGACCATTATTCCCCATTGTCCACATTATCCAAGGCCATTCAGCATTCCATATCACAGATTCAAAAGTCCATAATGCTGCTACATAAACAATTATTGCTGCAGTTAATCCTGAGATTATTATTGATAGGATAGAGATTTTTAGATCCTCCACTTCTACAAAATATTTGAAGGCTGAACCTACAAAAGGCCATAGCACCATGCCGAATAATGAATAGATTATTATCACATCTAAAGATGATATTATTATGGCGAAGAAGAATCTACCTGTTTCATTATTGATTATAGAAAGTGTACCACTATTTCCTAACACCCCATACCCAACCATTGCAATAATTACAGAACAAATGGTGATGAATGACACCTTGATTGGCCTACGAGTAATATTAGGATAGAATTCATCAACTACAAAGTAGAAAATCAAAGCTAAACCAAAAAATATGCTATATGTTGGATTAATGTTCTTAGTAATTAATACTCCACCGAACATTGATGTAGAAATAATAATTGCAAATAACTTTTTGATTTTTTGTTCTTCAATCTCCCATACAATATATGGGACTACACAAATAATCATGAGAGCTGATATGGTTGGCTCATAATAAGCTCGGCCTGTTGAAAATATGAATGTTGGATATATAGCAACTAAAGCCGCTGCCCTTATACGATATTTTTCTCCACCTGCTCCAGCAATAGCAACTGAGGAACCTGCTAATCCAATTAATAAACCCATAATACTCAAAGAAATAATTTTTGTAGTAAACTCACTTTCTCCAAATGTAAAATCATAATTGAGAGTCTCTGGAGCATAAGATGGGTCACTAGCCTGTGTATCAATAGGGCGTGTGTGCCCCCAAACAAGAGCGCCATTTTCATCCTCTGCCATCCTTACGTGTGTATCTAGTCCCAAATCACTAGTTAGAATTACAATTACATTAAGAAGAACCCCCAATACTAAGAGAGCCTTCCAGAATCTTTGATTATCAATAAATGACCACCAAACTTCTGCTGAAGCAACAGAATTACTGGCCGCCATAGATTCGTCCACAATAGAAGGTGTCTTAATCTTAGATTAAGCATTGAGGCATTTAGAAGTCAAATAGTGAGGTCTGGCCACCTTGTCGTATACGCCCGACATTTTGCATCCTATCCAAAGCTCGTTTCATTCTTCTTTCAGAGAAATTGTGACCAACTACCAACATTTCTCTCAATGCCTCTTCATCACACATTCCTGCTGCAGGAATTGCTTCATCAGATATTGGATGGTTAAGAAATAATTGTCTTATGTCTTCTAAATTATCTGGTACTTCGTGATTTTTTACTGCACATATTTCTTCCAACGTACCATGCTCTCTAATTAATTTCAATCCGGTTTTGGGGCCTATTCCCTTTATTCCCGGATGAAAATCTGTTCCAATCATTATTCCTAAATCTACTAATTGTTCATGAGTAATACCATGTTCATCCAGTAATTCTTGTAGAAATATTCTTTCAGCCTTAACCACCCTACCAAACTTACGTGTCCCATGGCTTACTAAATTGCGAACCATTACTGGAGCACCGTAAAGCAAAGTGTCCCAATCTTGACTAGCAACAGCAGCAACTTCACCATTAGCACATCTTACTGCTGAAGCACCTTCTGCTTCCATTGGAGCTTCAATGTTTGCAATACCAAGTAAATCAAGCATTCTTCTTGTTTCAGCAACCATCTCTGGCGTGTAAGAAACAATTTGAGAGCCCAACTTTTGTGCTGTGGCCCAATCTTCAGATTCTACTGCTGCTTCCCACTTTTCTTTAGCAACAACCTTTCTTTGCTTACGTTCTGCTAATGTATCAAATTTGAGATCGTGTGGTTTTCCATCGAATACGAATACAGGATCAATCCCAGCACCAACCATTGCTGTTGCACGATCTAAAAAACCCATTAAATGAGATACTGGGTGGCCATTTGCATCTCTTAATGGCCCACCATCTTGACCATCACCACGCGCCCTTAAACTAGTGATGAATTGGTAAGCAATTAGAAAAGCATCTACAGCAACCCTTTCACCCTCGAAATCTCTCAATTCGGTTGCATGGGGTTTAGCTAAGTCCCGAAGGTTACAACCCAAAGAAACACCTCATAAGTCATCGTCATCGAAATCAAAATCATCGTCATCAAAGTCATCATCATCAAAATCATCGTCATCGTAATCAAAATCTTCTTCCACTTGTTTTTTCTTAGGTCGCCTAGATGATCTGTTACTTCTTGTCCATTGCCATATACCAATGCCCGCCAATATTATTCCAATGAATGACATAATCAAAGGATAATTTTGCCATGAATATTTCACACCCACTAATTCTACATTTGTATCCCCATTAATGTCCTTTTCCGGAATGACCCATCTGCCACCAAGAACTTCGTCTTTTACCCAAAATTGGTTGTTTTCATCCCCTGGCACGGCCCATTGTGGAACTACTCTTGACTCACCATCGCTTGTAGTGGTATTGACCAATTTAACATTGATTATTATTGCCGAACCGGGTGTGGGATCAACTGATGTTAATGAAAAATATAATTGTACATATTCTCTACCTCTTGACGAACTTTCAACTGGATCACCTAATGTTTCTGCTGATGATTCAAAACCAAAACCATAATGCCAATCACCATTTCCATTGATGTCCTTGGCTTTGTACACTACATCATATTCAATATAAACTTGGAATTCTGTACCTGCGGTTAATTCCCCAAGAAATGTGCCTTCTCTTTCTTGTAATGCTGCTAATTCATCAATTGTCCATACATCAGGATCGTTTTCATCTACGGCTGTCATCATTGCTACGGGGCCTGAAATTACTGGAATAATAGTAAATGATGAAATCATTCCTAAACCAACAAAGAATACTGTTAGAACTTTGAAAATACCAATCGGCGGCAAGAAGAACATGATGGCAGCAACAATAGCTATACTAACAAAAAGTAGAAGGATGGGTCCGCCAATACCATTTGATTCACCCTTTTCTTCTGCAAATCCTGAAGTCCCCAAGGCATAGGGTGATACATAATCCTCGCCTTCATTTAATTCTAAACCTGGTACTTCTTCTTCATACGGGGGAAGAACTGGTACTGTAAACTCAAAGTTATCACGACCAAGATAGAGTGTATAACTATCAAAAGTGGTACCTGGTTTTGTAAATTGAATACGAACCCCGAATACTTCACCACCCTCTAATTCATCTATATTATGTCCTTCAAATGCAAATGTGTAGATATCGCCATCAACTTCATCAGGCCCACTCAAAGTAACTGAACTCATATCTGCCAAACCATTTTTCGCCCCCATTCTGAGAGTCAATGTGACTTCTTTGCTACAACCGTTACAATTGATTGCAAGATTTAGTGTACCAGTAATTGGTTGAGCCGAATCTATTCCTGTGGCATTTTCACCAGCATCAGTGCCATCAAATGTAAATTCTCTCAAACCACCCCCTGCATTTGCATCACCCGGGATATTACCTTCAAAGAAACTGGAAGCGGACTGACCGTCGTTTGATTCGGCGTGGTTCCAAGTTGTCCACTGAGTTCTGTCAGCACCAGAATCATCACCATACATGTATAACGTACTTTGTTCATAATTCAAAACTCGGTCAGGGTTAGATTCATCGTCTTGCATTGTTGTGTTATTAGTTGTAGCCATGGCAAATGAGGTTAGCATTAGAATACAAAAAGGAATCAACACCGCCCATAGGGCGGTGCCGCGAATCGGCTTAGTTGTGGCCGCCATGGGGTAGCCGACACAACCGGATGATATAGAATTGAAGGCCGACCGTATAACAAACAATAGAGGGGCTTGAACTCAATATGTCCATTATTTCAGCCAAAATCAACGATGCAATTGTAATTGCTAGTGGTTGGCAACCAAAAATTTCCAAAATCGAAAACTCTACTCTAGTTGCACAAGAAACTAGGCCAAAAACCATCCATGAAAGAGTCACAATATGTTGCTTAGATTCTGCCATAAATATCAGTAATAAATCCTCATTAATCTCAGAATTATTACACCCTGCAAATCATATCGATTATAGTGATTTGAATCATCATGTTAAAACAGTTCTAAGTTGGTGTGAAGAAAATTTAGTTAATCAATGACAAACAATTGCTGTTAGAGCTAGTAAGATCGGAGTAAAAATTCATGATTGGTCTAGCAGAGCAACTGAGCAAGGTATTGGCGGTGGTTTATTTCGAACAGGATGGAAAATAGATTTGACAAATCCCGATATTATTTTACGAGTTGTGGCTGTTAATCATGAAGATTCTAGGAATGTTGTGGCAAGTAAAGATAGCGCTGCTTTAATCTGGGGAGTGAAGATTAGCGGGTCTTCAACTTGGGACTCTAGAACCGCACCCAAACGACCATTTTTCAAACCCATAAGTCTTGACCCAAGATTGGCTAGATCTATGGCTAACATTGCTTGTCCTAAAGGAGGTAAATTACTAGATCCCTTTTGTGGAACCGGAGGGATATTGTTAGAAGCAGCAGAAGTGGGATTAGAAGTATATGGGAGTGATGCTGATTCAAGAATGGTTGAAGGAAGTCGTGACAATTTAGAATGGGCTGAAAAAACCCAAGGAATGTCATCAAATGCTAAAGTGAAACGTTGTAGTGCTACCGCCTTGAATGAACATTGGAAAGAGATTGCACCATTCGATGGTTTCGCATTTGACCCTCCTTATGGTAGGAACTCATGGAAAAGTGACGATGGTTGGCAATTATTTATCGATGCGCTCGTAAGTTGTGCAGAAGTTGCCACCAATAAATCTAGACTTACTGCATTGTTACCACTGCCACCTGATGCCTTACATCTGGATTTATTGAGTAAAGATCTCAACAATCCAGTGTGTGTTACATTTGGCAAACAGTGGAATGATGTAGTTGAAAAAATCCAAGAAATTGGATGGAAAATAGAAACTATAGCAACAATTCCAGTTCACAAATCTCTTTCACGTTTACTAATTGTTTGTCAAATAATTAACGACACATGAAATCCCATTCATTCAGCGCCTTCATCAATCATCTCTTGTAATTCACCTGATTCAAACATCTCAAGAGCTATATCAGAGCCGCCTATTAATTCTCCATCAACAAAACATTGAGGCATTGTAGGCCAATCTGACCATTCACAAATAGAAGGAATAGCACGTGGATCTGAAAGAACATTTACCGTAGCAAATGGAAGACCCAATTGTTGGTAAACCATCGCCGCCCTAGAAGAAAAACCACATTGTGGTTGTTCTGGGGTTCCTTTCATAAACAAAACCAATCGGTTCTCATTAACAATTTTCTGTAATTCTTCTGCTGTCCAATTAAATCCACTCAAATTTATTCCTCCTTATTTGGCCTACGAACTTGAACTCCTACAAACTCATTTCTGCGAGCCTCGTGAGGAGAAAATGGCGTTTCTCCAGATCTTTCCAAGGCTTGCTCCGGAGTCCAACATTTTAGGTCAAGTGCATGTACATAATTAGTCGCTATATGTGGTTTAAAATGATTAATGACTGGTTTTTGCCGGTGAATAAGTCTAACCCCTTCAAATGAAGAATCAATTATTTTCACAAACCAATGATCACCTGAGCCTGTTGTGTCAAATACTTCAACATCAGCATCAGGATACACCTTCTTGACTTCGTCAATCATCCATTCAGCCGTAGGCATGGAATATGGGTAAACCTCAACCATTTTCAACTCTCGTGTTGAACAATTAGACATTTTATTGAATTTGTGAATTAATTTCATGTAAATTATTAGCTATTGAACCTTTATCATTAATCAATCCAGAACCTACAACTGCTGCCTCAATACCCCATTCACGAACAAGTGCAATATTATGAGATTTGATTCCACCATCTATCATTAATTTCGTGGCACGGCCACCATTAGAAATTTGATCGTCTACTAATGATCTAAGAGTTCTAATATTTTCTTCTACCTCAGGCATGAATGATTGTCCACCTTTTCCAGGAACTACTGACATTGTTAGTACTAAATCAAGTTCAGGCAATAATGGAATTATTTCATCGATAGGGGTGGATGGGTTGTAAACCAATCCTGCTTGACAACCAGCCCCGTGTAAATTTTGAATCAATTTAGGGAAATCTTCAACCGCTTCGATATGGGCAATGACTAAATCAACACCAGCATCAACATACTGATCCCATGTATCTTCTGCGTTAGTTATCATTAAATGACAATCAAGGAAAATTTTTGGGCCAACACGTTCACGAATAGAAGAAATAATTGCAGGACCAAATGTAATTGTTTTATTCACGACCCAATTGCCATCCATAACATCAAGATGTATCCATTCTATTCCTGCATCAATGGCTTCATCGACAACTTCTCCTATCCTGCAAAAGTCCGCGGTAAGTATACTAGGACAGATCTGCAACTGCTTCCCCGTTATAGCCGAAGGGGTGGGGGTTCTCAATCCTTCACCTTAACGACAGGTTCAAAGACCTGCTAATTTGGCATACGGACGAACGGGAGAGTTAGATATGGCAGAAGGAATTTTAGAAGCATCAGATGCAACTTTTGATGCGGTTACATCAGAAAATGAATGGGTATTGGTTGATTTTTGGGCACCTTGGTGTGGCCCATGCAAAATGATTGCACCAATTTTAGAACAAATTGCGGCTGAAAGAGGAAACCTTACTGTTGCAAAAGTTAATGTCGATAATAATCCAAACTCCCCTGGTAAATTTGGAGTAAGAGGAATTCCAACCTTGGTATTATTTCACAATGGACAAGCAGTTGACCAAGTAACTGGAGCAAAACAGAAGGGTGGTTTTGACGACTGGTTAAATCGACATATGAATTGAAATTATTAATTTCAAGATTTGGTCGCTTTTTTGAGTGCTTTACGCCTCTCATCCATTACATGACCTACTTCTCGTAATAGGCGTTCACGCATTGCTTCATGCAACCAAAGTCCTTCTTCTAGTTCAGTAATGATTCCACGACTTAATAATTCAGAAGGAGGGGTTCCTTCAATGCCACTTAGTTTAGCCAAAGCCTCCCACTTAACGGGCCTATCAGCTAACGATAGGTATGAAAGCAAATCACGGTGTTGTTCAGGCAAAACATCCAAAATCTCCTCGTCAAGGAATCGTAACCAATCGCCATGGACTATATTTCCATACATTTCGAGGAGTTCGACTGCTAGAGGATGACCACCCGTCATACGATGTACTTCTTCTGGTTCTGGGGGAGAAGGGGATTCAAATTCTGCAATCCATTCTTCTATTTCTTCAAGCGATAATCCACGGAGTGATATCTCATCAATTAGCCCACGAGTATGAACATCTCTGCGATCATAAAATGATAAAGCGGTCCTAGAAATCAAAAGCATCCGTAATGGAGTTTGGTCTGCAACTTGTAATAATGAGCCAAGTAAATGTTTAGCCTCATCCTCAACATTATGAACATCATCTAATACCAACAAAATATATGGTGGAGTCTTGCTTTTTTCCTCTAAACTCTCAAAAACTCTCTCTCTTAATTTTTCAGGATCGGTTAGATATGCTGTTAATCGACGGCGATACATGTCAACATCAAATTTTGCGCTGGGGGACATCGGTAATGCCTCTAATATCCTATAAGGATCCCATTCCATGCTACCTTTAGATTCAATTCCAAGACGATGCAATATACTCGTTGCAATTCCTATAGTTGTATCCCAAGGTTGACATGGATAATACATCACACGAAGATTCGTTTCTGAATCTAGTCTCGCATTCAACCAGTGTGATACAAGTGTGGTCTTTCCACACCCAGCAATACCATTAACGACTAATGCTGATTTACGACCATTATACCATTGATCAAGTTCGCTTTTTTCCTCTTCCCGACCATGTACAGTACGAGTGTCAGGTGCTCGAATGTGATATGTAGAATGGGCTCCAGCTAATACTTGAAGACGTCCAGGCGGAGGTAAATTATCTCCTTTTTCTATCCTACCTAAACGAATGTCACCATATTGTAACATTCCTTCTGCTATTGCCATCATCAAAACCTGTAATAATGAAAGATTACTATCTAGCCTGTCTGCTGCCTCCCCTGCAGAAACTTCCAACATCTCCCCCTCACGATTACGAATTAGAATTTTTGTTTTCTTTATTGATGGCATCCTATTTTTTATTTCATCACGACCAAGTGGCGTTAATTGCCAAGTCTTTTGACGACGATCTTCGCCACGAATTTGACGAGTATGTTCACTAACAAAAGCTTGTTTTAATATTGGCCTAATTGCTCGACTAACATTTGGTGGATGTAAGCCACATGCTTCAGCAATCCCTGGCCTAGTAATTGCAGATGTCGCAATAAAATGATCTGCTTGATGGTCATTCTCTAACAAATGAAGTAAAACACGGTCATTGACCGAGAGAGAAACACGTAGCGGAGTATCGGTCATGATGCGTCTGTGACGGTATTCACCATTGAAACATTCGCCTCTACGTAGAGATTAATGATGCAAAATTAATATGAAAAATAATGCCAATCATAACAATTTTGAAGCAATAAGGGCGTAAGCCCTTTTTATGAACACCAATCCGCCAACTATGCAAAGTGTCGGAAGTAGAGTACGATACTTCCGAGCAATCTCACTATCATTAATCTTGACCGTGGTGATTTTTTCAGCAACTTCATTAGCATATGACACAGATGGTGATGGAATTGATGACAGTTCAGATGACTGTCCTTTGGCTTGGGGAAACAGCACAATAGACAGAGATGGATGCCCTGATAGAGATGGGGATGGAACTAGTGATTTTGCTGATCCTTGGGTGATTCAATCTGGAGGATTTCAACAAGATTCTGTTCAATCAATGAGTGATGACCAATACGTTTCATTATTCAATTTTGATGGAAGTAAATACTTGACAACTGAAGATACTGGTGGTTGGGGGGGTTCAAATGGGTGGTTACGTATTTGGGACACTACAACAAAAACAAATCTAAAGTCTGTTGAATTTAGTGGGGACTTCGTCCACGATGCTGATTGGTCTCCTGATGGAATGTATGTAGCTGCAGTACTTGGTGATGATTCATTGAAGACATACTACTCAAGTAATGTCACCCCACTATTCTCAGTAAGTACTGACGTAGGTAGTGGAGATCAGCCTAACGAAGTGGCATACAGCCCTGATGGAACTATGATCGCTGTTGTAATTGGAAGATCGGGAAATGGGGGTACCAATGGAGAGGTGCAAATATATGATTCATCAGATGGTTCTGAAATTACCTCATTCAATCCGGCTTCTGAAGATAGATTTTATTCAGTAGATTGGAGCCCTGATGGAAGTAGAATTCTAATCGGTGGTAGAGATGATGTATGGATTTATGAAACAAATACCTGGACTGTTAACAGAACTATCAATACAAATAGGGGGTCAAATAATGCCGTTGATTGGTCCCCTGATGGAAAAACCATTGCTACTTGTGAGGCATGGGAAAGTAGCGGCGCTAGAATAAGGGTTTACGTTGTATCAAGTGGCTTACAGAAATGGAAGTATGATACTTCAACCTCTTGCAATGATGTCGAGTATTCCCCTGATGGAACTCAAATTGCTGCTGGGCACACATACTATCAATCAGATGGAGCAAGTGTCAGGGTTTTCAAAGTAGACGCAAATTCTCCAACAATAGTTGACACTATGTCTGCACCAAGGCCGGGCGGATGTACAAGCAGCGGTAATGGTAACAATTGTGGTAATGTATACGGAGTTAGTTGGCACCCTGATGGAGATTATATTATTTCGGCACATGGAAGAAATGATGAAGGGATATATCATTGGATTGTTGATCCTGATATAGATAATGATGGAGTACTAAATGCTGATGATGCATTTCCAGAAGACGGTACTCAATGGGATGATACTGATAATGACGGATATGGTGACAACCCAACTGGAACTAACCCAGATGCATGTCCTACTGTTTCAGGAACCTCAACAGAAGACCGATTTGGATGCCCTGATAGCGACGGAGATGGTTGGTCAAATGATAATGATGATTTCCCCAATGATGAATATCAATGGTCTGATGCCGATGGAGATGGATTCCCTGACAACCTAGCTGATACGAGGAACCCAAACCCCTACGGAGTCTTAGATAGATTACCAAATAATCCAACTCAATGGAATGATTCAGATCTTGACGGTTATGGTGACAATTTTGCTAACGCCTCTTGGGTTTCTTTTAGGCCCGCTGAATGGCCTGGTGAACTAATTGTCACAATGACTCCTATCCAATTAGATGATATTGATGCCTTTCCACTAGATCAAGAACAGTGGAATGATACAGATGGAGATTGGTATGGTGATGAGCAATTTACCTCACGTTCTGATGGTTGTCCCGATGTTTGGGGCGATTCCACTTGGGATAGATTAGCATGTTACGATACCGATGGCGATGGTTGGTCTGACCCTGACCCGAATTGGCCAGCGTGTATTTCAGGAGAAGGCACTGGTGATGCATTCATCAATGACCCTACACAATGGTGTGACCAAGATGGGGATGGTTATGGAGACAATCAAAGCGGCACGAATGGGGATGATTGCCCGGGTTATGCAGGAACATCAACAATGGATCGCACTGGTTGTTTAGATACTGATGGTGATGGATATTCAGACCAGGGGGAACCATTATTCAAAAATGACCCCACGCAATGGTCTGATGTAGACCAAGATGGTTGTGGTGATAACCAGTCTGGAAATAACCCAGACCTATTTCCTAATGATAACACCCAATGTGGAGACAGAGACGGCGATGGCTACGGAGATAACCCCGTAGGAGAAAATGGAGATTGGTTCCCTGATGAACCTACACAATGGCATGATTCCGATATCTGTTTTGATGAATCCCAAGGTTATTCATATGCTTGTCCTGATGGTTACGGTGATAATTACGGGAATGCTTCATGGGCCTTGGAACGAAATTCTTCTTGGCCCGGAATATATATTGAAGATGCTTACCAACCTGATGTTTGCCCAACTGAAGGTGGGCAGGTTATGAGTGCATCTAATAATAGAGGATGTCCCGATTCAGATAATGATGGAGTCGCAGATAACCTTGATGATTTTCCTAGCGACGGATTGAGAAGTTCGGATATAGACGGCGATGGATTCGCAGACGACCCACTAGCACCAGAAAGAGATGATTGCCCTGATGTGTACGGATTAAGTGACCAAGGGAACACCTATGGATGTCCTGATTCAGATAGTGATGGATGGGCTGATTCCCGAGATGATTTTCCAAACATCCCAACACAATGGAAAGATTCAGATGATGATAATTATGGAGATAATTGGGGTAATTCAACCTGGAATGCAACCCGTGAATCGGGGTGGCCTGGGGAATTCATTTTAGGCGCTGAAATGGCTGATGCTTTTCCAAATGACGCAACACAATGGAATGACTCGGATGGGGATAGTTGGGGGGATAATCCCAATGGAACAAACCCCGATGATTTCCCCTTTGAAGCATCACAACACAAAGATAGCGACGGAGATGGTTATGGAGATAACAACACAAGGGATGCTTACCAGCCAGATGATTGCCGTTCCAAATATGGAACCTCATATAAAGATAGATTTGGTTGTGAAGATTCTGATGGAGATGGTTGGTCTGATATTGCAGATATTTGTATTTATGACCCGAATGTTTGGGAGGCCCCGGGTAGTTGTGAAATCACTGAACCTGATGATGGCTCTGATGTTGCTGCAGAGGGTAAATCACTTGTTGAATGGATTCAACTAATCGGTATTGGAGTCGCTGTTCTTCTATTATTGTCTATTCTCGTCGCTATGGTGGCACGGCAAGCTGCAAAACGTAGTAATCAGTTGATGCGCCAAAATTTGGCTCTACAAGAACAAATCTTCGAAGAAGAAGATGGACGGCGTCAACAATGGATTGACTACTATGTTGGCCAAGGTGATCTAGAAAAAGCAAGAGAGTTGGGTTGGGTAGAAAAAGCAGATTGGCAAATTCATGAAGAAAAGCAAGAGCAGGCAGCAATAGAAAAGGTTGAGGCGTTGCCAGAAGCTTTGGATTTAGATGACTTACTTTGAGTAATTTGAAGCGTAATTTCTATGCCTATTAACTGAGCCGATTAATTGAGGAATTAACATGGGCAGCCCTTTCGAAACGAATCCGGCGCCTACAACAATGGAAAATCGATTACGGGCGTTGTTAACATCAATGCATAGTGGTATCCTTGAAGTCAATGCTAACGGCGAGTTACTTCATGCAAATAGAGCAGCACGCATGATGATGCCTGATTTGCCCCCTACGCCTGCTGCTCAAGGTTGGGAAGCAGAATTTGGTGAAGGGCTTATTTTTCGAGATGCTCATGGTGCACCCATGGCTGCTCACGAAGGGCCATTGTCTGAAGCTTTGTTAACAGAAGAGCCACAGCGTGATTGGCAATTTAGTATAGAATTAATGAATGGAAAAGTGATCCATTTGATGGGTACTGCTGAACCATTATTTGGCAAAGATAACAGATTAAGTGGCGTGATTTGCTCATATCAAGATATTACTGAATTAATTGATTTGCAACACGCATTGGAAAAACAGCTTAATGAAACAAAGAACGCTAATCAAGAATTACGACTAACTCACGGAGAATTATCTAGGGCACATAATTTACAAGCAGGTTTTATTGCAAACTTTAGTCACGATCTGAGGACCCCTCTTTCTGGTGTTCTAGGGTTTGCTGATTTACTTGATATATCTGAAAATATAGTTTTGGAAGAAAAAGAATTTCTCCAAGAAATAATTGATGCGGGGGATTCATTACGAATGATGATTGACTCTGTAATTACATATTCTAATATTATTTCAGGAAATGTCCGTATTGTCGCTGATTGGCATGATATTGATGTGATTATTGAAAAGTCTAGTGAAGCCGCAAGAAAACTCTGCAATAGAAGAGGTTTGAATTTCGAAATGGAAATAATAAACGCCCCCGATAAAATGTGTGTGGATGAAATGAGATTGCAAGAAGTATTGGAACAATTACTTGATAATGCTGTGAAATTCACTGAAAG
>PBXQ01000064.1 GCA_002727675.1 Thermoplasmata archaeon | reverse complement strand
GATCAATTGTCGTGGCAAATTAAGTGGGTTGCACCACAGGATGATAGCAAAAAAATCTCATTCGTTGCCACTGGAAATGCAGTTAATGGAGATGGAGATGCAGATCATGAAGATAAATGGAATCAAATCGAATTAATTAGCACTGGAGTATCATATGATGAAGAAAGTGACCTTCCTGGTTTTACTCTTGTACCTCTTTTATTATTGTTGATAGGGGTTGCTCTTCATTCAAGAACTAGGTATCCATGATACGGTCACCCGCATCCCCTAGTCCAGGAAGAATATAACCCACTTCGTTCAATCTTTCATCAATAGATGCCAACCAAATTTTAACATCAGGATGGGCTTCTAATAATGCCGATACACCTTCGGGAGCCGCAATTAAGCCAATAAATCTAATATCTGAAATCCCTGTTTCCTTCAATCTGTCAATAGCAGCAATAGCAGAACCCCCTGTTGCTAACATTGGATCAACAACAAAAGCTAAATCCACATTTGGCGGAGTGGGCAATTTGTCATAATAGTAAACTGGCTCAAGAGTCTCTTCATCCCTAAACAACCCAATATGCAAGATTCGTGCCATTGGAAGCATCTCATGAGCAACGTCACTCATGCCTAATCCTGCCCTTAGAATTGGCACTATCCCAATTTTGGCCGCTAATTTATCTCCAGTGAAAGGTGAAAGTGGGGTTTCCCTTTCGTCAGCAATTGTAGTAAGGTCACGCGTGGCTTCTGAAATTAGTATCTGAGTAATTTCTCTTGCCAAGTTTCTAAACAATACTGATGAAGTGTTTTTATCTCTCAACCTAGTTAATTTATGGGCAATCAAAGCATGTTCAGGTACAATAACTCCATCCATTTAATCACCTATTTGAAAAGCAGCCGGTAATAATTCAGCAAGTCTCCAAACCCTACCTACTTCACCTTCTGGCGTACCACCTATTACTTCTATATCACGACAATGATCCCACAATAATTGCCTACATGCTCCGCAAGGACCTAGGCCGGAATGTGATTCTACTGAAAATTGTGTAGCATCTTTTTGAATTAATGGCTTACCATCTCCCCCATGTTGAATACCAATGATCGCAATCCGATTAAAAGAACGAGCGCCTTCTGACAATGCCTTTGTCAAAGCAACTCTTTCTGCACAAATAGTCAAACCATAGGAATCTGATTCAACATTACAACCTGTGAAAATAGTTCCATCATCAGTTTCAAGGGCAGCCCCAACATGAAAGCATGAATGCGGAGCAACTGCATTTTTGCTCACTTCAATTGCAATATGAACTAATTCTTCTCGTGTTAAACTATCATTTGCAGGCATGACTGAAGTAACCCCCTTGTAGTTCGTGCTAGCACTTTAGACTTGAACCCAATGGATGTATGTTGGTTTAATGCGACGTTTTTGGTGCAGGGAACAGGATTTGAACCTGCGAAGCACTACGCACTGGGACCTAAACCCAGCCCCTTTGACCACTCGGGTACCCCTGCTTGAGCATAGGGCGAGGCTTTTGGGTTTAGAACCCGTCGCTGAAATTACTAATCTAGAATAAACGATAGGGTATTGTAATCCTATTAACAATAACCTCTTCAAGGGTTTCATTGATAATAGAAAAGCAAGCCAAAGGGGTTGGAGGAAGACTATTGACTAAGATTGGCGTACTTGGTTTAGGCAACTGGGGAACTTCTCTGGCCCACCTATGGGCTCAAGACGGCCATTCAGTAATCGGTTGGACTGTAGAAAATGAAGTGTATGAATCAATGGTTCTTGAAAATATAAACAAAAAATATCTACCAGATGTTATCCTTGAAGGTGTGGATGCATCTTTACATCTAAACGAAGTTTGTGATGCATCGGAATTAATCGTACTCGCTGTTCCATCCGGAGTAATTCTTTCAGTAGTTGATGAACTCATACCATTCCTTAGGCCTTCTCATGTATTAGTAGATTTAGCTAAAGGAATAGCCCCAGAAGAAGAAGGGGAAAGTGGATTAATTTCAGATGCAATTGAAAAAAGACTGGCTGCCGCTGGACTTTCCAACCCAATTGTCGTCCTTACAGGCCCTACAATTGCTCCAGAAGTAGCTAGAGGAGTCTTAACAAATGCTCTTGTAGCATCTCACGATCGTTCCGTTGCCGAACGAGTGGCAAGTCGCCTTTCTGCTGAATCGCTAATTTTGAAACCCGCTGATGACCCAGTAGGTGCAGAACTTTGGGGGGCCTTCAAAAATACAGTTGCATTAGCTTGTGGTATTGTTGATGGATTACGTGAAGGAATTGGTGGAGATAATTTGAAGGCCGCATTAGTACCAATAGGTTTTGCAGAAGGACGACGCTTGTTAGTACTCCTTGGTGCAGAACAAGAAACTTCGCTTGGACCTGCTGGTTTAGGAGACCTCTATGTTACTAGCACAAGTCCACGCAGCAGAAACAGAACACTTGGAGAGAAATTAGGACAAGGTAAAAGTTTGGAAGAAGGATTAGCAGAGATGCACATGGTTGCAGAAGGAGTTAGGGCTGCTAGGATGTTTCGTAAACGTGCTGCTCAAGTGGGATGCTACGCCCCTTTTACAGAATCTCTAAACAAACTTCTTGACGGTGAAATCTCTGCCGAAGAATGTGTTAGAGAAATGGTCGAACAAAGTTTGTAGCTATTTTTCCCCCCGATAACCCAAAGAAGAGAAGACCCTTCGCAAGTTTATGGCAATAGAGGATTTGAATAAATTAGAGCGCCGCCTGTACGAGTGGATTAAGAAATCTGACTTTGAAATAGTACCTTGGTCAAGCCAGCGCGCGGCAGAAGCATTTGAAGTAAGTGAAGACCAAATTCGTGAAACTCTTGCATCCCTCACATCCAAGATTCCAAACAATATCTATGTCCACTACAAAGATGGTGCTATTCGAGTTGCTGCAGAATAATTCAATTCTGTACAAAATTAAACTTACTCCTCACGATTTCGTCTTAACTTAGTGACTAAGTCTGCTGGAAGCAGAACACCCCACCAAGATGGCCTCTTTACATCGCTTTCTTCGGTGAAGAATGAACGAGCATAGATTGAAAGGAAGTCAATCAAGAGTACAACAGCGAATATTATGATTAAATATGCAATTACCTTGTCGTACTGAAGGAACTTGAGATATAGATTGATGTAATACCCAATTCCTCCAGCACCAACTATTCCAATAACAGTTCCATGCCTAATATTGTACTCAAACATGAAGATAGTTTGGGAAATTAGATTATTCGCCGATTCGGGAATTACTACTCCAATGGCTGTTTCCAACTTAGACAGACCCATTGAGCTAGCGGCCTCCAATGGGGTGCTTGACATCCCCTCAATAGATTCATACTGTAGCTTTCCTAGATATCCCACGGTGTAAATTGTCATTGCAAGAACTCCAGAAAGAGGACCGAATCCAACTAGAATAACAAAGAAAATTGCCCAGATGATGCTTGGCAAACTCCTTGCTGCTGCAAGGATGAATCTTGCAATATATGAGACTCCCTTGGGGTTTAGATTCCGAGTAGCCAAAAGGCCAATTGGCAATGAAATTATTGTCCCCAAAACTGTTGAAACAAAGGCGATTTTGATGGTTTCAACCATCCCTATCCATGCTGTTGAGCATGTGAAGTCAATAATCGGATAAGCTGTGCAAACCGGATATGCCTGAGGCTCTATAACGCTCCAATTAGGAGGCCAAAGAGATTCTTTGAAAAATGTGACTAGATTGCCTCCGCTTCCTGATAATCGGCCCCAGTCATGAACCAATCCATCCATGACCCAGACTGCAAATACTAAAACAAGAAAAAGGTAAAGGAAGGTTTTACTAAATCCAGTAATCATATTTTGACCTCCACCGCTGTAGTCTCAGAGAGGAATGGGTTCACTCTCCCATCATCTATCAATAGTAATCTATCTGCCATTGACTTAGCTCTGGCAAAGTCATGCTCCACCACTATTAAGGCTGCACCACTAGATCTTACATAGCCAGTTACTTCGGACAAAACTTTCTCAAGTGTTTCCTCGTCCAATTCGCTAAGGAACTCGTCTGCCATAATCAGCTTAGGTTTCTGTGCCAGTGTTCTAGCTGTTGCAACCCTTCTCTGCTGACCTCCGGAAAGTCTTCGAATTGGTTCATTTGCCTTATCCGTAAGCCCCATTCTCTCGATAGAATAATCGGTATGCTCGATTGCTTCTGAAGAGGGGAATAGCGATAGCGGATTTGTATGTCCCGCTCTAGCCCCTAGCATGACATTGTGCCTAACACTCGCATGCCTGACCAACCCTAGCCTTTGAGGGATATATCCTACCGAACCTCGTGGTGGTTTAGATGGTAATGTAGAATGGCACACCCGTAGAGTCCCTGAAATTGGTCTTATAAGGCCAGCAATGGTCCTTAGTAGCGTTGTCTTGCCAACCCCTGATGAACCAGTGATGGCCACAATCTCTCCAGATTTAATGGTCAAATCTGGAACTTTGAGGAGAGGATTATTGGAGTCATATCCAATAACTACTCCTTCCAGACTGACTACGCAATCGTCTTGAAGTTGGCCCTCATCTTTACTCATAGGGCCAGCACCATACTTCCCCAATCTATCATGTGATGTCAAACTTGTCATCATAATATGAAGAAATACCTGGGACATTTCTGATTAATTCTGAATAACTACCCAAATGCTGTTGCGAGGTTGCTCTTACGATTCCAGGGGTGTTGAGTACATTCGCCAGAATTTCGGATCCACATGTGTTTTGAGGTGATTCCTCATCAACTACATGAACCGTTATATCGTAACATCCGGTGAAAGTCTGACCATGCGTGGTATAATTTACAACATAACTCTCGTGGTTTAGAGACATTAAGGCGTTGAGAATAGCAGTCCTTGTCTGCATATCCAATACGTCTGGATTATACATTACTGGATGGCTGGGTGCCTTACCAAACGAAGGAAGAGCGACATACTGATCTCTGTCCAAACACCACTCTTCGTTGTCTGCATCCATTTCGTTACCGCAGTAAGAGTCGACTGTGCTATCCTTTGCAAAGGCGACGTCGCCGGTTCCGTCAGATAGACACTTCACAGCACCAGAGTAACCGTAGTATGGTGTGCCAGAGTCGGGGATTGAAGCATTCTCGTTGAAGAAATTGTAGATTGTGTTCCTTAGCGACTCCACATCATTTGAATCACCTACTACTTCGGAGTAACCATTGCCAATCAGATAGCCCATAGGAAGTAGCATTCCTGCGGATTTGAGCCACCCAGTATGACATGATGTCTTGCCCTCAAGTAGGGCAAATGGGTCAGTACTTGGATCATCATCGAGGTGCGCCGCGGCCATCTCACTGTCAGCTCTCACCCAAGCGTGAGCATTGTAGTATGTCCTCTCGTCAGATTTCTGATCGGCGGCCATAACAGACAAGTCGTATTCCTTCCAACCTACCCAAGCAGCCCCTCCATCCATAAATGCTATATCTGCATGTCCAAATCTTAGAGCTTCTATTATAGCCCCTTCAGAATCAACATTGTAGAGTTCAACATCCACACCGAGAGTCTCCCCAAGGTGATCTGCTAACAACTGGGGGTTCTCGTCTATGTTCTCATAATCGGCCTTAACCTCAAATGCAATCCTTATTCGATCAATAGTAGGAGAAACCGTCTCATTAATCGTATATTTGTCGCCGTAATATGAGGAGATTCCCGGTATGTTGGAAACCAATGAAGAATAACTGGACATATGGTCTTCAGCAGTTGTTGCAACTATTCCAGGTGTGTTGAGTACATTTTCTAGAATCTCGCTCCCCTCAACATCTTCGCTCATTTGGACTAGCACATCGGTAACTAGAGAGACTGTTGTTGATTCCAACAAATCTGGATTATACATTACTGGGTGGCTGGGTGCCTTACCAAACGCAGGAAGAGCGACATACTGATCTCTTTCCAAACACCACTCTTCGTTGTCTGCATCCATT
>PBXQ01000063.1 GCA_002727675.1 Thermoplasmata archaeon | reverse complement strand
AGGCCCAGGAAAATTAGTCCATTTTCCACGCTATCAACATCATCCATATTCTCATCAGCACTTAATGGTCGAGCAGTTAGGGCAATTACTCGTAATGCCTTTGTGGCCATTTGCAAATTAACCTCACCAATTCTCTGGCGATGAGTATCGGAAATAGGGATAATATGATTATTATCAACTACGTGTGTAATACGAGGTAAATAGGGCCCGATTGCACCCTTTGAAAATACCCATCGTGAACCATCGTATTCATGTATCGTAGTCATTCTTTTCCTATTACGATCAAATGTAAATTCACTAAACCTAGGATGTTTGCGGCGGAATAGCTCTCCATCTTCCAGAACCTTCCAACCGAATACAGCACATGCACTATCTGTAGGGTTGCCGATTGCAGTCCACTCATTATGATCTTCACGAATAATGCTATTTTGACAAAGCAATGTACATGCAGTTGCCAATTGGAATCCTCGGTCAACTTTTAAGTTGGCCATTGCTGATTCAGTAATGGACTTAGAATCTATTCTTAATTCACCAACATTAGGATTGAACCCACTTCCTGTTACTTCATATACTGCATCACCACAAAAGAATGATCTTACAGACATCTCATTTCTAGTAAGCGTGCCAGTTTTATCAGTACAAATAATAGTTGCTGAACCTAGAGTCTCTACGACCTTCATTCTTGAAATTATAGCATTTTTAGCGGACATGTTTTGCATACCTAGTGCCAAAGTAATAACTAGAATAATAGGTAGTCCTTCAGGAACGATAGCAACAAAAATAACTACAGCAATTAGGAATTGCTCTGATAAAATTTCTTTGAGCATTGGTCCTGTGGCGCCACCTAATAAAGCAATTACTATGTTAAATAATACCAATACAATTGCCGTAATCACTGCTATTATGCCTAGGAATCGCCCAAGTGAAGCTAATTTAATTTCTAATGGTGTTTTGGGAGTTTCAACATGTGATAAACCAGACGCGATATCTCCTAGTTTAGTTTGCATTCCGGTGCTAATTACTACGCCCTTGGCGCGACCAGATGAAACTACAGTACCCATATAAGCGATGTTTTCTCTTTCATGCAATAATGCTTCAGCACTACATTTCATAGGATCTTTATAGATTACTTCAGATTCACCAGTTAATGATGATTCATCGATAGATAATTGGTGTACTTCTATCAATCTTATATCTGCAGGGACATTAAGCCCTTCATCTAACCAAACAATATCACCTGGTACTAATTGATTAGTAGAAATTTGTTGCTCAATTCCATCACGCATTACTACGCAATTGCTGACTAATAATTTTTTTAACGAATCCATTGCTTCTTCAGCTTTACGCTCTTGAATATAAGAAAAAATAGCATTTAGTGATAATGCTAATACTATGAAAATTGGAGTGCCCTTATCTTCTTTATCAGCTATAAATGCTATAATGGCAGCAGCCATCAAAAGATACACCATAGGATCTCTGAAATGGTCTATCATTTTCAAAACGGGATGCCTTTTTTTCTTACCTTCCAATTCGTTAGAACCATATTGATCTAACCTTGTTTGACATTCATCATTAGAAAGACCATTATGTGAAGTAGATAGTTTATCAAATACTTGCTCAATATCCAAATTATGCCATAATACATCATTATCGGATGAGTCATTTCCAACATCTGCAGAATGCATGGTTATCGGCTCGTATATGGGACCAGAGGTAATTCCTATTTGTATTGGAGGGTTAAATTTGAAAAACAATACCTGCAATTCCTTCCGTAGCATTGACTAACAATAGCCCTTCCGAGATACATGGGCGAGTTTGAACCATATGTTCCTGCGCGCACTACATTGCCTGAATTAACATCTAGAGCATTGATTCTTGGAGTTATCCTCGGTGCTTTAATGACTGCTGCAAATACATATTTGGGTTTATACATCGGGATGACTGTATCAGCTTCTATTCCAGCAGCGGTTATGTCAATGCTATTATTGAGGATGTTGCGTTTTAAGGACGTCAATATTTTGGAAAATAATGTTGTTCAAACCATGACATCTGCGGGGGAAAGTCTCGCTGCAGGTGTGATTTTCACAATGCCAGCATTACTAGTTATGGGTAAAGAAATGGATACATTAACGACATTCATAGTTGCTGTACTTGGTGGAGTATTAGGTACAATATTTACCATCACATTAAGAAGAGTATTTATTGTTGAGGAAGCATTACTTTATCCTGAAGGAATTGCATGTGAAGAGGTTTTAGTTGCAGGTGAAAAAGGTGGATCACAACTAATTGTGATTTTATACGCACTGGGGTTGGGTGCATTATATGGATGGATGGTAAAAGGATTTGAATTGACACAAACAAAATTCGAAGAAGCCACTGAAATTATCGGACTAAGATTGTACGCATCAGTCGATTATTCATTATCATTGATAGCAGTCGGTTGGATAGTGGGACTAAATATCGCATCATACATCTTTTTTGGAGCAGTTTTGGGTGTATTCATCCTAACTCCTATTTATGGATTAACTTATGGCTGGCCTATTGATTCTGATATTGCTCATGGCTTCAAAACTTTATGGGCCACTCATATCAGATTTGTAGGAGTAGGCTGTATGGTAGTAGGAGGTTTATGGACATTAATTGATATGAGAAAAACTATTGCTAATGGTTTGAAAAAAGCCCTTAATTCAGCAAGTTCAGATTCTGAAATATCTACTATCAGGACTGAAATTGATATACCTATGAATCGTGCTTTCATAGGTCTAGTCATAATTGCATTACTCACATTCCTATTCTATTGGTGGAAAACCGGTTCACTAATCTTAGCAATTGTAGGTGCTTTATTCCTATCAATCACTGCATTTTTCTTCTCGGCTGTAGCAGGATATATCGCAGGAGTCGTTGGATCTTCTAATTCTCCCGTTTCAGGAATGACCATAGCCACGCTCATGGCAACATCACTAATTGTTTGGTTTGTGGGTGGAGTATTACTAAACATGGAGCAGGAGGATTTGATGTATGCTACACTGATTATAGCATCAGTAGTTGCTGTTAATGCCGCTATAGCTGGCGATGTAATGCAGGATTTGAAAACAGGTCATTTAGTAGGGGCAACGCCATGGAAACAACAAACGGCAGAATTAATCGGTGTATTGATAGGTGCAGTAGTTGCTCCCCTAACTCTTACTGTACTGAATAATGCTTACATGATTACCCCTACATATTGTGCGGCTAATCCACACCCAGTTTATGGATGTACTAAAGTCCTACAGGCCCCTCAGGCAGAAATAATTGGTACTTTAATCGAGGGGATATTTGGTGGATCAGTTAACACACCGATGCTTGCATTAGGGGTAGTAGTTGCAGTAATTATTATTGGCGCAAGATGGTATTTAGGTAAAAGTGGCCCCAATCTTCCAATAATGTCAATTGCAATAGGTATGTATCTACCATTTTATCTTTCATCTACTATTTTCCTAGGCGGTGTTGTTAATTTTCTAGTTACACGTACTACCCATTTACGAGTAGATGGCACGCTAAATGGGGATCCTTCCGATTCAGCAATTAAGGCTGGTAAAGACCTTGTAAGTAGAGGTACGTTACTTTCAGCTGGATTGATTGCAGGAGAAGCTCTGATGGGTGTTTTGATTGCAGTATTCATAATTATTCCATTTATATCCCCACCTAGTGATTGGTTGCCAATAAATACCTTGCCTCCATTCTTATCCGCTATATTCTTCCTCTGGTTCTTTGGAGTTTTCATTTGGTTAATCACTAGAAGTTTACCGAATAAAACATCCCCATTCGCACTAATAATCGATTGGTTTTATGTGATAATTGACGGATTCAAAAGATTAATTCATAAGATTAAATTATAATTGATTTAATTTCACCAAAGGAAATCATCAAAGGCTTGCCTAAATGCAACCAACATGGGGATTGGTCATTGATGAGTAACAAAGTAGATATTAATCATCAATTTGATGTTGATGAATTAATAGAAACCGCAAAAAGATGTAGGCGAGAAATTGTAAAAATGACCCATCGCGCAAGTGCCGGGCACCCAGGAGGATCACTTTCAGCAATTGATATATTAGTAGCTTTATATAAAACAAGACTTAATATTGACCCTGAATCACCTAAACAACAAAATCGTGATAGGTTCATTATGAGTAAAGGTCATGCTTCACCAGCAGTATATTCAATCCTATATGAAATGGGCTTTATTAGCCATGATGATCTCAATAGTTTTCGTGTAATGGGTGGTATATGTCAAGGGCACGTCGATATGAAGTGGACCCCGGGCGTTGACTTTTCCGCAGGTAGTCTTGGTATGGGTTTATCTTTTGGGCTAGGAGTTTCTCTGGCAGCTACAATGGATGGTTCGTCCAGAAATTCCTTCGTTATGTTAGGTGATGGTGAATTACAAGAAGGTCAGATTTGGGAAGCAGCCATGGCGGCAGTTCATCATGAAACAGGTAACCTAAATGTAATAGTTGATTGTAACCGTATTCAAAATGATGATTTCGTAGATAACCAATTAAGAATGTTTGACATTGCATCTAAATGGAGAGGTTTTGGTTGGGCTGTAATGGAATGTGATGGCCATGACATGCGTGAAATACTTACTGCGATTGAATGGCTTGACAGTGTTACAGACCGCCCTGCTGTCGTTATCGCCCATACTATCAAAGGAAAGGGAGTTTCATTCATGGAAAATAACCCGAGTTTTCATGGAGCAGCACCTAATGATGAACAATTAGCAATAGCATTGGAGGAATTAAAATGACTAATGCAGCATCTAGAGATGGTTATGGTTCCGCTCTGATTAAACTAGCATCAGATCCTAAGGTCGTAGTTGTGGAAGCAGATTTAGGTAAATCTACCAAAAGCCAATTATTCAGAAAATCTCACCCTGATAGAACAATATCTTTAGGTATTTCAGAACAAAATATGATGCTAGTTTCTGCAGGTTTGGCTACCAGTGGATACAAACCATTCGCATCCACCTTTGCAATATTTACAGAAAGGGCATTTGAGCAAGTAAGGAATGGAATTGCGAGACCTAATATTCCCGTTCATATATGTGGGAGCCATGGTGGAGTTCATACAGGGACAGATGGCTCATCAGCCCAATCTATAGAAGATTTAGCAATATATCGTACCCTACCTAATATGACTGTTATTCACCCATCAGATGATATTAGTACTGAATTCCTGACAATCCAATTAGCCGACATGAATTCACCTTCATACACAAGGACTGCAAGAAATAAAACTCCAAGAATATATGATGAACATTCAGTTACTAAATTACAAATAGGAAAGGGTGCCATATTAACTGAAGGTTCTGATGTTGCAATAATTGCATGCGGAGTAATGGTTAGTAAAGCTCTACAGGCATCTGATGAATTAAAATCACAAGGAATTAATTCGACTGTTGTAGATATGCACACAATAAAACCATTAGATCATGAATTACTTACTCAACTATCTGATAAGTGCGGATGTTTTGTAACTGTTGAGGATCATTCAATCATTGGTGGTTTAGGCGGTGCGGTAGCAGAATTTTTGGTTTCAAATATGCCATGCCCTCTTGAAAGGATTGGTGTGAATGATCATTTTGGTGAATCAGGACAAGGCGAAGAATTATTCATCAAATATGGTATGTCAGTAGAACATATCGTTTCATCAGCAAAAACTGTAATTTCAAGAAAATAATCGTTTTTTTTGTAACCCCCAATCAATGCTTTCATGAAGAGTGAGCATTTGCGAAGGGCGGAGGAGTACATTTGAGTGACCAATTAGAGACCCTACAAAAGTTGCTAGATGGTGAACTTGGTGCTGAAATATTGGAGAATGATCCAGTATTAGCGAAACTCGCAGAACGAATTTATGGCGAAGATTTCCTGGAGACAATGGGTTTGTCTAGGGGTGAATCAAAAAGAGCATTATCTGAATCATTAAGTGATGACTTAGATGATGATTTATTGGTAGAAATAATCCCTACTGATGAAATCGATGATCTTGAGCCATTTGAAGCACCTCAAAATTTACCCCCACCCATCACCCCAGTTAGTGATAAAAAAATCCCATATTTCCGATTATCATTGTTAATATTACCAATTCTTAATTTATTTGGATTATTTTCATTCTTAGGTGCATTTTGCGAAGGAAATGGATGTCCGTCAACAGGCAATACCAAAATCAATTTAGCAAGTATTGGTAACCTAGACTCAGGTTGGGGTTGGTCTCCTTCACTACTAGAAGGCGCAGTCGGAATCCCTGATATCCTTATGATCTTGTTTTCTCTTTCCCTAATTGGATTATGGTATTTCAGAAAATGATCAATACATTTTACCAATATGTTGCTTTCTAGTAGTCATTTTACCAGTAATAATGCATTTTTGTGGTTCATCATATGGCAAAATATCATCACCCAAAATAGTTAAACCTGTATTTTTTTCAAGTATCTCGGCATCTGAATCTGAGCCATCAAATGCAATTTCATATACTATTGAATCATCAATTTGATCATCCATTGAATTAAGCTTTTGAACCATTTTACTATATGTATTATTACAACGATCTGATAATTCCGCAGCAATTTCAGATAATTCATTGTTAACTTCTGATACTATATCAGAGATTGATATAGGAGATTTACCACCCGTCCTACGTGCTGCGAAGGCTGTTCCATTTTCTATATCTCTTGGGCCTATCTCTAATCTCAGAGGCACACCCTTGATCTCCCAATCATAAAATTTCTGGCCAGGCCTGATTTTACGTGCATCAATATGGGTACGTAATCCATGATTGCGAAGTGTTTCAGAAACCATATTGACAGTATTCATGACATCTTCATTTTTGTGAGCTGCAACAGGCATAATTACTACTTGTATAGGGGCTATTTTGGGCGGGAAAATCAAACCATTATCATCACCATGAGTTCCTACAACTGCACCTAGTAAGCGTTCAGACATCCCATAGGTAGTTTGGTGACAGTTTTTCTTAATTCCGCCTGCATCTTCGTATGTCATACCAAATGCTTCAGCCCATTAATCACGATAATGATGGCATGATGCAACTTGCAAAGTTCTGCCGTTTGGCATTATTACATCTATTGCAATAGTATACCATGCACCGGGGAAAGTATCCCAGACGGGTCTTTTTGATATTATTACAGGCAAACAAAGATCAGACATAATATTGTTAACAATTTCTAAATCTTCTTTAATCTGTGCTGAAGCACATTCTTCATCTACATGGGCAGTATGTGCCTCAAAGAAATGAATTTCTCTTACTCTAATAAAAGATCGTGTTTGCTTTGTCTCATATCTAAATGTGTTAACTATTTGGTATGTTTTTAAGGGTAAATCTGTATGGCTGCGTATCCAAAGTGGGAAAATAGTATACATGGCAGTTTCTGATGTTGGTCTCAGAAACATTGGTACATCTAATTCATTTTCACCTGCATTTTTAACCCAATAAACTTCCTTTTTGAACCCTTCAACTTCTTCATCAAATCTCATTTCAGACGGGTCTATACCTGCTTCACGTGCAGCCTTAAGTTTTGCAACTAATTTATTCTCTTTATCTAGTAAGTCCTCTGGAATCAGCAATGGGAAATTAACTTCTTCATGATTTGTACGCTCCATTTCTGAATGAGTAATGCCATCTATTAATTTCATTGCCTTCCAACCATAAGGCCTCCATACATCCATACCTTTGATTGGATATCTCTTATCAACAAGATCTCCAATTTCAACAATAGAGGCATACCATGAACTGAAATCTTCCTTAGGAGGAATACCGCGTTTAGCCTTATCGTGTTCCCCCATTAATACACCCGATGACTTATACTGCTTGAATACTATGCCTACATTTGATTAGAAGTAGGCATGGGCTTGAAAATTGCCATTAGGGAGGCAATCATCCATGCTGCTTCTAGAACCACGAATGCCCATTCACCTGTATGCATTGCCCTAATACCTAAAATGCCAGACCCAACTGCCATTAATAGTAGATATTGGAGCCCACGACTATTCAATATCCCTCGTGTTTCTAAAACAAATGCTAGCAATATACAACCCATCCCAACATAAGATGAATAATACGTTATATTTGCTAGTGATTCAAATCCAATTACGCTACCAGCCATAATTAAGCGGTAATATGATTATGAATAACCTTTGCCAAAGTTAAGTTATCATTTAGTGGAGTTACTTGACCTTCTTTATCAACCCAAAATGCCCTATTCTGTTTAGATTGAATCGATTTAAGGTGGTTCGCAACCACTCCATTAAGATCATACTTTTCCATCATTGTAATAGCTGATGAGATTAATTCATCATCTGTATAATTCGATTCTAATTTGAAGCCTATTCTATTAGATCCATTTGTAACAGGGCCAAGTTCTTGAATATGTTTAGTACTAGGAACTAATTTAATTATCCACTCTTCATCACCAGACTTGATTTTTATATCACTAGTTTCAATTGGGACATAATCTAGAACCGCAGCGCAATGAATCCATGCATCAATTTGACGATTTGATTGAGCAATTGAAATTAATGATTGTAACATAATGTTAGGGTCAGATTCATAGATTACTTCATCGAAATATTTTGGGAAACTTACCTTAGTATCACCTGCTACAATAATAATATCGTGACCTTGCCTAAATAGATAATTAGCAATGTCTAATCCAGTTTTACCGGATGAGGTATTCTGTATCCAACGAACTGAGTCAATAGGGCATTTTGTTGAACCTAATGTAATAACTATCCTTTTGCGATGATCATCCCTTGAATTGATTATATGGCCTAATTTAGCTACTATATCAACAACAGATGGTTGTTTCATTCTGCCTTCTTCATATTGACCCCAAAATACATCTGAACCATTGTCAATTAACTGATCACATAATTCTTTAGTGACAGGATCATCTGATAGCGATTCATGCATACTTGGGACAAATAAAGTAGGAATTCCCCTCCCTCTGGCTGCGGATAATGCCATTTGTAGAGGGGAATCCATAATTCCGTGTAAATGTGAAGCTATCGTATTTCTTGTGGCAGGGCAAACTAATACTGAAGTAACTAATTCCAATTGCCCCATATCAGACTCCCAATCTGTTATTATTATTGATTGAGAGGCCCATTGAATAGCTAATGGAGAAATAATCTCTTGAGCAGAATGTGTCATGATTACTATCAATTCTGCACCATGACGCCTTAATTCTCTCAATAACCTAACACTATCTACAGAAGCTATACCTCCTGAAATCCCAACTAGGACTTTATGACCAACTAATGTGTCAGATATCATTTCGACATCGATATCTTGAGTTGTCATCGTATTGCGGTAAAGCATCTACAATATACCGATGCCGGTTCCCAAAACTGAATTACTACTGTCTCTACGAAGGGTTGTGGGCGAAGACATTTCTGCCATTCGCCAGGTCCATAGAAGTATGTCTAGCACATTACTATGGTTGACATTATTATTCTTCTTTATATCTATTACATACATATTTAATTTAGGTTCTGGATTGGTTTCAATATTTGGAATAATGTGTATATTATTCATTTCTGGCTTATTTTACATTTATTGGGGATTCAATAACAAAAGAATTTGGGCATATCGTTTAGCTATTGGCCACTGGCTATTTCTAATACTAGTATGTTCATTCATAGCCATATTAGACTTAATCAGTGGAATTGGTGGAGACATTATATCCCTAATTATGTCAGGAATGTTATTTTTCATATCTATTGGCATGGTTAAAAGATTCAAGACATTCACTAATCCACTTTTCATTGCATGGTATTTCTCAGACAGTCAGCATTTACTAGCATCTGCACAACTTAATGACGGTGAAATGATGGGGGCATGCCCACATTGTTGGTCAATTTTAGCAATTAAACCTCTGGAACTCAATACAGAAGACAAATGCCCACAATGTGGAGGTATGCTAGTTTCAGAAGATACGGCTAAACAATTCTCTGATGATGAAGAATAATTAATCTGATAGAGTAAGATTCTTCCAGTACTCTTCAGGTACTTCTTGTGCTAATCTCAATCCACCTTGTGCACCAAGCCTGACTGGATCTTCAACAATGTGTACTGTTATTTCTCCTAAATCACTGAGTCTATCTTCTATTGTTGAACCAAGTCCTCTGATACCTGAACCACCACCAGCAAGAATGATATTTTGTCTGAATGCATCATGGTATTCAGGATTAGAATCTGCTATTAATGACTTCACATTAGTTACGATATCATCTACTATTGACTCGCAAGCTGCTGCAATACAATCAGTAATATCTAATGACATGGCTTTACCTTCAATAGAGAAATCAACTATTACTGGATCATCAGGCAAGGAAGCACTGGTAAACGAATACTGCTCCTTCCAACGTCGTGACATATCCTTCGTTATTTGAGCCCCAACGAATTTACGCTGAATTTCATTGATTAATTGTGCATCAATATAATCACCAGCGCGGTTAATGTGGAGCTGGTCTTCTGGTCGCGGAATTGTACCATAAACACGACAAATGTCTGTAGTTCCTGCACCAATATCAATTACCATTGTATGGTCTAGCATATCTAGAGAATAAGCTACTGCAAAGGGTTCAGAAATAATCATACAGGCATTAACTGTACCTGCTGCCGCATCAAATATTGCAGTCTTATCAACGTGGCTTGCCTCAGCAGGGGCACCAATCACTGCTACTACTCTATCATAATCTTCTGGATCTGTGAGGTTCATCAAATGATTTATGAAATGTGCAATGAATTTTTTATCCTCTGGAGTATCTTTAATCACACCATGTTCTAAAGGTCTGTAAAGATTCAATGCGAGACGATTTTTTAGCGCTTCCTCACCAAACAATACGTCACGCCTCAAGAAATTTTTAGCAATAGAATCTTTGGGTGTACCAATTACAGTCAATACCTGCTCTTCATGACCATCATTAGAAACAACGACGGACCTAAAAGTTCCTAAATCAACACCTATGTACAGAGTATCTACAGCCATGCTCGTTCACCTAAACCATGGACCGAAGGACTAGGTATATCAATAATGCCTCTAATGCTCTTGTGGAAATATGTAATTAAAGCCATAAATTACATGGTTCACAATACCATGAACTATGTTCTTTAACTAATGGGGTGGGCTTACCACATCCAGTACATTCCTTCGTAGCATTATCTCCAAATAATGCGATAATAATCTGAACATGCCTTTCTTCTGTAATACCAATGTGTTGCCTCATTGCCCATAGTAACTGGTCTTCACTAGGGGTTATGATCCCATCTGATAATACCAATTCTACCGCAGTTTGGTAATCTGATTCTATGCTAACAGAAGTTGCATCTAAAGTAACACCATCTTTCTCTGCAACAATGTCCTTGCCACCGGGGTCATCAACATAAAGAACTAAAGCACCCGGATTAAGTGAATTATCTCTTAATTCAAACGATATTGAATTTTGATTTTGGTTAGCATATACAAATCCACTATTACGATTAATTATGGATGTAATATTGCGCGCTGTTTCTTCAGTTGTTCGTCCCTTGCGCCAACCATTTTCATGATTTTCATTTAGTATATAGAATTCTGTGCCCCTTCCAGGATATTCTATTCTGATTTCCTCACCACCATCGAAATTATTGCTAATTATTGTAATTTTACCAACATTAGTATCTAATATATTATCATCATCATCAAAATTAATTATCAATGGTTTTCGTTCTTCACTAGCTGCATTGTAATGGCCTTGCATGCCATCAATCCATTTATCCTGCAATCTTGTCAAACCTTCTTGTTGCTCTCTTGTGAGGTTTTGTTCAATACCTAAAACTCTAGATAAACCTGTGCCACTAGCCATTTCTTCCTGGAATTGTTTAACTAACTGTGATTCAGAACTAACTGAATCTCTATGTATTTGTCTACCACTAGTTGCATTAGGATCCTTCCATTCATAATTGCAGCGGTCACACGCCAAATAGTCTTGAATAGATGATGAAACAGAATTACCACCACAACGAGGGCAATCGCCTTCATCGTCGACTGAAAGATTACCCTTGGCAGCATCAAGTCCTTTGTTTCCCATGAAGGGCTTCTTCCTAAGTGCCATCATATTATCCTGACACGCCAAGTTAGATATCACTTCCTATGAAATATTACATATAAGTCAAATTATCTTTATTATATATCTATTATTATCTAGAAACCGGCGTAGTTATGAACCATGCTATGGTCCCGCATTTTATGATTAGAGAATGCCACTTACACGGGTACTTTGAAGGAGACCTTTGCCCTGCATGTAACAGTGAAGGAAAATTCATCATGAATGGACGAGAGCGTGACCAGATCGCAAGAAGAATGGCGGGCATTCTGAGACATTTTCCCGAAAAGTTTGATCTCGAAATGGATATTAATGGTTGGGTGAGTATTCGAGAATTATCTAATTCACTAGCTCGCAAAGATAAGCGGAAAAAATGGTTAAGAGACCGCCACATTAGCGCAATAGTAGCTACTGATCCCAAGGGCAGGTATGAAGAACGTGGCGGTAATGTTAGAGCTACTTATGCACATACTGTTGACATTGAACTTGATTTACCAACTGATAATATCCCCGAACTTCTTTATTATCCTTGTTCAAGGGATGAATTAGATACACTTCTAGAAGGAGGCATCCACCCAGGTGGCAGGAAATGGGTCCACCTATCAAAATCAATTACTTCAGCGGGAGGAGCGGGTGCAGTACACCATTCATATCCAGCTATTATTGAGATAGATACCATACAAATGATTGCATCAGGAAATATTATTTTCCATGCTGGTACAACCGTTTATCTGACTGAAAATGTTGAATCTCAGTATTGTAGTGCAGTAGATTATGAAAATACCGAATATAAACTACTATCTGATGTGTGGGCTGAAGAAGAATAATTATTTCTTATACTCACAAGTTGGACAAAAATCTAATTCAGCATCCAAATTTGTTTCGCATTTAGGACATTCATCATTTGAAGATACTGAAAATTCATTTGGATTATTAGGTGTCAATAACCTGACCGCTTTTGATTCCTCAAATACGACTTTTTCGTGTTCTTTTCTTAATGAGACCTCGCTTGAAAATTTTATCGCTTCTTGAAGTGCAATTTCTAATTGCAATAAACGCTGATTTTTTTCATTATCAATATTTATTTCTTCAGCCTCTAGGATCTGCTCTTGTAAATATCTGCGGAATTGATCTAACGTCGGCTCTGTTGACACAAACTTCGCACTAGCTCATTATTCATCAATTGCGCGTTGCAATTCAGTATTATCAATAGCAATTATGGTGCCAAACCGTTTCGGGATAACATGGTTGATACGGTCATCATCAAATTTGGTGGTGGATTGATAACAGATAAGTCAAATTTGTGTACTCCAAATTTAGATGTCATATCTAGACTTACCAAATCAGTATCACAATTATTTGATGAAAATTATCATGTTATCATAGTACACGGTGCCGGTAGTTATGGCCACCTAAAATCTAAAAATTGGCATCTAAATTCAGGGTTCGTCAAAGATTTTGTACCTGATTACGATGATGGTATTTGCAACCAAGAAGAAGCTGTTAATTCTGTGCGTAATGATATGTTACAACTTAATAATTTAATCATGGAATCATTACAAAAACATGGGGTTAAGTCAATATCATTCCCCCCCCATGAATGGGCTATTGGTTCAGGTGAGAATTTCGAGGGTGATTTATCTCAGTTTGATAATCCAGAAATTGTAACCGTAACTTATGGTGATGTAGTAGATACTAATAATATGCAACGATTTACAATTTTGAGTGGTGATGATATTTGCTACCGTTTAGCTATTGAATTGAAAGCACAGCATATGATTTTTGCAATGGGTGGTGCACCTGGATTAATGACCGCCCCCCCTAATCAACCTGATTCTAATTTGATACCAATATGGACTCCAGATACTCAATATATAGGCACCCACACATCTTCTATAGATGTCACTGGTGGTATAAAATTAAAGTTAGATCGTGCATCAAAAATATCTAAAGTTACAAGTAATGTATGGATAATTGATGGCGAACATGAATATCGTTTGATTGAAGCAATTAAAACACTAAAAACAACTGGCACTAAAATCAAATCTTAATATTACTTTATCCAAACCGATTAAAGGCTTAATCTCTTCACAGTGATTGGGGATGTCATGGATTACGATGCAGTTGATGTATTAGGTGACCAATATGACGAAGCACAAATAGAAATGATGGATGAGCAAGTAATACTTGTTGATGAACATGATAACCAAATTGGTTCAATGTCAAAGGTTGAAAGCCATTTAGGAGAAGGTTCTCTGCATAGAGCATTTAGTGTATTATTATTCAATAGTAAAGGTGAGCTTTTAATTCAAAAAAGAGCCAGCACTAAAATCACATTCCCATCTGTTTGGGCCAATTCATGCTGTAGCCACCCATTAGATACTGAAATCGAAACAAATATGGATAATGACTTGGGCGTTAAAAAGGCAGCAATTCGTAAATTATACCAAGAACTAGGAGTAATTCCAGATGAAATACCAATAGATAAATTCCATTTAATTACTAAGATGCTTTACAAAGCTAGAGCCGATGAAACATGGGTAGAACATGAATTAGATCACATACTATTTATTCAGGCTGATATAAACCTAGACATAAACTCTAATGAGGTCGATGAAATTTTATGGGTTAATCAAAACTCATTAGATGATTTGGTTAATAATTCACCTAATAATGGCCAAATAATCGCGCCATGGTTCAAACATATTAAGACAAATTTCTTGGACAATTGGTGGGGTCATCTTGAAGACATGGGACCTCTTCAAGATGGATTAATACACCGCGTAGGAGATGATGAAATGAGTGACCCTAACACTTTATTGGATACATTTAGTTTCCATTCTAAAGAGGTAGAAAACCGTATTAGGGTTGCATTAGATAAATCGCAACATGAGCGTCTGAAAAATGCTATGTTACACCTTATTGACGGTGGAGGTAAAAGATTACGTGCCATTCTCCCATGGTTAGTTGCTGATGCTTGTGGGCAATCTTCAGATTCATTATATGATCTAGGTGCTGCAATAGAAATAATACACAATTTCACATTAGTACATGATGACATTATGGATAACGACGAACTTAGACGAGGTCGTCCAGCCGTACATATTGCATATGATATGCCTACTGCAATTAATGCAGGAGATGCGATGTTAGCTGTTTCGTTCGAAATTCTTAGTGAATCTGAAGAAATTTCTGACTTACATTTTAGAAAATTAGTATCGATTATTGGAAAAATGGTGCGTAAGGTCTCTGAAGGACAACAAAGAGATATGGACTTTGAAAATATTGAATTAGTTACTGAAGAAAAATATTTGGAGATGATTTCTGGAAAGACAGCAGCAATGTTCACTACTTGTGCACGTACTGGTGCTTTACTTTCGGGTGCAAGTAAAGAAATTATTGATAACATGGCAGAATGGGGTGAAAATCTAGGTTTGTGCTTCCAATTAATGGATGACTTAATCGATGCCACTGGTGATAGTGAAACTTTAGGAAAACCTGCCTGTAGCGATGTAATTGAAGGTAAACAGACATTAATTGCAATTCATGCATTGCAACAAGATCCAAATGCATTAGTTAATTTCAACAGTGTTTTTGGTAGTGGAGATGATACAACTTCACGAGAACTACTTGATAAAATTGTAATTGAATTAACTAACACTGGTTCAATCGATTATGCTCGTGGAAGAGCTATGGAATTTCACAAAAAAGCTCATTCGTGCTTAGATAATTTACCTAATTCGCCGTCGCTTGATATACTCAGAAAATTAACTGATTGGCAATTATTAAGAATATCTTAATCAATCCATGTAATATGATTCACCAGGTATATCTGGTTTGAGGCCTTTTCTTTCTCTTATGCCTCCAACAACTTTGCTGAGCAGTGCTCTTGGTAATTCTTCAAAACCACAATTTTCATTATTCCAAACAGCCCTACCCTGAGATGCAGCGCGTATATCATTTGAGAAACCAAATGTTTCAGCTACAGGGACTTTACCTATGACAGTAGTAATTTCACCATCAGCTGGCATGTCTTCAATCTCTCCTCGTCTTTGAGTAATTTCTCTAGTCACCCCACCTAACCAATCATTTGGGACTGAAACGTGCATTTTTTGCATCGGTTCCATCAAAACAGTACTTGCTCTAATAAGTGCGCCTTTGATTGCATTTCTCATTGCAGGTATAGTCTGAGCTGGGCCCCTGTGAATGGCATCTTCGTGTAATTTGGCATCAACTAGACGTACCATTACACCCATCATAGGTTCTTCGGCGATGGGGCCCTTCTTACATACTTCATTGAAAGCTTCGATTAACAACTCACGAGTTTCATGAAGATACTGAATACCCTTTGTATCGTTTACTAGAACATTAGTCCCATTAATTGCATAGATCTTACGCATCAAATCTTTATCCATATCATATTCGCCAAATTTGCGACCAACTTCTTTGGCATCATTATTTCTAATTGTACCATTCCCAAATACCCCTTCTCTTAGTCCTTGGACGACATTAGCGGGTAACTGCTCAACTTCAACATAAAATCGATTGTGTCGGTTTGGTGATTTGCCTTCAAATGATTCGCCATGGTTATTACCTGAAGTTGTTTCACGATACACAACGATAGGTTCAGAAACAGATACTTTGATGTTCTGTTCTTCTTCAATACGATAAGTGGTAATTTCAAGATGTAATTCACCCATCCCTGCCAATAATGCTTCGCCAGTTTCGTTATTAGTGGTAACCTGTAAAGACGCATCAGCCTTAGCTAATGATCTCAAAGCATCGATGAATTTGGGCAAATCCTTCATAGATTTAGGTTCAACGGCAACAGTAACAACAGGCTCAGAGTAATGTCTGATTGCTTCGAAAGGTGTAATGTCATTCTCACGAGCTACAGTTACACCAGCTGCTGCTGATCTAATCCCAGTTAATGCTGCGATATTACCAGCAACAATCTTTGGGATAGAAATCCTATCACCACCAACCATCATACTGACTTGTTGTACTCTTTCTGCCTTACTTGCTCCAATAGCCCATAATGACTCACCATGGTTAATTGTGCCTGAATAAATTCTACCTACTGCCACCTCACCAGCATGAGGGTCCATCCAAATCTTCGTAATCATCAAAGCAAGTGGCCCTTCAGGATTACATTCAATCATTGAGCGACCTAACTCAGAATCAGGATCCCCTGTCCAAATGTTAGGGATTCTGTATGGTTGGGCAATTACAGGACTTGGTAATTTACTTACAGCCATATCAAGGAGCACTTCATGAACCGGTGCCTTCTTAGATAATTCTCGTTGCTGTTCATTATGACAATACTCGAAAATTTCCTTAAATGAAATTCCCGATTTCTGCATATATGGTACCGTAATACCCCAATTATGGTATGCTGAACCAAATGCTACTGTACCATCTGTAACACTAACTTGCCATTCCTTTTTGTATTCTTCAGGTGCGAACTGTCGTATCAAATTATTGACTTTGGTAATCTGTGTTTTGAATCTCTCCATCATGTCTTCAGGAGTTACTTGTAATTCATTTATCAAACGATCAACTTTGTTGATGAATAATACTGGTTTTACTTTCTCTTTAAGAGCCTGACGGACAACAGTCTCTGTTTGAGGCATGGCCCCTTCTACAGCACATGTTAAGATGAAACAACCATCTACAGCCCTCATTGCTCTAGTTACGTCGCCACCAAAATCTACGTGACCTGGAGTATCAATTAAATTGATCAGGAAATCAGTGCCTTCAACATTGTGTACCATAGATGCTGATGCAGCGTTGATTGTAATACCACGAGCAGATTCCTGTTCATCGAAATCTAAAACTCTACTCTTTCCTGCCAATTCTTCACTCATCATTCCCGCACCAGCAATCAAATTATCTGAAAGTGTGGTCTTTCCGTGGTCAATATGTGCTGCAATGCATAGATTCCTAATTTGGTCTCTAATATGCATTACTTCGGTCGCTTTAGCGATGTTATCTTCTTTACGTCCCATGAGGTATCACCTTTGGTGATGCTGCCGACCTGACCTTGGTTCATAAAGGCGACTACAATATATTAGATGTATAAATTAATAACAATCATCTTGCAGATGCCGCTACTCTTTCTATCTCATCTTTCTTACTAATTGCGAAGGATGTTACATCCCCACTAGCTGCTTTGGTGATTTCGTTAATAATCCCCTGAGTTAAGGTTCTAGTACTCTTTCTTGTAGCCTGAATTGAACCCTTGGCTAAATGTCTGATTGCTAAATCAATTCGGCGGCTCGGCGCACTATCTACTGCCTTAGGCTGGCTAACCGCACCAAATTTGATCCTAGTGGTTTCTTCCATTGGAGCAGAATTTGCTACCGCATCAACAAAAGTTTGTAATGGATTAACATCATCCCTATTTGCTATTGCATCTAATGCATCTTCAAATGACTTAGCTGCTGCATTTTTCTTACCTGAATATTTGCCTGTTCGCATTAAGCCATTGATGAATCTTTCAACGATTGACAACTTACTTTTACCAAACCATGCATTAGCATGACGGCCCCCTGAATGTGGGACACCAACGGTTCTGAGGTTAATATAAGGAGAAATTCCAGGGTCTGAGCAAGTAACTTCAGAAGCATCCCATTTCCCAAAAACAAATGTACCAATTCCAGCAATTGGAGCCTCATTGACTACCTTTACTTCGGGAGTGGATTCTTCGGTAACTTCTTCATCACTCATTTAATCACCTCAACGAACTGGTTTTTCTTTACGTCCACGGACCATTTCATCTAATGAAACACCATTTACTTTGATAACCTTGAATCTAACACCTGGAATGTCACCATATGAACGTCCCATACGGCCACCAATACCTTCAACCATCACTTCGTCATGTTCATCAATAAAATTAATTGCACCATCGCCTGGTGCGAATGCAGTTAGTTTGTTACCAGTTCGTATTAAACTAATTTTTACCGCCTTACGGATACCGGAATTGGGTTGCTTTGCTTCAATACCTACTTTTTCGATAACTATTCCCTTAGCCTGAGCAGATCCACCTAATGGGTCAGATTTTTCCTTTAATTTAAGAACACGTTTTTTGTATCCTCTATCCTTCCATCGAAATCGCTGACGATCACGCTTCATTTTTGAGCCTGAAAAGAGTCCTCTACCCATGCATACACCTTGAAGCAAGCCGCCGACCTGCCCCGCATATATGAGGCCATCGCATTCATTCACGTAGAGTTAAGCATGGCATACGATAATTAAGATTGTATTTTATCAACCCCCAACCTTCAAGCGAGAACCCCATCTCCGCATTACAATGGCCTTTAGAGATTACATCAAACAAGCCATTAACATTGATTCAATAGACCCTATAAATGATATGCGAATCACTATCGAACAAAATCCTGATAAACCTGTATTATTCAACAATGTAGTAGGCTCTGAAGGACATCGTGCAGCAGCTAATGTTTGTGTTAGAGAAAACATAACTAATCATCTAAATTTAAATCCAAATAAGCTCCTTGATACCCTTGAATTTGCTATGAATAATCGTCTTGAACCCACATTAGTATCTGATGGTCCTGTTACAGAGAACTTCGTCAAATCGGCTGATTTATCTAAATTACCAATACCCCACCATTACCCACAAGATCGCGGAAGGTACATGTCAGCCAGCATTATCATTGCAGAAAGAAATGGCCAACGTAATGTTTCATTTCATCGACAATTTGTACGTGATAAGAATCATGTTGTTGCACGTTTAGTTCCTAGACACCTTAGGACAATGGTTGATGAAGCCAGGGGTAGTGGCGAGGAAGTAAATATTGCAATTGTTAATGGAGCGGACCCTTGTCTGTTATTAGCGGCTGCTATGTCATTCAATGAAAATGTAGATGAATTAACAGTTGCTTCTTCGCTATACAATAAATTCTACGGCAAGAGTCTTGAAATTGTTCAACTTGATAACGGAGTATCAGTACCTGCTGATGCTGAATATGCTATGTCTGCAACAATAACATTAGAAGATGATGATGAAGGCCCTTATGTTGACATCACAGGTACTGTTGATGATATACGCAAAGAACCAGTAATTGAAGTCAAATCATTATACCATAGGAATAATCCGATTTTTCATGCTATATTGCCAGGCTTAGCTGAACATCATGCATTAATGGGCCTTCCTAGAGCACCAACTATCAAATCCAGTGTTTCATCAGTATGTGAGTGCACTGACGTGTTCATGACTTCGGGCGGTTCTGGCTGGTTATCAGCGGTAATTCAGATAATTCCTAAAAATATTGATGACCCACACAAAGCCATTATGGCCGCATTTAAGGGACATCCTTCTATGAAATCGGTCACTGCTGTAGATGTTGACATTGATCCCTCTAACCCCACACGTGTTGAATGGGCATTAATGACTAGGTGGCAACCAGATAAAGATACGATTATTTTATCAAATCAAAAAGGTAGTAGTCTAGACCCTTCAAGAAACCAAGATGGAACAACTTCTAAAATAGGATTTGATGCTACTATTCCAGTTAACCTAGACAAGAAGCCATTCACATCTGTACTTTAATCCGAAGGGTCAAAGAATAACTACCTTTTACAGGTAACGTGTCAGATACAACCGGAGGCTTCTTGCAACATCCTAGAAGAAGCCTTGGCAATCGCCATCGTTCTCAAGCTGAGAAGTTTCTAGGTTTATCAGAGAAAAATCCAAATGATAGTTTGCAAAATTTAAATTGGGCTGAACAGAGTGCTAGGCAAGCAGTTTTACATGATTTCACACATGAAGAAAATTGGCGAGTGTTGGCAAAAATTAAAACTAAAATTGGTGATGAAGCTGGATTAAGAGCTGTACTAGAAGATTTATTTGCAATATTAGGTAGGAATCCAGAACATCTCAATCAGTTAATTGATGTTGATATGTTAGAACATGGTTATCAACTACTATGTGCTAGCCTAGCGGCAGATCCACTAGATCCAGATTACTGGTATGAAAATGTGAATTCAGAATACTTAATTCAATTCAAAGACAGATTCTTTCAACTAGATTTAACTGATCCACGTGCGAATATACTATTTTCCAGAAGATTGGAACGAATACGCAAATTAGATGAAGATATGTTCATCTTACTCATACGTAGATTGCTAGCCCAAAGACCATTTAATCATGAGCCTTGGATACAACTTGGACACCTCCATGAAAAACGTAATGAATTTGATGATGCATGGTTTTGTTTTGACCAAGCCCAGCAATATTTCCCTCAATTAACACCTAGGGATGATTTTCGTGCGCGTATGGAAAATAGGTTGGATGGCTCACAACTAAAATGGAAGGAACCTGAAATTTCAAGCCGTGATGACTTCTTATTAAGAATGCAAAATCTTGCATTGAAATTCAATAATGATGTAATTCATGCAGATAAAGAAGATGAAATATCTACCATAGGCCAGCAAGAGGATGAATTAATCAATTTAATTAGTAATAAAGAGTATTCATCTGCATTTTTCCTGGCTAGGAGATTAGTTACAAATGGTGAGGATTGGGCAGAGAAATACCTTACTGAGGCTCATGATCTAATTAACAACCCAACAATTTGATTAATTCACTATCTTCTATATTAGAAACTGATAACATAGATTGACGAACGGTATCTGAACCAATACTTTCTTCAGCATCTAGAAGGACTAGTAAATCCGGCCTTTGACCACCAGAATAATCACCATTCAAGTACTTAGTACACCATTCTATAATTTCAGTGACATCATCTGGATGTGCTTGGCATTCATGATTTTCCCCTATGTCACGGGGTTTAGAGTTTTCAACAATCGTACTCATTAATTGAGATTCATTAGTTACATTCCCTACACTTAAATCAAGCCAAATTATAGCTGACTGATACGCTTCATCTAACATATCAGATGAAGAAAAACCTTGGAAGGAAACCCATGCATGCCTTTGACTAGAAGTAAAATCTCCCAATTCAAATAATATTTGAGATATCTGTAACCTACTACTTGAAATGATTTCTAATGGAAAAGGTCCATTACGATCAATTTCACTCAATAATGCTAAGGCCATTATATTTTCATTTCGTGATACATGCCATGCTGCCATGTTGAGTATTGAGATACCATGGGTAGCACTTCCTAAGGATAGGACCTTCATTCTCTCCATTGCCCACTTTAAGTCAACACCAGCCTCTTCAATTTCTCCTTGAGTGAATCTTAATAGCCCCCATTCCATTCTAGCGCGTGCTTCCAAAAGATGATTGCGTGATTTATTATTACGGCTTGATATCACACAATTTTTCAAATTTTCCTGTGCCTGAATAACATCATTATCCAACTGTGATTTCCTAAAATCAATGAAGGATATCTCTGCATCAGTCAACAAATGAGATATCTTTGAAATAAATCCATGATCGCCAGAAATAATTGCAGCATCTGCTACACCCAATTTATCATCAAAATTTCTCATTACATCAATATCAAATGATTTTTTTAACCCATTGTATATCCCATGTGCTGAACTAATTTGAACCCCTCCTTATACCAGATAATGAGGCAATAAACGCAGATTTGGCCGTAATAATAGGGACATCCCCTGACCATCCAGCAGCACCTGGATGGCCTCCACCTTCACCTTGTAAGGTATTAACCAAATTAGACATGATAATACCTAAGTTGATGCCATCATTCACTGCAGTTCTACTAGCTCTTCCGATTAAACGTGTTTCATTTTTCGCACGCCTAACAACTAGAGCAACCTCAGCACCTGCAGATAAAAGTGAATTTGCTACAAGACCTTCATTTGTACTACCTATTGTGTGTAATAAGAACCAACTCCCTGCATCTATTGCCTCGACTTTAGCTAATGATTTAGAAATAGCAACTCTTTGT
>PBXQ01000051.1 GCA_002727675.1 Thermoplasmata archaeon | reverse complement strand
CATCAAAACCAACATTACCGGTACTGCTGCAGTTGCTCGCCAACCGAAATTTTTGTGCATTATGATATCTTTTCCAAGTATTGATCCTATTGTATAGGAGAGTATCATGAATACACCAATTACAAGATTGCCACTTGTTGTACCAATTCCAAAGTCACTCGAATAAGCGATTCCCAAAAAACCGGTTAAAGCATACATAGTAATTAGTGCAACAAGTGGTTTAAACCACCAATCCTTTGCCTTGATGATTTCATCCATATTCAAACCTTAACTTGCATCTAAATCATTGATTTTGCCCATAATCATATTGAGCTTGTTGATAATCAGACCATCCTTCTTGATTGTAATATTGTTGTTGCCAAGCAGCCCATTGTTGCCATTGTGCATATTGCTCATTTGTCATTTGCTGCTGTTGTTGATTTGCGGTATATTGTTGCCATTGTACATACTGATCTTGAGTAATCTGTTGATTTTGATAATTGCCTTGCTGCAAATATTGGTTATATGCTTCTATTTCATCATTATATTGTGATTCATCAACGATTGATTCCTCAGGGTTATTTTCATGCCATATGTCCTCTGTGTTATTGCCTTTAGAACGAATACCAACTATTACTACAAGAGTTAGGATGATGAACAAAGAACCTAGGATTCCCAACCATTCTATTGTGAAACCTTTACTATCTAAACTAGAAATAATTCCTGAATTTGAAACCTCTACAACATTTATTACAATCCCTGTTGCTGAATCATCACCATTCATTATTACCACGACGTGGTGTCTTCCAGCATTTTCAGGAGTCCATTCAATGTAGGCTTCACTAGTATCACCAGGATAAACTCCTATGCTAGTCGGAGTATTTGTGACAAGTGTTCTCTCTCCTTTTGAATTAACTTCATCTAGATTTATCAAGGCCGTGCCATGAACCTCTCCTGTATTATGAACTGTAACAGTAATCAAAATAGTATCGCCGAGGTCCAATTCTCCATTATGTGAAAAACTCAAATCTGAGTCTTCAATAATTAGGTTTGATTTGAGTTGTTGGATTTGCCAAGAAGCAAAGGGGTTCGTTTCTGAATTGAATTGAACATCTGAAACCATTTGTTGTCCTACCATATCTTGGCCACTAATCCAAATATGCAAACTTAATTCTTCAGTTAGCCTTTCTTCGGTTATTACTGATTCTAGGTCGATGGTTGAACGGATAGGAATTGCTGAACCTGCAGCGTTATGTCCTGGCAAAGTAACATGGTTTTCCCCATTAGCAATTTTATCTCCATGATGATTAGAGCCATGAGTTACAATCCAGTGAATTTTTAGTGTTTCAACATCTAATTGTTCCATTTCATTAATCTTTAACTCAATAATCAAAGAAGATAAAGATGAAACACGTATTTCGTTAGTTAACCTTGGGCCTACTACTTCAACTGGAATTGGTGGTGTTTTGTCCACGGTGATATAGAGGGTTGACATACCAGAATCAGTAACATCTCTAGCCTGCGCGGGGAGATCAGTCAATTCAAAAGATAGTGGGATTGGTTCACTTGTAGATCTGGGCGATTTAATTGTGTTTTCCCACCATCCATTTTCAGTACGGGTAGTTAAAGAATTATCATCAAGAGTTGTCATAACTTTGATTTGGTCTACTGGTTCATCACCTGTTGGTGAAAAAACTACTTTTCCAGTAACTATGATGTTACTATTTGGTGCAACCCACGCCCCTGTTCCTGAAACTTTACCTTCAGAAATTTGTATTTGAATACTGTCAGATAATATTTCAATATCGGTTGAAAACCTCCATCTCAAATCAGGTAAAGCAATCCAATCACCCTGTCCAGCGCGGTCAATAATTTCTATGTCTGGTTCTCTCCTTAGGTTATCTTCAGAAGGCAAGGACCAATCTAAAGTGAAATTGATCTCAATTTCCATTTCATTTGTAAATGGAGAAATATTCCCTTCTCTGGCTCGGATTGTGCAATTTACAGACACAATATATTGGCTAGATGTTGAGCATGATTCATCAAATGAACCCCAATGAATTGCTAGCTTGTTCTCTTCGGAATTACCTGCAAGGTTAATTGTGATTTGATCAACATCTGAATACCCATTGTATTCATCAAATGGAATCAATAGTGAATATGTTGGACTAGGATGAAGCCAATCTTTTGTACCACCAAGCCACATTGCCCCCTCCCTATAAATCATGGGCGCCTCATCTGTCATTAATTGGTAAACAAATAAATGAGAATTATTAGTTTCATTACCCCCATTTAATAGTCTATTTCCAGCGGGATCTGTGCCGATAATATATCCTGCAACAAAGTCACCTTGATTGCCATATGTGTCATCAAAAATATAAGTGTAATTTCCTCTTTCATGTGACAAATTTGATGGTAAATTCAGTTGTTTTGGTACAAATTCTTCAGCATCAATTTCCCCGTCGCCATCATCATCATCTTCCCATTCCTTCCACAACATCAAAGTTGCATCTGTAGGGAGTACTGGCTCATCCGATAACTCGAATGTAAGGGTTTGAGCTAGAGAAGGCTCAAGGTGGTCGTGAGGCTTGACGCTTTGGTTGATTACGATTGGAGAAATTGAATCAACTACAAATGTACGGTTTAGTCCAATGGTAGTCACATCATCAGCACTGGATAACAATGTCATTTGAATTGAATATTCTACATTTTCCGAGGCCATCGGAGTTTTTGTTTCAAATACGGCTTTACCTTGATTTAATTCAGTAGTTTGTAATTTGACAATACCATTCTCAAGTAAACTAATTTGCACATCACCACTACGTGGAGCAAAAGCAGATTCTAGGTTTTCAAATTTTAAATCCACTTCGATTGTTATATTTGAATCAGATTTTAGATATGATGATTCTTCTGGGATTTCAAGGTAATGGTCATTGAATACCTTCCAATCAGAAATAAATACATCATTTTCAACACCTTGTAAAGGCCCCATTCCAAATGTGTGAACCCAAGGTAGTGAAATTAGTCCATTTTTCATAATCCCTCTCAATGATAAAGACAAAATCTCTTCATCTTCCCATGAAGCATTTAGAGAAAATTGTAGTAGAGGATGTAATTCACAGCAAATCCCCACGCCATTTGCTCCAGGTGGTGTGCTATATGTGCCGGTAGAGAAATTATTTGGCAATATAATCGCATGAGAATCTCCTTCAATGGTATTTGGTGGAAGATTCCCTGCCCCTAGCCAAACGGTGTATGTGATAGCATTATTTTCTCCAACTAAATCATACCTTAATGCTGCTAATTCACCTTCTATTACTGAAATATTATGGCCAAATTCGAACCATTGCCAAGATGGCGTTAGAGTTGCGGATAGGTTAGATGCATTTTCTAATTCAATTTCAGCACCCAAGCCAGTGTTTAGTTCAGTGAAAGTAACTTCCATGCTTGCAGGGTATTCCCAAGTCATCGATAAAGGGATGGTAACCAATCCATTATTTGCAGTCATACTACTTGCAATATTGTTTAATCCCATTACAAAATCTGATTCTGGTTCATAAGACAAAAATGCCTCTGGCTGGTGTGGTATGGCGATTCCGCCAAATCTAGCGCCGCCTGATGTGGCATCTAAAACCATTTCAGCCTGAACATATTCAACTCCTGAATCAGCCCAAATTTCTGAAGTGGAATCTACATTATTTATGAATGAAGTTTTGTCAGATAGTTGCATCCTAAATGTTTGTGATTCGTCTCCAGAGCCATAATACCAAGATGAAATTAAATTCCCTCCTACCATTAATTCCATGCCTAAATCAGTAACTCCTGAACTTAAATCAGGACTAATTTCAAAGACAAAATCCCCGTTCAAACCTTTTGGAATCCAAAATGGTATAGAATGCTGGTTAGGGAATTTAAGGTTAACAGAATGATTTCCATCTTCAAGAATATCTTGCCAGCCCCAGGTCCCTATGGATTGGTTGACAATTCCCCATTCGTTTCTTCCATTACTAGATAAATCAAATTTGGGTGATTCGGGGAGTCCTGCTCCATGAAGTTCAACTTCAAAACGTTGCAGATCAAAATTTGAATTTTGTCCATTCAACCTAAATTGAATTTGACTAAACCAACTATCTAATTCCGTGACGCCGTTAGAATTCAATGTAATCCAAGACCCTCCATCAAGAGATGCCTGAAATATTCCTCCTCCTGAATAAGTAATAGCAGATGTGATCTTGCTAATCGGCCGTCTAGAAAGGATTGTTGGGGTTATTGCCATTCCTGTCCCTGTTATGCTATCTCCATCCCAACTACATGATGACAAACTCCAATCGGTGGGGTTATCATCAAAATTATTGACTAGAGTTCCTTGGATATGAACTCCATTGACTTTAGTGACAGAACCAGTTCCTTGAGCTGTAAGTGTTATTTTCAAACGGATGGATGGATAAATTGTCCAATCGATACCCCCTAGATCAGCCCATTTTTCAGTTCTTTGATCATATCCATCAATTATGGCATCATCAGAGGCATTGATGGCAGTCCAAGATACAGCATTTGTTGGCGCATCAGTATCGATGCTAATGGTGCCATAAGGTCCAGGTAGTGAACGATAGTTTGCATTTGTCGCACTAGGTCCAAAGGCTGGCGTGGTCCAATTTCCTTGTCCCCCGGGTTTTGTTAACCTGACATCATCAACAAACCACCAGTCACAGCATGTACCAGATCCATAAGGGAACCTAAATCTAAATTGAAAGTTTGAATGAAACGCGTCATTTGGTAAATTGAATTGGTCATTTCTATTTGTGTATCCAGGATAACCTTGATATCCATAGTAAGTAGTAATTGATCCCCAACTTCCTGAAGATTTCTTATATTCAACAAATAAATTTTCATTTCCATCAGGGTCTTCTCCACAACCTGAACGCCCTTCTGTCATCCAAAAAGCCATGATTCCACTAGATAATGATGACAAATCAATGACATTTGAGGTGACGGTTGCTGTACTATGTCTCAGCATTAATGAGCGCCCACCGCTCCCATTTGTTCCACAATTCATTGTGTTAATTCCGCCGTAGTATGTATTGGTTGAACTCCATCCAGTAGGTAAATTATTGGAATTATCAAAAGACCAGTATTCATCAATTGCAGAAACTTGCAATCCTGAAGAATTGAAATCAACTCCTTGAGATGTGGCTCCTGATTGGTTGAAATCATTTGGTGCAGTGAATGAGTGGCTATTAGATCGAGAAAGCGGATTAGGTTTCAATTCAAGGCTTATATTTCGTACAGCTTCATTTTCCGGGATGTCTAATTTGAATGAATTGGAAATCCCTGTTGGATATGATGATATAGTGACTAATTCTGTAGAATTAATTGTAGCAGAATTGAATTGTTCATCATTTTTGAGTTGCCTATCATCTAAATTATTTGATAGTAATAACGGAGTTAAAACTGATGTGAGCATTAACAAAGTTAGAACCGCTGCTGCTCTGCTCACGCTTGCACCTCAGTATGACAGCAAGGACGTTTTATAGTAATCTTTCTCTACGAGAAAGAACTTCATTATAATTCTACAACAAGCGAATGGTTTGATTACTGAGTGCTCATTGGGTGTACCGTTGGTAATTTACGCCGATGGTGATTTCTATGGATTTGGGCCACCTGGAGAACACTTTTCTGCCTATAGAAAGTAGGATAAAAACTGGTTCTGACGTAATTTTTGCGTGGTATGGCCGTTACCAACAAGCAAAAGCATTAGGTGAGCCAGCAATAAATGGAACAGTTGGAAGTTTGCTAGAAGACGACGGCACTTTGGCAGTCAATAAGGTGGTGATGGACACAATTAGAGGGCAATCTGACTTGAATTTGTCAGCCTATGCTCCGTTAGCCGGCCTTCCGCAATTCAAACGCCTTGCAGCCGAACTAGCAGTGGGTCCACGTTTGGCAAGTTTGAATGATATTGGGTTACATAGTGGTGCTGTTGCAACCCCTGGTGGTACAGGTGCCCTATACCTATCTGCAAGAACCATGTTAGCGGTCGGTGATTCTATTTTATTCCGTTCAAGTCGCTGGTCACCATATGATACTCTCGCATCTGAATGTGGTCTTACTATTTCTGAATGGCCAATTCTTTCAAACATTGAAGAAGGTCATCCAAAAGTTGCCTTAAATGTACTTGAAGAAGAGTTAGGTAAACTTGCAAAAAGTCAAGAGAGAGTTCTTGCTTGGCTTAACGATCCAGCCCACAATCCAACTGGTTTGTCATTAGATTCAGCAGGTAGGGAATTAATCTTAGATGCATTTATTGATTGTGCAATAAGCAACCCTAATGTTGGTGTTACCTTATTTTTAGATACTGCTTATGCTGTTTATGCTGATGAACCATATGGCTGGTCTGAAACCATCCATCAGAAGTTTTCTTGGGCTAATTGGCCCGAAAATCTGCTTATTTGTTGGGGTTTTTCAGCATCCAAATCACACACGATTTATGGGATGCGTTGTGGAGCGATAGTTTTCCTCCACCCTTCTGAAGATTACGTGAATAGACTTGGCGAAGTTTGTGCAGTTACCGGTCGGGGGACTTGGTCGCTTGCTCCACGTTTGCCCCAATCTACTCTTGTTGATATTCACAATGATGAATTGTTGGCTAGTTCATGGGGTGATGAAAAGGGTAGGCTGAAAAAATTATTATCCGAAAGAAGGTCGTTGTTTAATAAAAAGATGGCTGAATCTGAAATTCCATTGATGCCTTCTGATGATGGATATTTTGCTTTTATTCCTTGTGACGATCCAGTTTCCTTGGCTGAGAAAGCAGCAGAGTCGCATCTTTATGTTGTACCACTAAAAGGTGGAATTCGTATTGGTTTATGCTCAATTGGATTTGACAATATTGTTAGAGCCACCGATATTCTCAAAGAATCATGGGTTTCTGTTGTAGGTTAAGGTGTTATTTTGGGCAATATACGTAACAATTTGTTCATTACTTCTTGGTTGTGCTTGATTCTAGGTTCTGGTTTGATTTTCGCTAGCCCATCATATATTGCTATAGGGGCACCAATTGGTTTAGCAGGTGCTGTAACATTTCTTCTTGCATTTGCTAGAGTTGAAGAGCCAAAACCCATGAGTGAAAAAGAAATTCGTGACTGGACTCCCGAAGTTGGTGAACTTCCTGATGGTGCCGAAGGGAGTATCATGTACCGGATTGATACGACTATAGATGATCCCATACGAACAAGCGTATTATGTGGTAAATGTGGAGAATTAACTTGGTGTGAAGGTAGACGCCCTCAAACATTCATTTGTCCCAAATGCCATACAATGTTATGGGACCATCCAGAAGATTCAGATGATGAAGAAGAATAGGAATTTCTAATTTATTTCCAATTGTTTCAATACGGAATAACTTTTCGAGGTACTTGGAGGAAGCCAAATGGAGTTGAGTAATAATGAGCGCAGGATGCTCAAGTCAATGCTTTCAAAGCCTGAAAAAATTTGGCATTTAGATGAATTGTTGACTGCTTGTGCTTGGGATGATCAAGCTCACGTGGCAGGGGCAGGCGGTAGTTTAGCAAATTCGGGTTTTATTACTGAAACAGAGCAACGTAGTAAGTTGTGGAGACTTGCATCGGAAGGTTCTGCTGCTGCAGAAAATGGATTACTTGAACAACGGATTTGGGATTGGCTTTCAGTTCAAGAAAAAGATTCCGGGATGAAAGATTTGCAAGATTCAGGTGTTGTTGGAAAGAAAGAAGCAGGGGCGGGAGTTGGTTTAATCAAAGATTTAGGAATTCAATTAATTGCTGGTAAATTTGTGATTCCTAATGTTACTGAGGCAATTACTGCTACCTTAGAGATACGTGAAAGATTCATTTCCGAACTATCTAATTCTGGAGGAATTGGGGTGCCTGAAAACGATTTGGATGCTAATTTAGTTGACTATTTTAACAGAAGGAAGGGAATTATAGTATCATCTGAAGACGTTGTAAGGACATGGCAATTAACAGAAAAAGGCCGATCAGTTAGCGATTCTGAACTTGTTGAAAAACTAGTTATTGCTGAAATAACTCCTGAATTATTACAGGGCGAAGAGTGGCGTAATGCCGACTTCAAGCCTTATGATGTGGCTCGTGATGCACCGGTTCTTACTGCAGGTAAATCCCATCCTATGCAAGCACTAATAGAGAGAATCCGTTCAATCTTTTTGGAGATGGGTTTTACTGAGATTGAGGGTGACTACGTCACCACTGCTGGGTGGAATATGGATGCTCTTTTCATCCCCCAAGACCACCCTGCTAGGGAGATGCAAGATACTTTTTATCTTGACAATCCGGAATCAGTTCCATTGCCTAGTGAATATATTCGTCAATGGTCTGAAGTTCATGAACATGGTGGAGATACTGGTAGTACGGGTTGGGGAGGAGAATTTTCTGCAGAAATTTCTCAAATGGGCATGTTGAGGACTCATACTACAGTTAATACGATTCGTCACTTAGCAGATAATCCTAGTGAACCATGTAGAGTTTTTGGAATAGGTCGTGTATTCAGAAAGGAGAGTATTGACAGAACTCATTTACCAGAGTTTCATCAGATTGAGGGTATAATCATGGAGCCAAATGCTAGTCTGCCTATGTTGGTTACTACACTCAAAGAATTTTACAAGAAAATGGGTTATCCTGAAGTAAGGGTTAGGCCTGCTTATTTTCCATATACTGAGCCTAGTATGGAGGTTGAAGTAAAATGGCGCGGTCAGTGGTTAGAATTGGGTGGTGCAGGAATTTTTAGGCCAGAAGTTACTGAGCCTTTGGGGTTAAAATGGCCAGTATGTGCATGGGGTATGGGTCTAGAGAGATTAGCTATGCTAGTGCTAGGATTGGATGATATTCGCCAACTCTATATTTCAGATTTAGAATGGCTAAGCAATCAGCCTATGTTGTAATCTCTGCGTACTGTTAGGATGCTTCCTACACCAAATAGAATTGCAATTAATAGCAAGGTGATACTGAGATCCAACCAAATTGGCACATCGTAATCAGTTCCAATGTGTACTGGCTCTGACAAAAGCAATGCTTCGGTATTATACTCGTAAGATCTTCCATTCGCGCCAGTAGGTAGCGCCGCAGGTGGTCTTCCACCACCACCGCCACCGCCACCCCCTCCTTGGCCATTGGAGGGTTGAGCATCTAAATCAGCCACGCCATGGTAACATAATAGGAAATATGGCATTCCAATCATTGGAACTTGATTACCATCGGTATCAGTTACTAGTTTAGTAGACCCGGATAGGGGTGTGCTGACATAATGATAAATTCCATTGGGGTATTCCGGAGTAGGTCCAAAACGACCGTTGCATTCATCTAAATCACCTGTGTTAGGAACATAATTCCAATCTGAAATGCCATTGTAACCTTGATCACCCCCCTCTTCAGTTCTCTCAATTTCATAAGATGAAGTAATTGCCTTAATTCCTCCATTTCCATCGTTTCCATACATGCCGTAGATTGGGTATCCATCAAATGCCCAACCAATAATTGGGCTATGTTGGGTGCTGTCTAATTTTGTCCAATCATAATCAGACATTGTTTCACCAACACCAGGTGTCCATATTGAACACTGAGCATCATAATGATAATGAAAATTATTTCCTGCAGCGTGTCCTGTACAATATCCTAGGTCAATGGGTTGTCTATTTTCTACGAAATATTTGAAATGCAAGGCGATAGCATCTCCTCCTGGTCCTTCTTCAACACCATAAATCGGAGCTCCATTTATTGAAACAGCAACGGGGCCCCTAACAGGTGCACATTCCCAACGCCCAGCTGAAGCAGGGCAATTTGCAGAATTATGTCCGCCATTAGTATCATTCACTGGATTAAGAGGGATGTGCCATTCTAGGTTTACTTCATCCACACAACAGCCTCTTGTTGACACAAAATCATGATTAGGGATTCCATTTGAATTAACGACCATTTCCCCATTCTGAGTATTTACTGTGACTTCACATTGGAACCAAGGACCAACATTGTCATTACTTGCCCCTGCACTACTTGCTCCATTTGTGTTAGAATTATAGCCTTCTTCGCTATTGAAATCTTTTACCCAAGGTCCTTGGCCATTTTGGCAGAGCCAAGAATCCTGTTGTACCCAAGTAATTTCACAGCCGTTAGCATCAACAATAGTTCCAGGGAGTGTATTTGGACATTGATCAAGAGAATCTTGAATTCCATCTCCATCTTGGTCCTTTTGTGAATCTGAACACCCATTTGCATCTGCTACTTCTTGGGCGGGTGTATTTGCACATTGATCGCCTGCATCTGATATGCCATCTCCATCAGCATCTTTCTGTGTGTCAGAGCAACCATCACCATCTACTATTTCTCCTGGATAGGTGTTAGGGCAGAAGTCCTTGTCATCTGTGACTCCATCTCCATCGCTATCAAGTTGCGAATCAGCACAACCATTTGGCCAAACAGGTTGATCATTTGGCGTGTCAGGGCACACGTCATCTGCATCAACTATTCCATCATTATCTAGGTCTGAAATAGTATCTTGTGATGGTTCATCTGGTATTGGTAATTGATAAGAAATGTTTCTTGTTTTCACGTCATAAAGTCCACAAGTAACCCAAAAATCACCTTTTTTGGATACTGTATTAACATTGACAGGTATCTGGAATGTCCCATCACTTGCATTTACATATCCATTAATTGTTGACTGCCCCTGAGGCCAAAATTCTACGGCACAAGATTCAGGGAATATATGTATTAAATCACCTTCAATCAAGCCAGTAGTTTCGTTTTCTTTTGGTTCTTCATAACGCAAAGTAACTAACACCATGTCTTCAATAGGATAGTTTAGATTTAAATTTACAATTTCTGTTGTAGTAGTTTGATTTGCTTCATCAGTTGCCATAAACTGGACTGCCCATGTGCCTGGCGTATCATAAGGTAGTAAAATTTCCCAAACTCCATTTTCATTGGATGATGAAGATTTTACTAGTGAAGGGGTGCCAATGGAATCAGCACTGTAGACTGAAGCAGTAATTGTTGTTGAATTAGGAAACTCATCAACGACCCATCCAGTTAACAATACTGGTTCGCCCCAAGAAAAATTAGTATTTCCTATGAAAATAATGGGCGCCCTGTCATCAGCAATTTTGTCACCTTCAGTATTTGTCGTTACTTCTCCCTGTTCTCCTTCTTCGCAATTTTCAGGTGCTGGGCCAATACCTGGGCCCCAAGTTTCACCCTCTCCTTCGCATTGTAGTAGGTCTGAATCTTCATGATCAACTGCGAAAAAAACAGCTAGACTTGAACTTATAATTAATCCAGCCAACAAAGCGCTCATAATTGCAGTTTTACTATCCATGTGTTTGGGAATATGATTTAGTATATCAACAACCGCGGTGATTGTGTTATTTTCAATTTTCATTAATTAATTTCTTTACATCTTGTAGTGCTAAATCTGGGACCCAGTCAACATCTCCCCACCAAACTCTTTGGAATCCATCTTTGTCTACTAAAATTGTTCCAGTTGAATGATCAACTAAATAATCAATGTCTGGATGATGCCTTCCACTAGTGTTGCCTTCATCTGAAGAATTACTAATATTATATCCGTATTCCTCGCTTGAAACAGTTTTTAGTCCAACTCCAAAGTTACCCCAAATAGGTTCTAATTGTTCTAATTCACCAGTTAAATGATTCCAATCAATTGACATGTATTCGCGATACAGTGTTAGCATTTCCGGGTCATCTTCCCATGGGTCAACTGTAATCGAGATTACATCGACCTGTTCCTGTTCATTTTCACTTAGTTGTGAATAAAGCCACTTTACGTTAGATGATACTATTGGGCATACATCGGGACAGCGGGTGAACATGAAAACCACAATAATGACATTGCCATCATAAATTGAACTATTAATGGATAAGTTATCCTGATTAATTAATTCAAATGAATTAACTTTAACCAGTGGATAAATATCATCTCCAAAGAAATCATCAGGGATTTGTTCATCACCACTTAAACAACCAGAAATAAATAACGTGCTGGCGAGAAAGCAGGCTATCAATACGCGTTTCATTTTTTTCACTCATTGGTATAAAGTGGGTGGTATTGGAACCTTTCATCTTTGTCTTCATCCATTTGAACAACATAAATGCCGGTCACCATTTCAGAGATGAACAAGTATCCCCGGGGATCATACTGTAGACCCCAATCAAATGGAATTATACAAGATGCCCAACAATCCGCCATGTCGTATTCTAGTGTTTCTTTCGGATCATCAATCCATGTGGGTCCAGATGGCAAGAAGTAACCCAAGGTCTTGGTTTCAGCCATTTGCTCGATTGCGGGGAAGCCAATCTCAGGCGCCGGGACGCCGTTTACCCACTGAATATCATTCCAGATTTGGCTGTGGTCAGTAACCCAGTTACCAGCGTGGTAATGTGTCCAGTAAACGTGGCCATGGGTTCCAGTATCGCCGTTGTGCGGGCTGTAGATGTAACCACCAGGGATGTAGTGGTGCGGATGCTCTGAACCATCTGGTAAAATGCTAGAACCCGGCAACTTCCATTTGCTCATCAGGAACGGCTTTGCTGGGTCTGTAGTATCGATTGTCCAAATATAACCTGTATGATTTGAGTTTGAACCATATTCGGGGGCAATGAGTGTTAGATGTCGCCAGTTGATCCCAAACTCAGGATCATCCGGCCCTGTCCCACACTCTGGGCCCCAAGTTGAGATTGGATCTGTTTCCTTTGCACCATTGCACAAGAGGTGATCGTATGGGACTGCGTAGTGAATCCATCCATTTCCATTGAGTGCTCCACTGCTACCTGCCCATTCTTCAGAGGTCATGTTTGCATGTCCGCCACCATCGGGACCATACCATCCATCACTTGCACTCGGACATCCAAGCCACCTTCCAACTTCCTGATCTTGTGGCCAAGAAATTCCTTCTGGGTCTGGGATTGTTGGGGGTTCAGATACATCGACAATTCGTAGCCCTGCATCCCAGTAAGAGATGTAGAGTAAAGCTTGTCCAGTAATAGGATGGATGTGAAATACATTGTCGTGGTTGAATAGTGAACCGCCACAAGTGGTTTCGGGTTCCGGGGAATATCCACCCCAGCGGATAATTTCCCTGCTGACGTTCTGATCTTCATCGTTAACGTCAGGTCTCCAAGCTTCGAATCCTAATGGCACATAGAATACCTGTGTACCTTTGTAGAATGTTCCAGAATCGCCCTCGACCATTTCTGGATAGGGGTCAGCACCGTAAAGGAACAAGTGACATTCTTCAAGGTTCCATGGTGGCGGTGCATTCTCCCAATCGCAGTCAACATGCAAATCTTGGTTGTGGAATCCTGCGGGGGGATTGTTCCACTCAGCGACCTTAATTGGTTCATTTTTGTTGGAGACGTCAATCACATCAAGACGGTTTGCTCCACTGTTGGCATCATCGTCTTGAGGGATTGGGTCCAAATCGCTGTTAGTTAGTTCATGATTGACCAAAACCCAGTTGTTATCTGGCGTTACTTTTATGTCAATCATACGGCCAATTTCAGCATAGTATGTTGAGAGTAAAACAATGTTATTTGGTTTTGAAATATCTAATATTTCGAACTGGTTATACGATGAAACATAGGCGTAACAGCCACCAGTTCCGTCTGGATGTTTGACACAATCTTCCAAGAAATTTCCTTCTATCGCTATTTCAGATGAATCTCCAGGAGTGGGTCCGACATTTTTGAATTCAGGGAAACATGGTCGTCCAGCTACATTGTCAAGTTCTGCAGGTGGAGCCACATTACCATCACAATTTAGGTTGTGATAATCTATGAGTTGTATATTATCCGTTTTCAACCGATGTGCCAGTAAATCGGTATGGCTATGATTCTCATCTTCAATTTCAACCACTGGATCCACCCAATTGGCCATGGGTTCTGTAGTTTCATTTTCATTACCAAAATTAAAAGCTAACCAAGCAGCAGATGAAAGCAGACTCAGTGAAATTAGACCAACTAATGCATAGATAATCATTTGTTGCTGACTCGCAGCAAACTCATCATCTAATATTTCTCTATGCATTTTCAGCCCCCCAAGTCCCTCTGCGTGTTGTTCGCTAATACAATCTATTCATGACTATTACGCACAGTTGTCAGTACAAAATTGGTAAAAAATCAATTAAGTATTTTGAGAACTAATTTGTCCCTCGTATGGTTTGTCAATGTCTAATTGCGTAATGTAAAGCCCTGAAGTTATACAAGAAGTGTAAATGTATCCTTTATGATATTCAGCAGCCCATAGAAAAGGCACCCAGCCAAAATCATAGTAATCAGAATCTAGTGGTACACCATCAATACCGTGTGGGAGATAGTACCCAACCGTTGAGTCGAAGTAAACATCTGTTTTATTGTAATTATTTAGGCCTGCTACCAATAGAGTTTCAACATCAATTACCCAAATCCCACTATGGTAATGTGAAAGGTATATTCTTCCATCCCAAGCCCCTCCATGGCTATTATCTGGTTTTCCTGGCAGCCCTGTTTGAAATATTTCCAAATCTGCATTATGTGGGCTAAATAGTAGCCATTCTTCTCCACTAGGAATGAAGTGATCTTCTGCATATGGAATTTCCCAATCATGAATAATTTTAGGTTTGAAGGTAGTTTTCCCGTTAATTATCTCGTACGGTGTAGTATCAATTAGATAAGCCATTCCAACACCAACTGTAGTTGTCAATACTTCAGTAGCAAGGAACGTTAGATGCATTTTTCCTGTAGGGTAACCAAGGTGGCTTGCATCGACCATTTTGTCAAATGGCTCAGCATAGTGGATGTATGATGCCCTTCCTCCATTTTCATTACTTGACCAACCCGCATCAGGATCACCATCATCATTCAAATCGGAGAAATTCATCCAAAGTCCTACTTCTGGCGCTCTCCAAAGGCAACCAGCTTGACTACCGCCTGCTGCGCGGCAAAGAGATCCATGGAACAAATATTCAGCCATGTCATGTTTTGGATGGGGTACATCAGTAACATCAAAGATTCTCAAACCGGCTTCCCAATATGCTCCATAGATGTAGGTGTGGCCAAATCTTGGGTCGTTTGTATCTTCTCCTGGCCATGTTTGAACAGTCATGTCATGGATGTAAATCCAGCCTCCGTTAGTAGTCTCCCAACTAACTTCTGCCTCACCTACCTTTACAATCCGCGGTAAGTCTCCGTATGCTGCAAAATTGAGGTGCGCAATTGTTACGCCACCGCAGGCATCACCTGTGCCAACGTCACATTGGTCATAATCGGGATTGGCCACAAAGATGTACCATTCACCATCTATCATGTGAGTGTAAAGATTGTGTGGGCCAGAAGGATGGTCTACATCATACCAAGAATCGATATATTCTGGGTCGGCTTTGTTGGTTACATCAATTAAAGTGACACTTACTTGAGCAGGGTCTTCCCATTCACCTACATTAGGATCTGAGTTACCTGGGTCAACCAATTGATTCTGAAGAATTACATACTCTCGCCCATTGTATTCAAGGTACTTGACATCCAAAACCTGTGTATAAGGATCATTGTAAACTCCTGTTACTGTAGTGTTGTATGGGTCGGTCACATCGGTGATATGCATTTCTTTCCACCCCGCCTGGTACGCGTATGTGTTGCCATCAGGTGAATCAGCAATCTGAACTTCAGCATTTCCCGGCAAAGTTAGTGGGTTAAAATTAATGAAGTCAATATTTGGTGTTCCAAAATTATGTTGACTAGCATTTCTGTGGTCGTGTTCTTCATTTTGAATTAGAGGGTCAACCATTACCCATGATTCATTATTATCTGACTTTTCAATGAAATTTGTAGTCAATGCGTATAGGCTTGCTGAAAATATACCAATAGCTAAGATGGCTGCTGCTGCTATTACCCTCTTGTCTACTAAAGCCGTAGCCTCAATCAGCCTCTTATCCATCGTACTCTCGACGTGTGTTGTCACCTTTTATTTATGGGTGCGCAACGCCATAGTAATTGTGAGTAAAGTCAGCGCAAGGTCAATCTTTGCGATTATGCTGCTTGCCCTTACTGCTGTAATGCCAACATCAGTGTTTGCTCATGATGCTGGGACTTATACAATACTTGTCAAAGAAAGTGGTTTCTCACATAATAGTCCTCAACTTGTATTCAATGATTCTGCATTTTGGTATAATGTTGATAATTCATCTAACATTACTCATAGGATTGTATTTGATTCTGATGGCGATGGCTTGTATAACGGTACTTTAGATTGGGATTCAGGCAATCTGTCCTACGAATGTGAAAGAGATGAATTTGGAAATCAAACAGATCCAGATTGTAAAGTGACATTTGAAATCACTTTCAACGGCACATGGGGTCCAGGGACATACAATTATCAAGATTTAATGTCTAATGGTACAGTCTATAATGGGACCGTGGTAGTTCAACCTGATTGGCATCCTGCTGAGGGCGATACACTTCCTTTGGGAGGTTATGAATTTGGTAATGTGGAAGAAGATATTGAATTAGATTCTCAAACTGAAGAAAATAATTCCAGAGACTGGTTGTTATGGGTTGCAGGTGCATCAGGCCTTCTCTCACTCTTATTAATTGGTCTTCTAATTTTAGGCTTCGCTGCTGGATTGGATGAAGAAAATACCGAAAATTTACCTTTGGTTGATGATAATGATATTCAAGACATAATTGAAGAAGAGTAATTATATTTCAATTGTGACTCTATTTCTGTCCAAAGCCTCAAAGCGGAATCGTGGGTCGGAATGGTTTAGGGGCGTTTAGCTCAGCTTGGAAGAGCACCTGGTTTGCAACCAGGTGGCCGGGGGTTCAAATCCCCCAACGTCCACCAACCTTGAATCAGTTGTATGGT
>PBXQ01000062.1 GCA_002727675.1 Thermoplasmata archaeon | reverse complement strand
AGGTTCCATGTTAGAGCTGATTGTGAGGTTTTTGATGATGAAAAAGGCAAACGAATAATAGTCCACGAAATCCCATATCAAGTGAAAAAGGCCAGTATGCTTGTAGGAATTGCAGAACTAGTCAGTAAAGAAACTGTCAAGGGAATTAGAGATATTCGTGATGAATCCAATAAAGAAGGAATCAGAGTGGTTATTGAAATTAAACAAAATGCAGACCCGCACGCAGTACTCAATCAACTATATCGTTCTAGCCGCTTGCAAGAATCTTATTCGGCAAATATGATGGGAATCATTAATCGTGAACCGGTTCAATTAACTCTACCAGTCATCTTACACTCATACGTCCGACATAGGGAAGAAGTCATACGAAGAAGAACTGAATTTGATCTTGGTAAGGCTGAAGCACGCGCACATGTACTTGAAGGTCTAGTGAAGGCTCAAGCGAGAATAGACGATGTCGTCGCAGCCGGCAAGGGGGCTGAAAGTAGAGAACATTTTGAACAAATACTACGAGGTGAAGAAATATTTGTAAATCTTTCAGCTTTTGATTTCTCTGCCCCACAAGCCAAGGCTATTGCCGAGCGACGACTTTACCAACTTTCAAAAATGGACACGAAAAAGGTAGATGAAGAATTTAATGAACTAAAAATATCTATCGCAGAATTCAGATCCATATTGTCAAGTCGGAGCCGGCAATTAGAAATCTTACTGAATGAATTAGATGAAATGGTCGAAAAACATGGCGATGAAAGGCGTACCGGTATTAACCCGATGCCACTTTCAATGGACCGAGAAGATTTGGTTGAGGAGAGAGCGCTTGTGATTTCACTATCCGAAGACAACTACATTCGCCACCTACCTGTTGAGGCTTTTCGTGTACAAAATCGCGGAGGTAAGGGGCTGAAAGGAGTTGCCACAAAAGATGAAGATTTTCCCAAGTCAATTCTAACTTGTTTCAGTAAAGATAGATTGCTTATTTTCACCAATAGGCCAGCGATTAAGAAGGATCAAGATGGTAATGAAATACCATACATAGAAGGAAGAGTCTATGGCCTAAAGGCATGGGAAACTCCACAAGGATCTCGTACAAGTAGGGGAGGCCATATACGAAATGTTGTGGGTTTAAAAGATGATGAAATCGTCGTATCCATCATACCATTAAGTAAGGAATTAATTGAGAAACCTGAAAACTACTACTTGGCATTTGCAACACGTAAAGGAATCATCAAAAAGAGCCTGCTGTCACATTATATTAAGATAAACCGTAATGGAAAGAAAGCTATTAATTTGGCAAATGATGATGAATTAGTATCTGTAAGATCAGGCACTGATGAAGACCATGTCGTCATGGTTTCTAATAACGGTTTAGCCTGCCGATTCTCATTGAACACAGTAAGATCACAAGGAAGAGTATCAAGTGGAGTTCGTGGTTTGAAATTGAAAGACCAAGCCTGTTTAGTTGGGATGATTTTGACTAATGATGAAAATACAAATGTCCTCACTCTATCAAAACAAGGCATGGGTAAACGTACAAAAATTGGAACTGGTAAATCAATGCCATCAATGAAAGACGGCGAACCTGTATTAGACCCAGAAGGGAATCAAAGAATGGAGACTGATGGTTACCGCCTATCCAAGAATAGAGGGGGCTATGGAGTTAAAACAATGAATCTCAATGAAGGCGATAGCATCTCAAGAGTCCACCAAGTCCCTGATTTAGATGACCAATTGTTACTACTTTCAAGAAAAGGAATCGTTATTCGCATCTCAGCATCACAAACTAAAGAAACTGCAGGGAGAGCTTCTAAAGGGACCCGTGTAATGGAATTAAGAGACAGCAATAAAGTAGAATTTATTGATGAAATTATTTTCTCTGCACGTTTACCTGCTGAATTGATTGATAATGAACACGAAGAAAGTCCATCTTCTGAAGAAGAATGAATTTACTTTGCTTCCGCTCGCCTTAAGTCGGATTGGTTATTCGGGAGGCTAGTTGCGACGTTCGCATAGCCTGGCCATCGCGCCGGATTGCTAATCCGGTGGGTTTTACCCTCGGGAGTTCGAATCTCCCACGTCGCGCTTAAAATAAAGTAAACTAATTGAAAATGTCTTCTAATTCATCAGCCATATCATCAGCCATGGCCAATTCTTTTTCTCTTTTTATTCTCAATTTATGCCTCTTAATTCTACGTCTTACACCACGAGTCTGTTGAATAACAACTGGCACCATTACAATATTGAGTAACAATATAGCAAAGGCAACTGTTGCCGTTGTTTTGAAAGCTGAAAGGTCCCAATAATCTAGCAACTCACCTAACCACTCATTACCATATGGTGGAGGGTCTTCTTCAGGGGGTTCAGGTATCAAGTAGGAATTATGATCCCAAAATTGGTTTTCAACATCAACAGTTTCTATATTTCCTTGCAATGGTGTGAAATCAACATTACCAACATCGTCAATTGGGACTAAAATATAGTAATAAGTTCTATCTTTCTTTATAGCTCCCAAGAAGGGTTCCTCAATTTCATAAAATGAACCTTGTGTCCCGGGCTCACCCCACATATCAGTTTGAAGTGGTGTAGCCCAAGTTAAATCTGAAGGTATATTTTCTAATCGGTATAAGTGCCAAGTAAGGTTATCTTCCTCGCCATAATCTGGCCATGTCCAAGTAATATTCACATTGTGAATATTTTGCCCAGAACTATTATCAAATGAGACTAGATGATTGAAATTCAGCACCTCTGTTCTGGGTGCTACAGCGTCCCCACATTGCCAATCAACATTTTGGCCATTCCAACCAGCTGCTGCCCCATGACTATAATCTGGATTATACTGTCTATCTAGAGCCATTACAAGATAAGATACACAGGTATCATCAGGCAATAATACTGGATCTGCCCAACTATTAGCATAAGGATCTAAATCTATTATTTCAGTACCAATTACAGAATTAAATTGTGAATAATTTACATATGGCCAATAATAAGGATACGTTGTTCTTCTATAAATTCTCCAACCGCCGAAATAAGGGTTGTCTAACTCTCCCGATGGCTCCCATTCTAATGTCAACCCCCCATTGGGTAATTGAATAGTAGTTAGATTGAGAACGGTGACATTGGGTAGATCTAGATCACCAGCAATCATGTATAAACCATTAGTGAAATCATCATCAAAAATATGCAACGTATCATTAGTGGATATTATTTCATAATAATTAGGCCATTCAAATTCTTCTAAGTGGGCATATTCAATAGAAGGAATTCTGTAAACCATTAAACTCTCTCTTGGTAGAGAAGTTGGCAATATATCTGATAAATTAATCCAAATATCGGAAACTAAAACAGCAGGATCAACAATTCCTGATTGTGTAGGGACGAAATCCAAATCAATTGTTCTTAGTGGAGAAATACCGGCCTCATCTAATACCTGATATTGGTATCCTTCAGGAGGATAACCGGGCTCATTGAAGATATAATCTACATCTTCATCCATTACAGCCTCCCCACTGACTACCCAAGGGTCAAACTGAAGTTGTACTCTGTTTTGAATCCTAATTTGACGGACAGAAGATTCAATCATACCCTGTGAATCCCTAACAGTCAATGAAACCATCCATTCACCCATAGGTAATGATGTGTTAACAAAACGACCGTAACCAATATGTTCTTCGAAATTTAAACGCCAAGTGTAATTTACAGGTTGTGCTGCATATTGACTAACTTGTCCTATGAAATTAATTATGTCTCCACTATCAAAACGTTGACCTTCTGGTGGATTACTTACTGACGGAGAAGAAGACATATGCCTACTACTAACATTAACTTCATACCAATTATCAGAAGGATTGATATCATCACCCTGAGAAAATGCTCCAAACTCCGCCCGTAATTTCAACTCACCTGTGACAGGCATACTAAAAATGCAATGTGTAGATTCACCTGGATCTAATAATATATTACAAAAATTCGGACCATCTAATAACGTATCATTCATATCAAAAATAGTGAATAGTATTGAAGAATTAAAAGCCAAATTACCTAAATTACCTACATTAATCCTTACAGAATCATCCCCAAGGGCAAAAAGAGCCATGTTTTGGCCATTGACATCAATAGTATGTCCGTAACCCCTAGCGGGAACGATGGATTCAATCCAAGCATCAACACTATCATTTACAATAAATGTGACTATAATCCTATTATTCCAATCATTCATATCACCTGATGATGAAAATAATCCAACACTTAATTCATAATTACCAGGATAAGGTGCAATGACATCTGGGAATTGGATTGACCAATGTTGAGCTGACGCGATTGGTGGAGTAATTGTCTCATAACTAGAAGATATCACCACCCCATTATCTAATAAATCCCAACCAAAAGTAGCATTTACACCAGATTCCCACGAAATTCGTGTGAAATCTCCTGATATGGGATAGGATACATTACTATTGTAAATCACACTTTCATCAAAATCTACACTATTCAAAACGAGGTCCCGCAAGGGATCTACCACATTAAAAGAATAAACTAATTTATCATCACTTGAATCTTGATCATTTACATCAAAAGAGAATACAATAGTATGAATTCCAATAGTAGATGGTTGAAATGGCATTTGATTGGTGAATGTCATTGAATAATTCTCCCAAGGAAGTAAATTTGAGGACCAATTTTCTCCTGATGGTGAAGGAGGGCTTGAAGGACAAGCTTCAGCAGCAACAAAATCACCTGGGCAAATTTCCCATACCACTTTACGAGAATTATGAGGGGCTGAATATTGATTTTGAATCTTGACTACAGGGTATATTGCAGAGGATATTTTATCGTATGTAGCGCCGGGTTTTGGCTCAAGACCCTCTACTAATGCTAAATTCCCTGACACATTAGCGGAAACAGTGGGGGCAAATGCCACAAAAATGGAAAAAAACATAGTAATTACAAGGAAAAAAGCACTCGCTCGCACGCCTCTAACCTCCTTCGCGCCCCCACGCATGAGTACACCTAAAACAAGGGGGTCGTAAATAGGAAACGGACGATAGTGAGAATAAATATCAAACAATCAATATTTTGATGACCACGGCATCTGAGTATTGGCATAACCAAAACCAGCCCCTTCAGAACTAATTGAAATGAAACCAACCTCAATCTCTGAAGGGAACTGTTCAACCCCCCAAACTAGTGCCTCACTCAATTCAATTCCTGATGAAAAACGGTCTGCAATTCTAATGCAAGACATTTTGAGAGTTATTTCTTCACCAATCCATGTAGCAGCAACACCCACATTATTATCGCACCATAATCCTGCACCAATTAAAGGTGTATCTCCAATTCTTCCAGCAGGCCTATCTGAACAACCACCGGTGGAAGATGCTACGACAATTGTGCCTTTAGAATCCCTCACAATAGCTCCAACTGTATCATTACCTGATACATTCTTTGAAGTAACAATTTTTTGACGTGGAATATTTAGACTATCTGCAAATTCTCTAGCCCCGCTAGCCGCCAACATATTGACTTTATCATCCAATAATTCTGCCGCAACTAGTATTGGGTTCTTTGTATGTTCAATACATGTTATTGAACCAAATTTACCATCACTAGTCATTACAGCAGCATCCATCTGAATACTACCATCTTCCCTCATTTTACTCCCTGTTCCAGCATTAAGATTTGGGTCATTTTCCATGACTACAACTGCTGCTAAGGCGGCATCCAATGCGCTACCTCCGCTTTGGATTACTTTCCAACCTTCCATTGTAGCACTATCTACTCCTGGTTGATCTTTAGCGCCATGACCTGCCCCCCCGTGACATATGATTGCTGGTTTCGGCATTATTGAGCCCCCACTGGATCAGACAATAAATCATCCCCATAACCCCAAGCATTACTAAATCTAAAAAATGCCCAACCCAGCAATGCAAAAATACCACATAACCTAAAAGCAGTATGGAAGTCAAATAAATCATCCCTATTTACAGAAAAATCCCAAACCCAACCACCAATTAATACCCCCAAAAGTGAGGAAATTGAACGGAGGCTTTCGCTAACCCCCATTACAATACCTCTTTCATTTTGACCTGAAACATATGTTAAGAGAGTCATGTTAGAAGGAGTTACTAAACCATTCCCTAAGGCAATAAATAGACAAACAAACAATAATCCAATCATTGAATATTCTGGAGGGACATATGGTATTGAGGCTAAACCAAAACCAGCCAATAAGAAACCCGCTGACATCAAACGGCTAGAACCAAATTTATCACTCAAAGGCCCTATTAGACCACCTTGAACAATTATTCCACAAAAACCAATCCAAGCAAAAATTGTCCCATTTTGACTTTCGCTAAATCCGAAACCGCCATTTGAAATAGGCATCATTGTAAACAAAATGAAAGTGACGTGCATCATTGTGAAACCAACCCAATAAAATGTCATTGACCACAAAAGAGGAGAGAGTTTCGGCCTCTTAAACATTAGAATAATATTACTCAGATTACTTTTTAGAATTATACTGGCAGAACGTAATTCAATCCCACCTAATTTAGCTTTTGTTATGCTTTCATCTAATTTGATTGTTGCAAACATAAAACCAATTAGAGAAAGAATTGATGAAGCAAGACATGGCAGTAAATATGGATAGGTTTCAAAAATTGTCCCAACAAATGCATCTGTCCAGCCCCACTCGGCAGGAGCAGAAAGGAAACCTCCCAATGCAGGCCCAAGAGAAAAACCAACTCCAAAAGCCACGCCCAACATTCCCTGCCTTCTTGCAACTTCATGTGGTTTTGAAATATCTCCTATGTAAGCACGAGTGACGGACAAATTTGCGTTCACCATTCCGGCAAATAATCTTGCACCAAGAGCCATCCAAAGAGAACTAGATAAACCAAAAACAATGAAAGCAATAGAATTACCAAATAATCCCATCATCAAAACTGGCCGGCGCCCAATCCTATCTGAAAGAGCACCCCATATAGGGCTGAAAAGAAACATCGCAGCAGCATAAGCCGCCATTAATCCAGCTACCCAACGACCAATCGGTTGACCTGGGCCTGCAAGGTTGTCAACCATGTATGTCAAGAATGGAATTATGATACCAAAACCAATCATATCCACGAGTATAACTAGGAATAATATGGCCATTGAAGAATTACGTGCCACCTTCTCACCCAGAAGTAACTAAGCAGAACTGGGAGAACCCGGCTCCTTAGTCAAACGGTCAACAATTTCACCCAATCTTTCAACCAAACTTGTGCGTGCAGCACCGTCAACTAAAGCGTGCTCCAAGACTTCATCCAGTGTGTCAACAGGAATTACCGATACTGTATCTTTGTATTCGTCATCGATTAGTACATCGTTCATATTCGCCCTAGGAATGATGACCCGGTTAATGCCACTCTTGGCAGCTGACTCAATTTTAGCTGTAACTCCACCTATGGGCAACACCTCCCCCCTAACTGATAGAGAACCAGTCATTGCCAAATTTTGATCAATTGGAATCTCTTCTAAAGCAGAAATAACAGCAGTTGCAATGGTGATACTAGCTGAATCACCATCCACTCCATGAGTATCAACAAATTGCACGTGGATATCAAAGTCTGAAACATCCTTACCTGTTAATTTCTTAATTACTGCACTAACATTTGTTACCGATTCTTTAGCCAAATCTGAAAGGCCACCTGTAGCAAAAATTGACCCACCTTTCTTATGGGAAGGAGTAACCAATGCCTCAACTGGCAACATTATCCCACTGAAATCAGATAATCCACTATTTGCACCTAAAACAGCTAAGCCATTTACTCTACCAACTCTTTCACCACTATTTACAATCATTGAATAATCCATGCGACGCTCAATCATCCTATCTGCAACCTGTTGTTCAAGAGGTTTTGCAATATCTCTAGCACGTAGAACATGTGAAGCCGTTGCAAACTCAGAACCATCAGCGCATGCTAAATCACCTGCAACCCTAACTAAACCACCAAGCTCCCTCAAACGAAGAGTCAATTTACCCCTCCTACCTGCTCTACGCTGTGATTCACGTAGTAATACTGCTATAGCACTGCGGTCAAAATGTGGAATAGGGTTACCACTCTTCTTCTCCATTTCATTAGCAACTTCCTGAGCAATAAAACGAATTAAACGGCGACGATTTCGCGCCGAGTCTGGCATTTCTGAATTAACATAGACTTCGTACCCATAACCTCTGATTCTACTCCTAAGGGCAGGATGCATTCCTTGAACTGCATCTAGATTACCAGCAGCAACCAGAATGAAATCACAAGGTACGGGCTCAGTAGTCGTCAATGCACCGCTAGAACGCTCACTTCTACCCGTAATTGGTAATTGCTTCTCTTGCAATGCAGTGAGTAAAGCTTGTTGTTCTTCCAATCTCAACAAATTAATTTCGTCAATAAATAATACACCACCATGTGCTTTGTGGATAGCACCCGCCTCTACTCTATCATGTGCCGGAGTTTCCATGCCCCCAGATTGGAAAGGATCATGCCTAACATCCCCAAGTAAACTACCCGCTAAATTTCCAGTAGCATCAACAAAAGGTGGTTTATCATCGCGTTCATGCTTAACTAATAATTTAGGAATCCGAGCATCATCACCTGCAGTTAAACGATTTCTTATGAACATAAATCCAAAACCTAAGATTAACAAACCAAATAATAGAGTTAATACATCGCCAGTCATAATTGTAGCCCAAAGTAAAATCGCAGCAATAAAACCAGTAATGAATAAGAGGGTTTTGTTTGTTTTCTCACGCGCCATCCTCAACTGAGCCCTTCTTTCTTTGATGATCCTATCTCCGCGACCTGCTGGAACTGAACGAATCCTTGGAACATTCTCATCCTCATCATTAGGATAACAAAGAGTATCTTCAATAGTATCATCTGGCATCAGTTCAGTCATAGAACGAGCAAGCATAGATTTACCTGTTCCCGGGTCACCAATCATCATCATATGACGACGTTGTTCTGCTGCCTTTCTGATGACAATGTTTGCCGCTTCTTGCCCAATAACGCGGTCAACTAATTTCTCTGGGATTGGGACATCTTTGGTAGAGGATATGTCAATTGTTTGAATCCATTCCTCAACAGGAAGGGTCTCAATATCATCTGATTTTCTTGATTTAACTGAACCAAATTCCTCGTCTGAAACCCAATCATTAGGAAGTACATCATCTGCGACTTCATCGAGTATGATTTTTTCATTATCTGACTCAACCTCATCATCAGCATCCGACATAGACTACCCTCCTATTGTATAGCCCTCGAACCTCAACGGTCATTAAACTGCGCACAATAAGGAATTTGACGCCCGTAGGGCGTAATCAATCATTTTAATCTATATTAGCACTTTAATCAATAAAAATGACTATTCTTGGCAAACCAAAGCATTGACTATCATAACCCATCGGGAGGATTGAGAAAACATGGACGAACAGAGCGTAATAGCACTACGAGAAAATGACGGAAAAGTGCACCTCATTCGTTTAGAAGATAAGGAAATTAAAGTGAAAGGAATTGGTAGAATTAATCCTATAAGAACACTCAAAGAATCTACCATTGGAAAGTATATTACAATTGGACAAAAAGAATTTCTAGTATTGAAACCTAGACTTCATGAACTTGTTTCAGGAATGAAAAGAAAGGCCCAAATTATAACCCCTAAAGACGCATCACTAATTTGCTCTAAATTAGGACTAACTGCTGGAGATAAAGTACTAGAAATAGGATTTGGATCAGCAGGTCTGACTTTACATCTTGCAAACGTAGTTGGTTCTAGCGGATTAATTACATCAGTTGAATTAAGGCCAGAACATGCCGAAGTGGGAATGGAAAATATTGAGTTTGCCAAATCTAGTTGGATTAATTTTCCTAGATTCAACTTAGTTGAAGGAGACGCCTATCAAAATAGTACTGCTGAGCAGGTTTCAACTATTTGTGAAACATATGATGCAATAACTATTGATATACCAGAACCATGGAAAGCGATCCCAAATTTCGCCAATCTATTAGATGTAGGTGGGAGAATTTGCTGTTATTGTCCTGTAACTAGCCAACTTGAACAGGTATGGAATATTTTAGAAGAATCTGGACTAACTATCGAATGGGCAGGTGAACGAATTGACCGACTTTGGACTAAAGCATCGAAGGGAGGAGTAAGACCTGGGAACAATCCAATGGGCCATACTGCATTCATCATATCGGCACAACGTTTGAGTTGAAATTATTCAACTGCACGGATTTGTTCCTTACATTTAGGGCACTTGAATTTGAAAGGAGGAGACTTTCCTTCTGGCATTTTCAATGATGATGAACAACCAGGGCAAATTACCCTTCCATCTGTAACACGCGCCTCGCCATCTGCTAATTTAGGTTCATCAATTGAAGGAGGTGGTGGTAATGGTAAATCGATTGAACCCGGAATATCATCTTCAAGTTCACTATCTAAATCATAAAAGGTAGAGTGAATGTGTTGCTTACGTGCCCTTTTACGACGCATTACAGCCACCAAAGTGTATAGAATTGCTATTATCCAACCAGTACCCATAACTGTTAATGATGCTTGATTGTCCAAATCAAAAAATCCAAATGATACACCATCAGGTGCTGGCGTAGGCCCTACAACATTAACCAAAAATGGATTTGATAACAATTGATGCCCACTACCTGCAGCCTGGACGCGCATACTTAATTCACCGCCACTGGTAGAATATGAAGAAACCATCAATAATTCATAAGTGATACTTTCGCCAGGAGATAACTCATATTGAGGGCTAGATGAACCCCCCACCGCTGTCCAACCAGGCGAAAGGTCTGCTGCACCTTCGCCAACAACGGATAAAGTACCCGATAATTGCTCATTACCTTGGTTTTCAATTAATACATTTAGGACAATGCTGCCTTGATGGGGTAATGTATTTTCATCACTACCTGAAACTGACACTGTTAGCCTTGGTTGTCCATTAATTCTATCAGCAGGAATAGAAATTTCTAGTTGAGCTGAATCAATAACTGTTGGATCTGCAAGAGATGTAACAGTAGCAGAAAGGGTTACCGTACCTGCTGGCGTATATTGGGCCACGATACAATGTAACATTATGGGAACCGCAGAGGCAGATGGACTCAAAGTAACGGTTGAAATAACATCACTACAATCTAGCCCTGTAATTGATAATTGGAAAGTCTGATTTGCATTACCTGTATTTGTCAAATAGAGATAAGGATGAATTGATTGTCCTATTGTAGCTGTTTCTGTTGTGTTCCCAAATACTGCAATAACTCCCAAAGTAACCTCACTAACAGTGAATGAATAGGAATCTGTAACGCCAGAATTGCTAGAAGATGTTGCTATTAGAGAAAAACTAACATTGCCAACAGAAGTGGTCCTACGCATTGAAACAGTGACTACTTCCTGTCCTCCTGCTTCGAGAGTAACAAGTAATGGGGAAATTGTAACTTCAAACCCTTCGGTAGATGGACTTAATGCTAAAGAAAACTGATCTTGTTGATTTCCGTCATTAGTAATTACGAAATCCATTGAACTTACGGCGTTATCACCAACCGGGAACACATCACCAGATGAAAGTATTCGAACACTTGGCGAATGACTGACTTCTATATCGAAAGTAGTTTCCGCAATTATTTCTGAACTATTAACTGATTTAGCATAAATAGTAACTTGATGGCTAGTTGCTGGTGAAGAGGATGCTGCTGAAACAGTTAATGGAATACTAATTGATTGTCCCACATCTATCGTAGTTACAGATGGCACTGAGCCAAAAGAGAGTGTGGATGGAAGACCACTCCAGTCTAGTTCAAAAGAAAGTGAAGAGGTACCACTATTAGTGGAAATTATTGAAAATGAATTATTACCACCTGCATTAACCAAAACCACACCACCTTGAGGAGAAATGAGATCAAGTTCATCGCGCGGTTGAATATTAATAGGAATAGAAACAACTACTTGCTCACCTCCATGAAGTCCAGTAGATGTTAGAGTCAGGTTATGAATGCCAACAAGACCAGTGTCGGCTGGAACTTCAATTTGGAATGATACTACATCGGAAAGACCGCGGCCTACAGTAACCCAAGATGGAGGGCCTGTTGCTATGATATTGCTAGGACCAGACATTAGGAATCTCACTTCATCTTGCTCTGAACCAATATTCCTCACGCCCACCTGAATTGTAGTAGTTTGGCCTGCATCTATGGTAATGTTACTTGGAGGAGTGATCTCCCAACCCCAATCAACACCAACAACAATAGTGTAATGATATTCGTGAACTACATTTGTATTGACATCTTCGGCATTAATTGTTATAGTACAAGTATCATTCCAATGACTAGCATAATCAGGAGTAATATTCATATTAATTGATTCACTAGCAAGAGGAGCTAATTCGCCACCTAATGATGATGAAATAATTGCATCACAATTTGCCCCAGAAGTGGCCTGATAAAGGAAACTGGTGTCATCATTTCCATTATTAGTAACAATAAATGAAACAACCTCGGTTATATCAGGCAAATATGTATGATTAGAATGAACAACTTGGATATTGACATCACTAACCACTGAAACCTCTACTACAATTACAGTTTGTATGCTGAAATTACCACCAAGAGTACCTGCAAATAATGCGATGCCACGGTATTCTGGAACTGCACTTGGTGGAACTGAAACTCTCAAAGTATGATTACGTGATTCTCCCGCTGACATATTCACTGCAACAGGATTGAGCCATCGTACATCCCATCCTTGAGGCAAATCTTTCCCCATTTTCATTGAAGTGCCATTAGAACTGTTCCCTCCACTACTGTTACCGCTATTGTTACCGCTATTGTTACCGCTATTGTTACCGCTATTATTACCACTATTGTTACCGCTATTGTTACCGCTATTGTTACCGCTATTATTAGATTGATTAATATTCCAATTATTCCAAAAATCAACTAAATCATTAGTTTCGT
>PBXQ01000061.1 GCA_002727675.1 Thermoplasmata archaeon | reverse complement strand
TGGATTAGCAGATGTGCCTAGAGTGTGAATCTCTCCATGCACTGTGATTGAAGAGTTAGTTGTATTTGCATAAACTTGAACTCCCGGATCAATTGTTAATCGTACACCCTGTTGAATTGTAACAGGCCCATTTAGGTAATATGGTGAATTTGCTGCTGTAAAAGTAGTGTTGAATGAGACGACAGTTCCAATGTTTGTTTCCATGCGGGTTGGTTCGTTCTCTAATTCATGAGTTACAGTGTTTCCTTCATTTTGTTGGATTTCAATCATGGCTGACCATGATGTAGTTAACATAGACAGACAAATAACATAAAACAAGAATTTCGAATTTATAATATTAGTATATTTCATTTTATCACCGTTAAAATTCCAATCACTGGGCGCTCCCAGTATAATACCGAGACCATATGACCCATATCAAACATACCATATAAATTAGTAATTATAATTTTGTTTTTATTGTCAAGAACCAATATATTTTAGTTAATTATTGATAGTGATGTTTTCATGTAATGCCTATGTCGGGGAATTTGTGAATCGGGCTCGTGCTTGTGCGTACGCGATAATATTGTTACTAATTACTCCACTAATCGGTTCCATTCAACCACCTTCAGTAATCCCACTACATGGTGGTCATGAAGCCCAACTAATTTCCAATGGTGATTCTACTGTAATTCCAACTCAAACTCCGATGCCCATATTTGGAGATTTACCATGGTGGGAGTATACAACTCTTGATTCTAACAGGAATCATATTCATGATTCTCTTGAAAGTGCAACTGGGATTGTCTATGTTGGTTTATCATACGACCATACGCCTACCGAAGAAGATGAGAATCGTTTGATTGAGTTGGGTTTCTCAGTAAAGTTGGTTGTACCAGCAGTTGATGCGATACTTATTGGAGCTGTTGACGCTTTGAATATTAACAATTTATCAGAAATAGAGGGTGTAATCATGGTTGAAAGATATGGCACAGTTGTATTCTATGGTGACGTTCAAACTGCTGCTGTTAAAGCAATCAATTCAACTGAATATCCTCAAAGTGCATGGCAATTAGGAGTTTCTGGGGAGGGTGTTAATGTTGCACTTACTGATACGGGAGTTGATGGAGAACATCCTGGTCTAATTGGAAAGCATGTGGCTGGATATGATGCTGTTTGTTTCATGCATACTGATCCCACATGTGCACCTACTGCAAGAGAAACCGATGGATCATTTGATCCAGATGATGGCAATCAGCATGGGACTGCGTGTATGGGGATGGCGGCAGCTACTGGTTTGGAAGCAGATGGCTCTCAATCAGATTACTATGGGAGCGCCCCCAATGCAACACTAATCGATGTGCGTATTGGAACTGATGTTGGAGCAGGGCCGTTTGAAAATTATCTTCTAGAACAAGATTTTTATGAATCTGCTATGAATGGTATACAGTGGATCATAGACAACAAGGATACTGCTTGGCCAGGGGTTGATGAGTCACTATTTGGAATTGATATCATTTCTCTTTCATGGGGGATTACTAGTCACGAAGGTGGTGGTAGTGATGGTGAAGATATGCACAGCCGTATACTAAATGAAGCGACATTAGCTGGAGTAACAGTAAGTGTTGCTGCTGGAAATGATGGGCCAAACAATGATGGTTTTTCAGGAATGGGTTCCTCTTCACTTTCCATTACTGTAGGTGCTACAGATGATATCAATACAGTTGATCGTACTGATGATACAGTAGCGAGTTATTCGTCTCGCGGGCCGCGTAGAGATAATGGGGATGGTAATCCTATCAACGAATTGAAACCAGAGATTTCTGCGCCAGGGACCAATATTATTCAGGCGGAAGGGTGTGTGACCAGTGGTGGATGCACCAATTTTTTGGGAATCGGGGATGCAAGTGAAAATACATACACAGGCAGAGGTTCAGGTACATCATATGCAACTCCAGCCGTCACAGGGGTAATTGCACTAATTATGGAAATTAATCCCGATTTAGATCCGTTACAGATTAAGGAAGTGCTCAAGCAGACTGCTGAAAGAAGAGGCGATCCTTCAGCTCCAGAGGTTGACCCATATTGGAATCGTGATTTTGGATATGGGATGGTTGATGCTTATGAATCAGTAAAGTTGGCTCAGCATCTTTGGGAAAATAACCAAAGTGTCAGCATCGACCCTTATCTTCAGAACCATCTTCTCCTTCTTAATGAAAATACTACTACTACCATAAGTGGCCATTCTTGGGCTCAACAAGGAGTAATAGATACTGTTGAGTTCCGAATCGATGGTGGTTCTTGGAGTGAAGCAACGTACGAGGTAGTTCCAGGGGAGTTAGAGGCAGGCACTCCTTTTAATTGGAATATCACTTTGGATCCTAATTCCTTGTCTAAAGGCAATCATACTGTTGAGGTTAGGGCCGTATCTGGTGAAATGATATCTTTGCCAGTATTGGTTTCAGTATCAGGTAGTGGAATTGCTTTAGATAATCAAGGAGGTGGTGTGATATTGTACGCATTTGGTATCATAATTCTAGTAATGGTACTTGCGGGGGTAATGGCTTGGAGGATGGATAGTGCAATATTCAAATTAAATGCTGGTTCAACAGTTATGTCTAATGATGAAATATTAGATGCTGAACTTGTATCATCATCTGATATTGATTATTCTTCAATGACGAATAATGAATTGAAAGAGTTGTTAATTGAACGAGGTTTACCTACGAGTGGCAATAAACAAGTATTAATCGATAGGTTAAACGAAAATTGAAGTCAATCTTTTGTTTTCGTTATTTTGTTACATGGTTTGATATTCTCTTCATGGCTCGGCTAGGTATGGCCGAGTTTAGTGACCGAGCGAAAGCCATTCAGCCAACAGGCGTTCGTAAGATGTTTGATCTTGCTGGCAAAGATGCAATTCACTTAGGTTTGGGTGAGCCGGATTTCCAGCCACCTAATACTGCAATTGAAGCATTTTATCAAGCTATGAAAGATGGGCATAACAAGTATACTACCACAGCCGGACTCCCAGAATTAAGGGCTGAAATCGCAGGATTATGGGCTGACTTAGAGCCATCATTGACTGAAGATAATGTTTGTATCACTATGTCTGGTACAAACGCAGTACTCAATTCTTGTTTGTGTTTCCTAAACCCTGGCGATAATATCCTTATTCCTGACCCATGTTTTCCACTTTATGGGCCACATGCAACAATCACTGGTGCAGAACCTAAATTCTATCCCTGTACCTTCGAGAATGAATTTATTCCGACAATTGATTGTTTAGAGTCTTTAGTCGATGAAAGAACAAAGGCAATAATATACAATTTCCCAAGTAATCCGACTGGGGCCACAATTACAGTTGAGCAGAGAGATGAGTTGCTCGATTTTGCTCGCCGTCATGATTTGTGGATTATTACTGACGAAGTTTATGATCGCATAATTTACAATCGTAATCACGTGTCTTTCTTAGGTGGGGGATATGACAAGGTCGTAATGATTCAGTCATTTTCAAAGACTTTCGCTATGACTGGTTGGAGAATAGGATATCTTCTTTCAGCAAATATTGAATTAATGTCAGAAGTAAAAAAAATGCAATATTATATTACGGCATGTTCGACAGATGCAATGCAATACGGTGTGTTAGAAGCGTTGCGCAGGTCACCGTATTATCCTTCTGAGATGCGAGATGCATTTTGGGAGCGTCGCGATTTAATTTGTCGTCGTCTAAATGCAATGCCTGGAATTTCATGCCATGTGCCAGAGGGTGCATTCTATGTATTTCCAAAGTTCGATTTTCCTGGTTGGACAAGTGTAGACATAGCTCTTGAAATTCTCAAAGAAGGGGTAGTATGTTCTCCCGGCTCTGCTTTTGGTAGTGCAGGGGAAGGCCACCTAAGGTTTGCATACACTATTGATGTTGAAAAAATTGATGCTGCAATGGATATTGTTGAGATGGTGTTAGAGCGGATATCAAAATCTCCACCTCCTGAACAACCGACTTTATTCTGAGGTATTTCGATGTTAATGTCAGTGCTTCTCTTTATTTTGGGGTTGCTGATTTCAATTATATTGCCACGTTTGCCGTTATTGATATTTCCAAGGCTTAGGGCTATGCATGGGGGATTAGAGCCGTTCCCATCACCTCAACCCATCGATGATCATTTAGTCGCACAGTTATTGATATTGAGGACAATTTGGAATACATCTTTTCTTTTGGCCTTGATACCACTATTTATTGGATTTGCAATCCTTCAAAATCAGCCTGGTATGATCGCATTTGGATTATTTATTGGGTCTGGCTGGACGATATTATCCAGAGTCATGCCAACTACTAATTTTTCCTTCCCAAATACACCTTATTCTATGGGGCTAATCGAACAAATAAATGAATTAAGAGTGGGAGATTTTTCTTGCTGTAATAATCCAGAATTAGCATGGGAGGTTACTGCAGTGAGGTGCAGAAATTGTCGTGTAAATCATTTGAAAGTAGCGAGGCCAGATCTAGGTCGCGTTAGGACGGATGGAATGGTTGGTCGTATTCGTTTACTTCTTCTAGATGGGTTTCCACTAGTAGTTAGTGAAAATAAGAACGATTGACTAATCGTTTTCTTCATTAGTTAATTCTGAATCATCTTTTGCTTTTGCTAGAGCGGCTAACATTTGTCCTTTTCTTCCTTTCACGATTGATGGTTCCCCTTCCTCATCATTTCCATTTTGTGATGTGTTTTCCTCATCTTCTTCTAATATTGCATCTTCGATATCATCATCTTCAATATTTTCCCACTTAGATTCGCCATTTACTAACCAGTCAGGGAGGTTATCTCTACCTCCTCCAAGTGCAGCCATAGTAGTAAATGTTGCAAGTGGTAAAACTGCTAGAGCAACCAGCAAATCTAGAAATGATGTTTCAGGAACTTCAACTTCAACAGGCATGAATGCTTCGATAATGCTTTTTTCTAGAGATATTTGTTGCCATTGGTGAATATCTGGTTGCATAATGTCGAATGCGAAACCAACGATAGCCCTACCTACTAGCCATAAAAATAGGACGGGGAACATCCAATTAATTCTGGTCACATTAACAAGGAATCTCCTCACTTTAGATGCTATTCCAACGTATCTTTCAGCATATCTAGGAAAACTTCTCAGTATTATTGCTAATGATGCTAAATAACCAATCATTGCCAATTCTAGCAACCTATTGGGTATTAGCCATGTTGAGGGCACAAAACGTAGCATCAATAGAGGAGTTATAGCTAGTAATATTTGCAAAGGTGCTGCTAGTAACTGTAGGCCTCCATGAACTTCCATCAATTCTCTGTTACCATCATTAATCTCTCTGTTGACAATTTTCATCATTTTTCCTGATGGTGAAGCAAGTAGGTTCATTCTAGCTCTATCTATCATTGCGGGATTTTTCATTAGCCGGCTAATCCCTAATACTGGCATCCATCCACCCTTTTCTGCAACAGCGACTGGCATCCATCCACCTACAGTCAGGGCAAGTATTAGAGAAATCATTCCATATCCTAGGGCGCCGCTAAGAATCCAAGGTATCAAATCCATTCTTAGGAGTGGGCGGTTTCCAAAAACTCCCCCTAAATCGATAAAGTAGGTGGCTGAAAAAGCAATTGCAGGGGCAACAATTACTTGTCCGCAGATGATTAAGGTTAACCACAACCTCTCGAAAAAAGTGCTTCTTTGCTTCCGCACGCTGACGGTCCCGCGCGCTTGGAGCCATATTTCCTTCGCTAAAAAAGTCGAGTAAACACGTAATTATGAACGAATATTTTTTCTCCGAAAATGAGTATTTTTTCCATATCTGTCATAGACAGATGCCAATCAACCTTTTTACATTGATTAGGTTGGGGCCATTGTTGATGCGTATGTCTCGGATGAAATCGGCCTCCATTTGTTTACTTCTTTTTGCCTCTTTAGTAGTCCCATTTTCTACGTCAGTAGGGGCTGCTGGTCCTAAGGCTAGTATGGTTGATTTTACAATCAGTGACATTTCAATTGGTAACGCTTCTGTATCTGCGATGCAGTGGACTCAACCAGATGGCTCAACAATTGATTATTTCATTAATGAACAACCTTTGCCAATTTTAGTTACTTACAAACAAGCGGGTAATGATATAGGGACAAAACAGGGCACTGGATTTATCGAGATTTGGCATCCAGTGGGTGTAAAATTGACGGAATGGAATTTTAGTTTGGACTTATCTGGTGGCCAAACTGTTCTCCATGAGGTTGTTTGGACGCCAACAGCTGCTCACAGTATGTTGGCTGAGAACGGTACATTGTCAGGCGGGTACATAGTCAGAGCATCGGTGGATGGCGGCCCCTTTGAAGAAGATCCTTCAAATGACGTAGTGGATGAGTTAGTTCCAATTGCAGTCTACTATAGCAACATGGATAGCGGAGTTTGTGGTGATAATGATGGAGATAGTCAAAGTGATTGTCAATATTCATCTACAACTTATTACAATCCTATGTTTGCATCTATCGGATATGACCATTCAACAGGCAGCCCTGATGGTTATGGCCCATGGATGTTAGATAATTCATCAAGTTTTTCAGGTTCCACTCATTGGCGACATTCAGTACCTGGACAAGATTATGTTAGCAATGGTAATGACCAACTTGTGTGGGGGTGGTTCGTGCCTGGGGCAGATCCTTGTGATGACCCCGGTCATGGTTTAGGCTATGGTTCCATGTCTAGTGAGATTTCCAATGCTTATTCCGTTGCTTATTGTAAAGTTTCATTGGTGGGGTCCAAATATCTGACTTTACAGTTCTCCACTCAAGTATGGGGAGGCATGGGTTCAAATGATGAAGTTTCTATTGCTGCAACTTCAGCAGGTTATGTTGTTTCACAAAAGAATCTTTCTGACTCTGGAGTTAGTAGTTCAACTGATGATTGGACTCAAGTTATTTGGGATTTAAATGATAATCTTAACAGAGATTTTAGTCTCAGTTATCTTTTTGAAAGTGATCAATCAGGAGCAACATCAGGTTTCCATATTGATGATTTTGCATTATTTGGAGTTCAAAAAGTTCCAGAATATACAATCACTGTTGTTTGCGATAATCCTGAGACTGGTTATTCTGCAATCCCTGCAGATCCAATGCCCCCTTCCCTTCATTGCACTCTAACAAACAATGGATATTCTGATAAGGTATTAAGGATTGATGTTACAGTTGATAATCAAACTTGGATGAATCAGTATTCTCCAATAAGAATTGATTCCAATAATTTGAATGACCACGATAATAGTGTCCCCTTAAATGCTATTGATTATAATGAAACTACTGAGTTTTGGGTCAATCTAACTATTCCTCCAGGTGCAAATGTAGAGACATTAAATTGGAATGTTTCCATTGTTGATGCTTATACTGGCGAATCTAAACATGAAATGGTAATTCCACTTACTGTTATCGCTGCATACAGTGTGGACATCACTTATTTTGGGTCTGTAGTAGCATCTAATTTAGAGCCTGGTGAGTCTGACCTAGTTAAATTTAGACTTACAAATACAGGTAATCAAATGGCTTATTGGAATCTTGGTGCTTTCTTTAACCGTACAGAGTGGACCTCTGCACATTATCGGTTCTTGGATGCTGAAGTTAATGGAAGTGAGATTTCATTCATGCAACTAAGTAAAGCAGAATCACGAGATTTTTGGGCTGAATTTACAGCGCCAACTGAAATTGAGCCATGTATGACTGAGATTACAATATTGGCTTCGGGTCAATCGCCAGCTAATGCTCAAAAGACTCGGAAAGTAAATGTCGAAGTTGTTCAAGTTCATGATATTACTATGGTTCCTTCAGAGAGTTCGGTTACAGCGGGTTCTGATATGAATACTAGGACTGTTGAGGTTGAGATTACCAATAATGGGAATTCTCCAGAACGTTTCTCAATAGAGGTTTCTGCAGAATGGGCATTAGACGTTTCATCAACACATACTATTACTGAAGAAGTCAATGGTTTTGGTGATAGCACATCATTTTACGTAATTATGCCAATGCCCTATGGGATTAGGCCTGATATTTATTTCATCAATGTAAAGGCAACATCGCAAGACGACCCATCATTTTTTGAAACTCTTCAAATTGAATTGAATGTTGAACCTACTTATTTGATTAATGTTGAAAGCGTCAACATGAGCGGCCAAACTTTCCAAGGCGGCGCTGACTCTAAGACAATTTCATTTGAAGTTACTAATAATGGTAATGACTACGACGAGTTCCTTGTTGAACTCGATGTTCCAGATGGAATGAATGCTGATATAATTAGTAACGATCAGTATGATCCCACCTCACCGCCATCTGTTGCAAAAGGAGCCTCAGTTAATGTGACTGTGCAATATTCCTTTGATGTGGGTGTCAATGGATTGTTAGAATTAGTTGTTTCTGCTAAGTCATTGCAATCAGGTGATGCAAACATTGGCTCAACAGGTTCAGCCACATTCCAAGTAGGGTCTCAGGGTTGGTTAGAGATGACCCCTGGCCAACTTGTTTCTATTGATTCTGATGGTTGGGTATTAGCCAACTTAACAGTCCATAACCGCCACCCAACCAATCAACAATTTATCACCCTAGAAATTCAGGCAGGTCAAGAGAGGCAATATGCCTCAGCAAGGGTGGCTAGTGATGATTCTTCGTTTGTTCTAGATGTGGACCAAAAGAGAAGTGTTTCAATTAAGTTTACACTTACTGAAACACAATATTTGAATCTCCCTGAAGATAATATGATTTTCAATATCACAGTAATCGCATCAGGTTCTGATGATGTGTCAGAAGCAGTGGTCCAAGTTCAAGTGATTAAGGAAAGTGAATCTAAAAATGATGATTCTGAAAAGGGTTTTTCCTTTGTTAATATCGCTGCCTTCAGTATCGGTGGAATAGTAATTATTGCATTAATTGTTATATTAGCTAAAGTTGTTATTTCAACTAACAGAGAAGAGGATGAAATAATCCAATTAGGTGGTTATCAGAGGCAACTGGAAGAGACCTATGGAAGTATGCCAGCGGCTCCAGAAATCCCAATTGCTTCCATGTCGGCTCCAGCGGCTCCTGCCTTACCTGTAACTGATACTGTTGCTAATTCTGCTTATGGTGGTGCGGCTGATATTTTTGAGCAGCAAGTCACCCCCGCTCCAGCACCTCAAACCCCTGCTAATGCACAGCCAGCAGGTTCACCGCCATTGCCTCCAGGTGGACTTCCAGATGGTTGGACCATGGAACAGTGGGTTCATTATGGCGCTGAATATCGTCAACAACACGGGTTAGATTGAGCATTTTTGTTTTTCCGTGATAGTGGTTGTCCTTAAGAGGGGGTTGAGGGTCGCAAAGCCGCTCCAAAGGAGCGAGTCATACAGGAAGTGGATAGGATGTACGGAGGACAAGCACCAATTTTTATTCTAAAAGAAGGAACAGATCGAGTTAGGGGTAAGAGCGCTCAAAGCAACAATATTGCGGCAGCGAAAGCTGTTGCTGATGCAGTCCGTTCAACTTTAGGTCCCAAAGGGATGGACAAGATGTTGGTCGATAGCATGGGTGATGTTGTCATCACAAATGACGGTGCTACTATTCTGAAGGAAATGGATATT
>PBXQ01000060.1 GCA_002727675.1 Thermoplasmata archaeon | reverse complement strand
GGTAGATAGTTTAGTCACACATAGGAATGATGAATTCAATTTACACATGCACCCTATCGAAGGTGATGGCGTAGTTTGCGGTCATGGTACAGTAGATGGCCGCAGAATTTTTTGCTTCGCCCAAGATTTTTCTGTTTTTGGGGGTTCAATGGGTGAGATGCATGCGCTCAAAATTGCAAAGATTGCAGAAATGTCTGAACGGGCTAGGATTCCCTTGGTAGGAATCTGGGACGGCGGGGGGCAAAGGGCACATGATGGTGTTCATTCACTTGCGGGCACTGGTGAACTTCTAGATCGGTTGGTTGCATGTAGTGGTAGAATCCCCATGTTTAGTTTGATACTTGGCCCTGTTGTCGGGGTTTCAGCACTTGCTGCTGGATTGGCAGATTTCGTTATATTAGGGCACGAGCATGGACAATTATTCTTATCAAGTCCTTTAGAAACTGAAGAAACTGTAAGTGGGGAAATGACTCCTCAAGAATTGGGGGGTGCTGATTTACATGCAAGCCGTTCAGGTATTGCATGCTTGATTGCAGTTGACGAAGATGATGCTACTGAAATTGTTTCAGAGATGCTTTCCTTTTTGCCAGACCATTGTTTGGCAGAGCCGCCAACACAAATTTGTGAGGATGAACCAGAAAGAATCTGTGAATCTTTAGAGAGTTTAATCCCTGATGATACGAACCATCCTTATGATATTCGTAAAGTCATTACTGATGTTGTAGATGAAAACCATTTTTTGGAATTGTTTGAAACCTATGCTGATAACATCATTGTTGGTTTTGCTAGATTGGAAGGTTCTACTGTTGGAATAATCGCAAATCAACCAAAGGTACTTGCAGGTTGTTTGGACATTGATGCGAGCATTAAGGCGGCTCGTTTCATTCGTACTTGTGATTGTTATAATATTCCATTGTTAACTATAGTTGATGTCCCTGGTTTCCTCCCAGGAACTGTTCAAGAGTGGGGTGGTATTATTCGCCATGGGGCTAAGCTGCTTTATGCATATGCCGAAGCGACCGTTCCAAAATTGACAGTGGTTACAAGGAAGGCCTATGGTGGGGCTTATTTGGCCATGTCGTGTAAGCACTTACGTTCAGATTATAATGTCGCTTGGCCAACTGGGGAGCTTGCGGTAATGGGTGCTGAAGGAGCAGTAAATATAATTCATCGTAAGCAGTTGAAAATCGCTGAAGACCCTATTGAAATCCATAAAGAATTGGTTGATGAATACAAACTAAAATTCGGAGATCCTTACGTTGCTGCAAGAAATGGTTGGCTAGATGATGTCATCGAACCCAAAGAAACCCGAATACGTCTTGTCAGGGCTTTGCGATTATTGAGGAATAAGAGGGAATGGACTCCACCTAAAAAGCATGGAAATATACCATTGTAATCATGAATACTCTTGCTTATTAATTAATGAATAAATAAGTGCTCCACCTGATAGCAATAGGACAATTCCTCCGATGATAAATGCAGTTCCCATGAATCCAGCACTAGAATCTGAATTTATTTTATTTACAGTATCAGGATTTGCTTTTTCTAACCAAAATGACTCTGCATCACTAGTTGATTCACCATCATTAACGCGTAGGTATAATTTGTGATCACCATAAGAAAGGTCGTGGACGAGCAAATCTGCTTGGCATTCAAAATTTCCATTATCTAACGCTGCACATGAAGGCGAGATTTCTTTCCATTCTTCATCATCCCAATGATATTCAATTAGCCATGGGCCATCACTATCGACATCATTTACAATTAATCTTAATTCAGTTAGATTGTTAACGATGTCTCTTGGTTCATCCCATTCAACAATTGTTTTGTCATCGATTTCATTGATTATTATGCGTAGTGGTTGTCTGATTTCGTGTTGGCCATCACTAGCTATTATTGCCCAATTAACAGCACGTCCATTCCAATTTGTTTCAGGGGTAATTCTCAAAGTTTCATGCCATAATTCTAGTGTGACATTACTTTCTCCTGCCTCTAAGGTGACATTTACCTCGTCACCATCCGGGTCCCAAACTATTTCGTTGAGTGCAATAGTTGTCACACTGTCTTCTTGAAGATCAAATTCTGTATAATTAAAGATGGGCGCATCTGCAATGGGGGTAACGACAAATGTTACATTCAGCCAAGTGCAATCGGATACTGATTTCTCGTGGTTGTAAAGCCCGTAACGGAGTATGCAGAATTCTGTAACCTCTGTGCCATGCCAATTCAAGGCAGGACTAAAGGTGAAGTTTGAAGTGTCGCCGAAATCATCCTGCACTCTATTGACATCCACATTTCTATCGTCAGATGAATAATAATCAAACTGACTGTGCCAGTATATTGCAGGAGGGTCCCCCTCCTGATCTGTGACAAATGGTGCAATGTCAAACTCAACCCATTCAGAATCTTCTTCTATTGTTATAGTAGGCTCCTCCAATATCGAGTATGGGTCATCAATTCCTTGATGCAATAATTCGAAACAAAACGGCACTCTTGCTGGGGGGTTTCCAGGGGTAGACTCGTCTCTAATTTCCCCACATACAGTGTACCATGTGTTACCACTACGGTCAGACCAATCTGCTAAATCGATGAATTTCACACTTTTTCTATCATTTTGTAAGATGAAGTCTAACTCTGGTTCGATATCCCCTTCATGTAGGGGGGCAAATACGAAGGTGTTACCAATAAATCTAAGTTCATGTCCATCGACATCGCTAGCAATATCACTTGCATTGATAGTTAAATCCCCTTCTTCAATAATTACGAAGTAAGGCATCGGATTGATCAATTGTGGTGGCGCATTTGCTCTTTCAAAGGTGGTTTGGATACTAGCCCTTTTACCTTCGTGTAATACTCTAAGAGATGCGGTATGGAATCCTGGTGGCAGAGAAAATGGGGATAGTTGGCAGCTAGCTGTATCGTTTACATTATCCCAAATTCCAGTAACCCAATTTGTTTCTCCTATTACTTGGCAATGAACTTCTAGAGAATCAGGAGGTGAATCCAAATCTCGCTCTGTTACTGATGCAGCAATGTGGATAACGTCGGTCGAGGTAATAGCTGAAGATGAAGAGTGCAAATCCCATTCGTTTTCTGTAAAATTATAGAGCCAAGTTTCATCAGATAATCCTTCTAAAGAATTCCCGCCAAATAAAACTAGATTGTTGCTAGCATTGTCAAAAGCAATTCCTGCAGAAGATATTTCCTTTATTCCAGTGCTAGCAAGTTTGGTCCAAACTAGAGTATTTAGATTAAAACTCCACAATTCATTTGATAAATGGTAATTTGCATCTCTCCCTCCAAAAATGTATGCTATTTGGTTTTCATAGTCAATAGTAGTGGCCATGTCAAATCTAGCGGAAGGGGAATCTCCAGGGAGTTGAAGTTTTGACCAAGAATTTGTCTCTCCATTGAACATCCAAGTTTCATTTGAGAGGTTTCCATCTTCTGCAACACCCCCAAAGAGAATACTTCTGTTCCATCCTTCTGAGAAGAACATGGCGGCAAGTTCTTTTCCTTTGGGAGAGTTACTAGCACTAAGGTTTTGCCAGATGGCAGAATTTGGCTCGAAAGTCCACGTTTCATTATTTTTCAAGCCATTGTTTTCAACTCCTCCATAGGAAATATATCTAGATGATATTGAATCCCAAACTAAGGATTGACCCACTTCGCCAGGAGGTCGTAAATTTTCAGGGTAAGATGTCCAAGATGATGACCAGCCACTCCACCTCCATAATGTTGGGTTGTTAGAATTACTGCTACCTGACAGTAACCCTCCAGCCCATCCATTACTAGCAAATGCATTGGTTCCAATTGAATTAGGTCCTCCTGATTTTTCTTCCCATTCCCTTGAGTTTAGAAGGTCTAGTGACCACATGTCATTGAATCCTTGAGCGTTTTCGCCCCAGCCAGCTGCAAGAATGGTTTGATTTCCTACGGGGTCAAAAAATAATATTGGATGGGATCTAGCATTGGGTGCCTGAATCAAATTTTGAGTTTGATTAATACGATAAAATTGGTTAGTAGAGAGATTTTCAGAAAGGTATGATTCTGAATCGGACGGTTGACTAGGATTATTTTCACGACTAGTGGCCAAATACCAACTTTCATCTTCACCTTTTAATGTCAAATCTAAATATGGTTTGACCTTGTTAATGGCATGTTGTTGTTGTTCTTCTTCTGTCATTGTCGCATCTCCATCCATTAAATTATCGAAGAATGATTGGTCATCTTCATATTGGACATGATTTGCTCCAACAACTTCTAATAATTGCCAACCACTATTCCATTGATCTAAGAGTGGCTTAATATGTTCATTAATTGGTGCAATATTATCCATTGTACCAGTCAAGAAAAGTGAGTGTTTTGGGTGTGCCATATCTATGGCATTAACATCAACTCCAATATCATCTGTATCTAATCCAAATCCAAATAGAGCACGAGGGGGTTGAAATTGACCTGTAGAAAATATTGCGCCCCAGTAACTAGTAACTACGGTTGCCAAACCGGCACCCCTCCCATGTCCTGCAACTCCCCAATGATCCATGTCAATACATCCTTGCGCACCAGAAGGGCCTTTGTTTGAATCACCAGTTAAATTGATGTATCCAATTGTGCTGATTAGTTCTGAATGGTCGGAAATAGCTTGATATATTTCATCTCCCGAGCGTTCTTCTCCTATTACTACTACAAAATAACCAGCTTTTGACAATCCTTCACCTAACCAAGAATAACTGTCAAAACTTTCCCCATCATCTGCATGAAATGCGATCCAGGGATAAGGTGCCCAAGAACAATCAAGTGGGACATTTTCCCCCCCGTTAGAAGATGGATAGTAGTAACGAACATCAATATTTTCTCGCTGATTATCTGAATAAGAGGAATCCATCCATCCGGATGAAAATCGTTCAAAACCTACAGGCCTAATGAAGTTAGGAGATTCCTCTCTTACCTCTGCTGAAGCATTTACAGCAATTGTTGAGAACAAAGTAATCAGTAATATTGAGGCGATTAGAAGTGCCTTATTTCGCCCCCCCTTCATAGTACTGTGCTCTCCCGCTTTACCTTTCAATCAGTCGCTAAAATGTTTTACTTTCAGATGAAATCAATAAATCCATGGCATCTCTTAGAGAAGGTAGTTGATCCTTTACTTCTGGTAAGAAAAGATATTCCCAAGCCTTGAGGTGCTGGGCTACCAATAGCCAACGTCCGTTGAGATTTACACCCCATTCATTTTCAATTATGGGATGAAATTCTCCTTTGTCATAAGATGCTGAAAGAAATACAGGAGCATCATTTTCAGCCTTCATCAATTCACCCGTGATTTTGCTTTGTGTGCCGGGAATTTCATCAAAATTAACATGTAATCTTTTCCCAATATGTTCGCAAATATCTGTTGCACTTACAAGAGATTCTTTCCATGTGCTCCTATTTGATAGTGGCCTTCTATCCCCTTCAATCCAAATCATTCCACCGGCATTTGCCCATGCCGCTGCACAAGCACGAGCCGTAGAACCTCCTCCAGTAATACAAAGCAAAGGTTTGTCAATTTGTTCTTTAAATGAAAAATCAAATCCAAATTCATTAGCAACTAGTAACAATCCTGCGCCATCTGTTTCAGCCGCAATCCATTGATTTCCATCATGTCTCATTTGATTGACTGAAGCTAATAGTGGTTCTCCAATTATCCATTTAGTTCCCGAATCTATTGGCAATTGATGTTTTAGAGGAGTAGTTAATGAAAGCCAGATTTCTCTTCTACCTAAATCAGCCCCCTTTTGTTGCTTGACAATTGCCGAATTTGAAGCGTGACCCCATGCTAGAGAATCAACTAATCTGTCTTTGGTTATTTTTTCGCATAAATCAAACGAAACATTGTACCCGCTTTTCCTAATATAATTGGCAACGATTTGGAATAAATTAGGAGTTAATGAGTGCTCAATGGGGTTTCCTGCAACTCCCGCACAAACATGAATTTCTTTTTTCATGTGATTACCTGCCATTGATGCCTAAAAAGACCGCCGTCTTACTTATTCATTATCATTTGTCTTGTTTCCGGGCCGTACGAAGTACGGCTCAAATCGCTTTTGTAGCAATATTGCAATATGAAGCCTTGAATAATTGATGATGAGACGAGGCACTATGCCAAGTGATTTAGATATTGCAAGATCGGCTGAACCATTGCCTATTGAAGAGGTTGCATGGAAATTAGGTTTAGGGATTGAAGAGTTATCATTGAAAGGAAAAGGTATTGCTAAAATTAATTGGGATGCACTGAAATCAAGGTCGGACAATGCCAGAGGTTCATTGGTGTTAGTTACGAGTGTCAACCCAACTCCATTTGGAGAAGGAAAAACAGTCACCACAATTGGTCTTAATCAGGGATTAAACCGATTAGGGAAAAATGCAGTTTGCGTGATTAGGGAACCATCTATGGGTCCTGTTTTTGGCATTAAAGGTGGGGCTGCAGGAGGAGGTTATTCACAAGTAATCCCTATGGAACAAATCAATCTTCATTTTACTGGAGACATTCATGCTGTTAGCGCTGCTCATAATCTTTGTTCAGCATTACTTGACAATCATTTGCATCAAGGTAATGAACTTGATATTGATCCATCTAGGGTGATTTGGCCCCGTGTAATTGATATGAATGATCGTTCACTGAGGAATGCAGCAATTGGTTTAGGAGGCGCATTAAATGGATTTACTAGAGAGGAGCGATACGACATTACAGCAGCTAGTGAAGTAATGGCAATATTAGCACTTGCTAGTGATTACAAAGATTTGCGTAAAAGATTAGGTCAAATTGTCATTGGTCAGAATAGGAGCGGTAATCCAGTAAAGGCCGAAGATATTGGTGCAGCAGGACCTATGGCTTTGTTACTGCGTGATGCTTTGTTGCCAAATTTGGTACAGACATTGGAAGGTGATCCGGCATTCATTCATGCTGGGCCATTTGCTAATATTGCTCATGGAAATTCTAGTATTATTGCTGATAGATTAGCACTTTCCGTATCAGATTATGTTGTGACTGAAGCAGGTTTTGGTTCAGATATGGGTGCTGAGAAAGCAATTCACATTAAAACGGCAGCTAGCGGCATTCCTCCTGATTGCATTGTGGTTAATGCTACTGTAAGGAGCATGAAATTACACGGTGGTGGTTTCTCATCTAAAGGTGGGCAAAGACCATCAAATGATGAGATTAGTAAGGAAAATGTTTCTGCTGTTACAACAGGTTCAATGACTAACCTTGCTCGCCATATTGAAAATATGAAACGGTTTTGCTTACCAGTGATTGTGTCTGTGAACCGCTTCCCAACTGATACGGAAGCAGAAATTCAGGAATTGTTGCGTTGTGCTTTAGAATGCAATGCAGATTATGCTGTTGTATTTGATGGCCATCAAAGAGGAGGTGCCGGTGCTTCTGAACTGGCGAATGCTGTTTCTGCTGCCTGCCAAGATCACATTGCAAACGGACGCCCATTTGAGCCATTGTTTGATAATAAGATGCCTGTAGTAGAAAAAATGTTGAAAGTAGCAACTATGATTTATGGTGCTGAATCTATTGACTTGCATAAAAAAGCTCAAAGAGATCTGAATTTGATTAAGAAATGGAAATACGGCAATCTTGCAGTTTGTATGGCAAAAACCCAGTATTCGTTCAGTCACGAGGCTCAAGAGTTGGGCGCCCCTAGTGGTTTCACTCTACCCATTCGTGAAATCCGACTCAATGCGGGAGCAGGTTTTGTTGTTGTAATTTGTGGGGCCATGATGACGATGCCAGGTCTACCGAAGAAACCAGCAGCCATGGATATGGATATGGATGATGATGGTAATTTGACCGGAGTTTTCGGTTGATTAATTGCAATCATGATAACGACGCTTTGAAGTCTAATGAATTATAGGAGGGATTTACATGAGAGCATTATTAATTGCCCTGCTATTGTGTTGTTCCACTATTTTCGCAGGATGCATATCAGAAAATCAGGATACTACAACGAGTTCAGATTTTATTGGGTGCCAAGAAGGTCAACCTGAAGAAGAAACTGAAGAATGCGAGATTATTTTACCAGATCAAACCAATACCTCTAACCCTAGTAATAATACAGTGTTAGAAGATAATCAAACAACTAGTAATAACACCAACAATAACAATAATTCTAACATTACAATAGTTGAAGAGAATAATACCAATGAAAATAATGAAACAAATGTTTCTGAACCTGTTTATGGTTCTTTAGAAGGATACCAAGTCCATCCTCTTTTTGCTGATGCAAGGGAATTAGGTGGTTCTTGGAATGATTGGAACTTGTATTCACATTTCAATAACTCTTGGGGCGGGACCCCTAATGGTACAGTAAACGGCACTGATCACAAATGGGTTTTAATCGAATTCTTGAGTACTGATTGCGGCCATTGCTGGAATGCTGCGGATGAAATGAGTAACTATTCTAGCAACTACAGTGATCAATTAGAAATTATTTCGATAGCAGTTAATTTTTCATCAAATAATAATTTCAACGCTTCATTAGATGAAATTGCCGCATTCCAAGATAAGACAAGTCATTCAGGATGTATAGGTAATAATTACGATTGTTCCTCCCGTCCAGGAGGTCCTCATGATTGGCTTTATGTTGATGGGCGTAACCAATCATACATGTATACAATGCAAGCCACAGGGACTCCCATGTTTGTAATTATAATGCCAAATGGGTCTGTTGCTTGGAATCAGTATCAACATAATGGTGGCCCCGGGGAAGACATAGAATCAATTGCTTCTGCTCTTGAGAGATTCTTTGGGCCAATGCAGTAATCAGATTGAATTGAGTGCTTGTTCAATATCTTTCCAAAGGTCTTCCACATCTTCGATGCCAACACTCATGCGGACAAAACCAGGATTAATTCCAGCCGCAATACGAACATCTTCAGGGACAAACATGTGACTGGAATTGAAAGGGCATTCTACTAAACTCTCTACTCCACCAAGACTTGTTGCTTCAAAAATAAGTCTTAGGTGGCTGAGGAAATTAGTTGCAGCATCATCACCCCCTTCGATAGTGAAAGCAAGCATCCCAGTTCCATTTGGCATGATTTTCTTAGCAATTTCGTATTGACTATCACCTTCTAACATTGGATGATTAACGGAGGAAATCAAAGGATGTTTAACTAGGCGAGTAGCTAGATTTAGAGCATTGGATGCGTGGAGTGGCATACGAGCGTGAAGTGTTCTCATGCCTCTTTCTAGAAGGTAACAGCAATGTGGATCAGGCGAACCCCCAAAGTGGACTTTTTTGATAAATAATTGAGAAATCAGTTCTGCATTGCCCACTACAGCCCCTCCTATGATATCAGAATGCCCCCCAAGATACTTAGTGGTTGAATGAATGACGAGATCGCACCCCATCTCTATTGGAGTAGTAGCCCAAGGGGTACTGAATGTATTGTCAATTACAAGTAACAAGTTGTGACGCTGAGCAATATCTGCAAAAGCAGGTATATCTGCAATTTTTAGTACGGGGTTGGAGAGAGTTTCAATGTAGAGCATTTTAGTGTTTTCTTCTATTGCTGCTTCATAGGATGAAGGGTCTGTCATATCTGCAAAACTTACATTAATTCCGAACCGGGGTAATTCTTCAGTCATAATTCCATATGTGCCTCCATAGACATCGGGCGCTGCCACTACGTGATCTCCACTTGATAGAAGGCCGAGAAGCGTTGTACTAATTGCAGCCATACCACTTGCGAAGAGAAGTCCATCCTCAGCCCCTTCCAAAGCACAAATTTTCTCAGTCGCAGCGTCAGAGTTGACACTTGAAAGCCTAGCATATAGGAGTGTGTGTTGCGCTCCTGCTGCCCAGCCAGCGTACCTTTCTTCAGTTAATTTATAGGTAGAACTTTGGAAAATAGGTGTGTTAACTGCACCTTCAATATGTTTAGTCCCTGAATGTATTGTTTTTGTGGCAAAACCAGTGTCGGTATTTTTGTCTCCCATGGCCCCTGATGACCTTATTGGCTTTCAACAATACGCCGCTAATAATTGCTGATTGTCGGATTTATTATGTATTATGTCATAATTTTCCGACATTATGACGGAATAAATATTAATATCTCGCCCAAGCCCACGCCATGCTTCTTGGCCTATTGGATGATAAAGACAAGGCGATTTTAGAATTATTGCTGCAGGATTCTCGTGCTAGTACGAAGAGTATTTCAGAACGTCTGAGTATTCCTAGAGTGACCGTTCATGACCGAATAAAAAGATTACAAGATAAGGGTATTATTGAGAAATTCACACTCAAATTATCACATGAAAAGTTGGGGATGCCATTGCATGGATTTATCCTAGCAAATTGTGTTGGTGATAGGGCCAAATCTGATAGACGTAGTGTGGCCAAAGAAATTAGCAAACTACCATTCATTGTTGGATGTCATATCATCACAGGGCAGTGGGATTTCATCATTGAAGTTGTAGCAAAAGAGATGGATTCACTTGGAGATTCTATTTTAGATGATTTATCAAAAATTGAAGGAATAGGTCAAACTCAAACAATGATAACCTTCTACAGTTTCCCTGGTGCTGCATTTGGCTATGTTGAATAAGATAGATGCTCAAATGGGTGCGCAGGTTGAATAGGAATAACACATACCATAAACAGGGAGGGCGAGAAATATGCAGATTCTGAAGCGTGAAGATAACTTGATTCGTTTACGAATACAGCATGAAGATGATTTGTGGGTGTTATCACAATTGGTTAAGGGAAATAAGAACGCAGGTATGGTTTCACATCGTAGAGATCAAACTACAGGCACTCAAGAAGGCGGTCGTGCTAAATCAGCAGAACGAAAACCAATGTGGATTGAGATTTCAGTCGAAGATAGTGAGTTTCAGATATTTTCAGATAATCTTCGCCTACATGGGGTAATTTGTGAAGCTCCAATTGACAAAGGCTCATTTCATACTCATAATGTTGGATTAGGAGACGAGGTAGAAATGATTGCTCATCAAGGTTGGTCGTTACATGATGAGAAATTACTTTCAGAAGCAGTACGTGAAGGAGGACGTGCTAAAGTTGGGATTGTTGTTGTGGAAAATGATGAAGTTAATTTGTACCAAATTGCTTCCCATGGTATGAGGGATCTTGCAACTTTTACTCTTCGTGGTGGTGGAAAAAGAGAGAAGAATTCATCAGATGCTCGTGAAGGGTTTTTCATTAAAGCATCGAAAGAATCTGTTCTATTATTTGGTGGTGAAACTCCTCTTGTTGTTTGTGGTCCAGGTTTAGCAAGGCAACAGTTTGAGAGATTGCTTAGGAAGAATGGTTTAGAGCAGAAAATCATTAATGTTGCTACCAACATAGGGGGGAGATCTGCTGCAAATGAAGTATTAGCAGACGGGTTAGCATCAGAGTTACTAGGAGAGACTGCTATTGCAAAGCAGACCGTATTAATTGAAGAAGCGTTGAAGCGTATGGCTATAGGTGGTGCAGTGGCATACGGGTATGACGCAATAGTCCTAGCCTTTGATGAAGGGGCAATTGATACATTAATTGTTAATTCAGATTTAATACGTGATGAAGAATCAATGATTAGAGGTGAATCGTGGCCTGATTTTACTGAACGTTTAGTGGAATCTGGTTCCAATCTTGTTCAAGCATCTAATGAACATGATGCGGGACAACAACTTTCAGGGCTTGGTGGAGCTATTGCCTTGTTGAGATGGAAAATTGATTAGTTATGAAAACAGGATGTAAGCACCAATTCCAAACATCACCACATCCACTATTGCGTGAGATAGGTAACACGGCCAAATACTGCGGTATCTAAGATAAATCCATGACCAGATTGCACCCCCACAAAATACTCCAAAAGAGGCTAATAGAGCTAAGGGTAGAGGAAACATTACCATTACTCCAATGAAATGATGAATTGTGAAGACTAGACCAGATAGGATTACTGCTACCTTGCCACTTACAAAAGTTTCAAATTTTTCAAATATGAACCACCTAAATAGGTATTCTTCCATTATTGAGTTGATTAGGACCCAATAACAAAATAGAGCAAAATACATCCATGGATTTAGTAATCCAAAAGGCTCAACGTAAGATTTAATCTCATTAGGGTCCAAGTTATCTCCAAGTAGCCACCATGCTGCAAGCATGACTAAACCCATACCTACTCCAAGGCCCGATGCAACTAACCACCCACCATTTTTTGCAGGCGACCATGATATGTTCTTATTTTCTACTTTAATTCTCCATATACCAGGTAATGCCATTTGCCAAATTTTACCTAGTGCAAAGACAATTGATCCTAGAATCCCAGCAAAAAGATTTGTCGTTACTAAAGCAATAGATGAAGCGGGTGCTGATAGTAATAAAGCAACAAAATCTTTTGTTTTATCTTCCATATTTATTCTTCCTGGCTATCTATAATTTCACCATCAAAAGATGCCAAGAATTCATCAACTAATATAATTCCATTTTTATCAACATCAATCTCATGAAACAAATTTCGGGCGTGAAATGAATCATATTTTGGTGCTATAATACCCATTGCATGCACAAATTCACTTTCATTAAGATAATCAGGATGTGATCTTTTCGCAGCGACAGTATGGAATACCAACCACCTCTTTTCTCTTTCATGTTTGTCCGCATTCATCAGTTCGGTACGCACAGTTCTCCAAGGTGTTAGTTTGGGGTGGGCTCTGGATTTACCATAGGAATAGTAGGTAATCAAACCTAGTACACAACAAGATAATGCCCCGATGATTGCTTTCATCCCCATTATGTAGATGAGGAAAATACCGCTAATTATTCCGAAAATCTGTATCATTGGGTAGAGGGGTGATTTCCATTTTGGTTGATACCAAGAATGTAATTTTGATGCTCGCCTTAATACAATTACACATGCGTTGATAACGATGAAAATCATGATTTTGAATCCGGATGCGAGTTTTGCGATATCTTCTACCGGTAGTAGCGTAATCGATATGGCCATTGCAATCCCTGTTCCTAAAATCGACAAATGCGGAGTTTGATATTTAGGGTGGACATTTTCCAATGATTCAGGAAGCAAATTGTCTCTGGCCATTGCAAAAGGAAACCTCGATGTAGCCATGATACCCGCCAAGGCCATGGCAGTAAGAACTGTGACAGCAAAAACAGCGGATATGATTCCAACTGTGTTACCACCAATAGCATGGGCAAAGACATAGATTGGATCTTCTCTTGCTGACCCATCAGTTGTCATGTAAAATTCCGGGCTCACAGTGGCGACCATAACAATAGAAACAAACACGTATAGCAAGCATGAAATCAACAAAGATAATAGTATTCCATAAGGGATATTCCTACTCGGATTCTTAATTTCACCACCTACGGCAGCAATCTTAGTTACTCCTGCATAGGCTACGAATACAAATGCTGTCGAATGTGCAATATTTGGCCATACATCCCCCCAAGAACCACCCATTGCATCTTTTCCAAAGGCTATCCCCCAATTCAAGTCCATGGTTAGAATTGCCCAAATCGTGAGTACTAAAATGAATATTATTAGTGAGATGACGATTGGTGTTTGCACTTTCTTTATTCTTGACATTCCTAAAATGTTGATGCCAACAATCATTGTAAGCAAGATTAGTGCAGCAATCTCTAGATTAATTGTAATGTTCAGTAATTCTTCTAGAATCCAAAGGTATGCTTTGAATCCAATAAGTGCAAAAGCGGATTTGAGCATCGAAGCTCCCCAAAGTCCGATTCCTGATACTGTTCCAACCAGTGGCCCAAACGTCCGTTCAATGTAAACATAAGATCCTCCAGAAGAAGGCATTGCAGTTGATAATTCACCTTTGGAGATTGCAGCAGGAAGAATGGCGATGGCTGCCAATAGGTAAGCCAACCAAATACCAGCAACAGGCATGGTCCCACCTCCCATGTCTGTCATGACTAAAGCTGGCAATACAAACAGGCCAGAACCCAGCATGGCTGAAAGTGAAAGGATGACAACTGAAGCTAAGCCGAGTTTCCGATCTAATGTTTCACTGACAAATTCAATTGGCTTGTAAACAAAATCGATAATGCCCTTGGCGGGGCTACTTCTCATGAGCCTACGAATAGCAGGCTCTTTTAGAGCCTGCCTTATGAATCAATATAAAAAATAGCAATTCAAACAAATCATCCTTGTGTCATTTTTGCAATTACTTTTAACTCTACAGCAATATTTGTTGGTAATGCTTTAACTGAAACTGTAGTTCTTGCCGCCATGATGTCAGTGAAATATTCAGCATAAATTTCATTATAGCCAGTAAAATCTCTTTCCATATCTACAAGGAAGCAAAGACAATCTACGACATTATTTAGTGATGAACCTGCTTCTTCAAGTATTGCTTTTATATTTTCAATTACTTGTCTAGTCTGAGCTTTGATATCATAATCTAATGGGTTTCCATCACCATCACAAATGGGCCCACCTACTATTTCGTTAGTTTTGGGGTGTCTAGGGCCAATTCCAGAAACAAAAATCAGGTCTCCTACAATGTTTGCATGAGGATAGGCACCTACTGCAATTGGCGCTTTTTCAGTAATGATATGTCTATCTTGAGCCATTAAATCACCCATTGTCTAAGACATGACGATCCCCGGTGTAAAATTCAATGTCATCTTCATCAAATTCTTTGTCACCAATTGAACCAGTTGTTGGGGTTAGTTGGATTACAGCCCCGCCAGAACCATGTAATGATGCATATGCTAATACTTCACCTTGGTAGTTATTGTTTTGTCCCATTGTAGCTGCCATCCACCAAATAGGCTTGTATGCAACCACTTTTTGAACTCTTATTTGATTATGAATTTCCCTACTTAATTGACTAAGATCTTCTAATCTTCCTTCTTGGAAAAATTGCATAATTTTTTGATTCCACTCTTGATCTTTAGCACTATGAATTCGGTCATCTTCTGGCTTAATATAATCAGTAAACATGCGATTAGAAAGACTTGAAACCACTACTACAATTGCTTTTTTCCCCTGTTGTTCCAGAGTATCTCTTGCTGCTTTACCTAATACAATACTTTCAGCCCTATTAGCATATACATTTGATGAAACAATACATGCAGGCAGTCTATTATCTGGATTAAGTAAACTGAGTGCTACTACTGAGCCGGTATCAATTGGAAATCCATCATAATCAATTGTACGGGAATTAAGTCCTCTTTTACCACAATTTTCATGATATTGATGAGAAAAATCACTATCCATTTCAAATTTGTAAGGCATACTTCCCAGGTAGTGAAAATCGTCATCAACATGCACCCATTCTGGATTAGAGCGAGCTTGGATTTGGTGTCCAATAACACTTGGCCAAGTAGTGGAATAAATCAGTATTATATCGGCATCACTTTCTTCTATTCTTTTCCTTGCAGTATCAAATGCTTGACGTAACTTTCCCCAACCTTCATTTTTTTCAGGTGCAAGTAATGGGTGTGGGTGGGGTGGTACGTACAGTCCAAACACAATTGGTGAATCTTTCATAAAACGACCTCTCTTGTGTCAGGATTCGGGTCCCAAGATGCAATTACATTTCCAGTACCAATTACTGATTGGTATCCATAAATTTCAGCGGGATAGTCAGGCATACCCATGGCTTCCATCATCCAAGTTAATGATCCAGAATCAGTTTCAGCAATAGTTTGCTCAGTAAATTCAGGCATCAAATTGATTACTTCATCCATTTTTCCTTGTCTCATTAAATCGATTAATTTCATGTCCCAAACATAGTTACTATGGTTGTAGATATGTTGCTTACTCATGTCCTCTGGTAGTTCTGATTCAACAGTAAAATGTCGGTGAGATAAACTGTGGCTAGAAATTAGGACTACGCGCTTATCACTTTCTAGGATTGCTTTCCTGCAAGCTTTCCCTAATGCTCTAGCCTGTTCATTCATGACTTCTACCGAGTAGTAGTGACTATTTCTGTTACTTGATATTGGGATGATTGGTTTGTTCCATTCAGGATTAATCATGTGAGCTGATACTATTGTTCCGTAATCAATACGAAAATCTGGATTTTCCATCATCATTGTAACCATTCCAGCATCTTTAGCAGCTTCATGCATGGACTTTGACAATTCTACGTCTATATTTAGGTCATAATTGAACCTGAATAAATTAGGAAAAACAGGGTCGACAGATTTTGATTTAAAATGAGGAAGTCCAAGAAAATGGGTGCCAACATATGTTTGCCAATGTGGGGTGAATATGACAATAGCATCATAATCTAAAGTTTTGAGCTTTCTTGCGAGTTTAGCATACCCCCACCTAAGGGTTTCCCAACCACCCTCAGAATTCGGCTCATTCTGTTCAGGATTGTCAGCATATACCACGTGTGGCGGATGTGGGGCAAGGCAGCCTGCAACTATTTCTCCCATGTTATCGTATGCGGCAGGGGTCTCTTATTCATGATTGTTGGGGGCCGTAAGTGTCATGGTTTGTACTTATGACGGACAAACACGGGGGGCATCAATTTGGGTATTGAGGAAGTGGATAATGAATCAGAGCCGAATCTTGAATCTATGGTGCTGTCTTCTAAGTCTTCTTCTTTTGATATTAAGTGGCAAGTTTGGCAACCAGTACCAATTGCATTTCTTTCTGCTTTTTTGTCAAAATTTTATTGGACTGAATTTTCATCATCAATTATAGATTTTGATTCCCAATGGTGGAGTGAAAATGGAGTAATATTATTTAGCGGAATTATTTATTCCATATTCCTATTTGTTGGGTCATTGTACTGGTTAGATAATTGGAAAAAAAGGGCTGAATTATTTGTTGCCTCAGTAGTTACTACAATAATAGCAATGATGTTAATAATTGGGGGGAGTATACTTTGCTGGCCTTTCCTAATTGCAGGGTGGGTACTAATTACAGTATTTTGGGGTCGCTATAATTTATCTCCATGGAGGACTGGGGTGTGGTTGGGTTTTGGTGGCTCAGTGGTTCTAGTATTAGCAGGAGTATTAGCACACATAATAATCTGATTATTCGGATTCATGATTCGCTGACCAAACATATGAGGGCTTTGAAGTTAGCCAATGCACTCCATTTTTCTTCATTCTCCAAAGTCTGTGAATTACCCAAGCAGTGATCCATAACGATGGGATTGAAAGTAAATATGCGAATGTTAGGGTTATCTCTGAATTATGATAATCATTTTCTACTTTTACTTCCATAACCCCTGAATCATTTTCGCCAGAGTGGTGCAATATTACAATATGCCACACATTTGGTTGAATAACTTGCAATTGTAACGTTTCATTAGGTTGTGCTTCAATTACTGCCCAAGAGTCACTTAATTCCTGCCAATTTATTGTACCATTTTGCATTTGTTCGACCGAATTTTCAGTAATAATTAATATTATTTGTAAATTATCTGAATCATGCCAATTAGTAATTGTAATATCAACTTCTTCATTATGTTGAACTAATTGGATGATTTCAAATGTAGATTCGCCAGGTGCAAGTCTGTAAGATGCTCTTTCATCATTTGTTTGAGATTGATAACTTACAGCACCCATCATTAATGAAACAAATAAGATAGTAACAACACCTTCAACTAAGAAGTGATTCGCCCATCTTTTTTTATCAATTCCTTCAAAAAGATTCCCATAATCATTACGGAGCCTAGGTTGAATTTGATGAATAAACAAAGCCCCGACTCCCCCAACAATCATCCCTAATGGGACATCAATTATCCAGTGAATTCCAAGATAAAGTATTGAGAAAATGAACAATATTGTATTAGCAAAAATGAATACATGATATCGCCAGTGGGGCCAATCTCTTACTCTAATACCTCGTTCACGGCAATGCATCCAGTTTAGTAACAAAATACCGAAAGGAATAGCCACATGAAGAGAAGGAACCGCGTTATCCAAGGGGTCGTGACTAACATAAAATGCGGTGTATAATCCATCATGGTATAGTAGTGATTTCATGCCAGGAATCCATGATGATGTGACTTCGACATTAAAGAATAGGTAATAAGGTACAGCGATTGCATATATCAAGAGATAATTTAGGGTCACTTTGTCAGTCATATCCCTTTCACCAGAATATGCAAAATATACGGTAGTAACATAAATCAAAAACAAATATATGAATAGATAATGAAAGTTAAGGATGCTAGTAAGAAAAGGATTCTCAAAAGTTTGTTGAATCCAATATGTTGGTTCTCCTTCAAGAACGTGAACCCAATCTGTCCAATGGCCAGTTGATTGCTTTATTGGCTCATTTAATTTATCAGTAATACTTTTCCAAGTAATAATTACAATATATCCCATCATGTGCAAATAATATCGTTGGTCATGAATCATTTTTCCAATTTTATTTAGTGGCGTACGAACCTCTTTATTATTGAGCGTAAAAAACCAACAAATAGCAGGTGTCATGATGAGAATTATTCCCATCATTATCCAATATGGGCTCACCATGATTAAGTTGCGACAACAAGTCATCTTTGATGATTGCCCCTTCAAACCAGCATTAACTTTCAATTATGCTTGACGCAAATATTGACTGCTTCTGAGAAAAATCCAATACTCCAATCTCCACCTTCACGTCCGACTCCACTATTTTTGACTCCGCCGAATGGTACACGTAAATCACGATGTAACCAACAATTGACCCAAACCATGCCAGAATCAATCCGTTCTGCTAATTCGCTACCAGCATCTGAATCGGCAGTCCATATTGAACCCGCTAGGCCATAATCAGTCATGTTTGCAATCTCAACAGCTTCATCATCATTAGAGAATGGATGCAATGTTACAACTGGGCCGAAAATTTCCTCCATGGCACATATGCTATCCGGTTTTAGTCCATCAATAACTGTGGGGGCAATCCAAAATCCATCTTTAAATTGTGTAGGGTGATTAAGGGGCATTCCCCCTCCACAAAGAATTACTCCCCCTTCTTCTTTTGCTATTTGGATGTAGGACAATATTTTATCACGGTGGGCTGCAGAAATAAGTGCCCCCAAATCAGTTGCTTCATCTGAGGGGTCGCCAACACTCATGTTGGTGACTGTATTGACAAAAGATTCAACAAATTCATCATATATCGTTTCATGAATGAGGATTCTAGAACCACAAAGACAAACTTGTCCTTGGTTCATGAAGGATGCCCTGACAATTTCTGGCATTTTTGATATTATATCGGCATCATGGCGTATGATTGTTGCATTTTTCCCCCCTAATTCTAAACTTAGTTTTTTGAATCCAGATGAGGCAGCTTTTGCCACTTCTCTCCCAGTAGCAGTCCCTCCAGTAAAAGAAATCAGATTGACTTTAGGGTGTGAGGTCAGTGGTGCCCCAGCATCTATTCCATTTCCATGCACAATATTGAAAACTCCTGGGGGAACACCTATTTCGTCCATTACTTCGGCTAATAAATTCGCAGTAAGGGGTGTTAATTCTGATGGTTTGGCTACCACTGTATTTCCCATCAATAATGCGGGGGCAACTTTCCAAGACAATAGATATAGAGGTAGATTCCAAGGTGTAATTAGGCCTGCAATTCCAACAGGTTTGTAGAGAACACGATTAGTTGCATCACTCATCTCAAAAATTTGCTGTTCATGGTCCAAAATATGATTAGCAAAAAATCTGAAATTTGCTATTGATCTTGCGGCATCAACACCCCGCGCTAGCGAAATAGGCTTACCAGTGTCTAAACTTTCTAGTTGAGCGATCTCTTCTTTTCTAGATTCTAGGCCATCAGCAATACGAATCAACCAATCTGCTCGTTCTTCTATTGATAACGAGGACCATCCATTGAATGCATTTGTAGCAGCAGTCACAGCATCATCTATATCTTCCGTTGATGAACAGGGAATTCTAGCAATCAAATCTCCAGTTGCTGGAGAATAATTATCAATCCAATGATTACATTTTGAATTTTGAAATTTACCTTCAATGTAGTTATTGAGTGTAATTAAATTTGATTCTGTCATGCTATCACCTAAAGCAATTCAATTAGTTTCATTTTGTTTTGACATGATTGAATATTGTCTCCAATCATAGTGCCAGCGGTCAGTATCTGGGTCCCATTCATCCCAAGTAACCACGGTTTCTAGATTTTCAAGAAGTTCGGATGGCACCACCCCTGGGACAATAAATGCTTTTTGACGGTGTAATGGATATGGGTTTCTTAATTCAATCCCCAAGACTCCTAATACTGCTCTAGCAATATACCAAGTTGCTTGTGCGTTCCAACCATGTGCAATTTTTATTACAATTCCAAGTCCTTTTGGATAATCAGGGTGAATAATTGAAAGGCCGAGTAATCCATCTGCTCCTTCTTTGGCCAAAACGGTTCCTTCACCAGCTTTTAGGATAGTAGAGTCAAGTCTGTTGAATCCCCCTACAAGATCAGGATTTCGGCACATTGCTTCCCAAATCCAATCATCGTCTTTGGTTGAGGCTAGTCCTGCAAACATTACAGCTAATTCGTTTACCGTATTAGAAACTGTAGGTAGTCCGCATCCATCTCTAGCAACCCTTTTTGGCTCCCAATCAGATTGATTCATGAACTTTCTCAGGGTATCCAAGAATAGCGGAAATCAATCAGATTGAGGAAGAGTATACCCTGCACGATTAATGCCTTTTAGGCGAAGTGCCTTGAGGATGGCAGCGTGTTCACCTGAACAGGTGTGAAACCAACGCCTTGGTCTTCTAACTTGCCGGCCAAATTGAACTAGAGGTACATCAAGTGGGCATTGCATTAATCCCCATTCAGAATCACTAAGAATTGATTGAGCTGTAGATACATGTTCAGTATCGCCATTGTGGCTAGAACAAGCAATAGCCTTTTGTTCCCAAGATAATTCCTTGTCTAGAACATCAACAAATGTCTTCATCATTAGTGGCTTCATCATTGAGCGACCATAGCATAGTACATTTCCTCCGAATGAATGAATGACATCAGTTCCATGTGCCCATGCAACTGCTCCGTGGATTGTATTTTCACTCACCTCATTTCTCCTGAAATCAACCAAAGGCTCCCATTCAACATCTCTGCCAGTAGGGATGCCTTCATGGATTTCTCCAATAGGGGTTGTTGGATATACTCCCGAACCGGGTCTACCAAAGGATACGGATGATGGTTTTTCTTCGCTCATTTTATTCACTCCCATTTACTATTATTGCTACTTCATTCATGAATGCAGCCATGTCTCTTTGCACTCTGTTGGAATCATGGCGGAAGAAGTCAAACCATAGCATTAGTCTATCTTCTGGATGGAATCTTTCAATAATTTGGGCTGCCACTTCTTCGGCATTTCCTATTACTGCATTATTTGCAGCCTTAGCAACTTTTTCTGGATCAATGGTCCCTTCAAGTGCTTTCCAGTAAGAATTGAGGGTGGCTTCTGCTTCAATATGTGCGGCAACTGAACGTTCTTCTGCCGTTTTTCCCGGCTCATGATTTAAGAAAACCATAATTGTTCTCGGCATCATATTGCGTTTCCAGCCACCGCCATCTGGATGATATGATTCAGCCATCCTTTCATGGGTTTGTTCAATCTGTTCAGGGGGTGTAATTGAGAGATTGAAAACTTTCACAGGCCGGTGTTTATTGGCTTCAATTTGTAGTTCTGGTTCATGACTCCCAATAGTTAATGTCAATAAATCTCTATTCCAATTTTGTGGTATGCATTTGATATTTTCAAAATTATAACGTGGCGCAAATTCAATTTCTAAGGGGGCCTCACTTAGGTTTCGTACATCCATAGTCACTTCTTGAACAGATTTCCAATCTTCATCACTACGGAAATTATTACGGCTCAATATTGTTTTGCGTACACTATTAGATGAGAAAGCCTCGCCATTAATTAGACGAAGAAAAATTTCACTTGCCTCCCAGAAGATTTGGCCTCTTAGTGCTGGCCAAGCAGCCTTTTCAACGGCATCTCTTGGTACTACGCCGTAAGGTGAAGCCATGAATTGGAAGCGGCCAGCGGAATATCCAATGTGTAATTTTCTTTTTTCTCCTGTAACTTCTTGTAATGCACAGAAATTACCAACTCTTTCAGCTACAGCAATAGGACCACCATTAGCTAATATTGATAATACCGCAGCCCCAATCTCGATGTGTTTGGTTTTTGCAAATGATAATGCAGCAAGTTGGAAAAAATCAGTGCAAAGGCCTACTTCTCCTTTCCAGTGCGGTATCACTGGTTTGCTGTTGGTTTTTTGAGTCTCAGTAGAAAGGTGTGCTTGGGCAATCCAAGCAACATTATAACCAAGATTGTCTGCTAGTTTTAATTGTTCTAAATAATTGGAATACATGGTTTGTTCATCAGGGCAATAGCCTGTTGTATCTGGAGTTTGGGAAATTGAAAAGAAAATATCAAATTCCACAAAATCACCTCATATTGAACGCATTCTTCCACCATCTACAGCAAGAGAAACTCCTCTAATTGCTCCACCTGCTTCAGTACACAGAAAGGCGATAGCTGCAGCGGTTTCTGATGGATCGATTAGACGATTAGCAGGAACTCCTGCAAGCCAGCCCGCTCGCACATCATCAGGAGTACAACCACGTTTTTCAGAAATCTGATTTGCTAGTGAATCTAGCCTACCTGTATCCGTAAAACCAGGTAAGATATTGTTTATACTTACACAAGGTGGTAGTTCAGTTGCCAAGGTTTTGGACCAACCGGCCATTGCTCCTCTTACTGTATTAGAAACTCCTAGGTTAGCAATTGGTTCACGTACTGAGGTCGAGATAATATTGATAATTCTACCATAACCCTCTTCTTCCATACCTGGCAAACAATGTGCGACCATTTTTTGTGCAGCAAATAAGTGTCGGCGTAATGGTTTGAGAAAGTCCTCTTCCGTCGCCTCTAGCAGTGGCCCTGAGGGGGGTCCTGCAGCATTGTTAATTAGAATGTGAACAGGTCCATTTTCTTCAATATGCTTTGGAATGAGTCCATCAATTGATCTTCCATCTTCAAGGTCAATTGGAATTACATAGGCTTCAGAAGCACCTAATTGATGACATTCGTTTGCTAGTGCGGTTAATTTATCAGCAGATCTTGAAATTAGTGTTAAGATTGCTCCAGCCTTAGATAGTGCTAGGGCAGATGCCCTACCAATCCCTGAAGAGGCACCACAAACAATAGCATGTTTTCCATTCAATGAGTCAGCAGCCAAGGGCGATTTTATATCCATTTTTTTCACATCCATTAATCAACATAGTGAGCATAGGTTTGTTCAGACAATTTCTCTCTCACTACCTCCAACACCTCTTCCGGCGCATTACGGAAGGTGGGGTGTTCGCTTTCACCTTGCGGGTGTCTTAATTCAGACCATTTTCCTGCTTCATAGGCTACTAATGCCTCTTTCATAAGTACACCTGCAAGTACCAATGTCTCGTAACATAGGTCTTCGTAAGTCATTCCGCGGGTGACGGCCACTTCCCTACGAAGTAGTAATTCTCCCGTATCAATTCCATTATCACAGAAGTGGGTTGATGAACCAATTGGTATGTCATGGTAGACAGACCAAGCAGGACTAGCAGAGCCACGACAATCAGGTAAGAGTCCTGGGTGGCTATTGACAACGCCATATTTTGGATGGTCAAGAATTTCACCACGAATAATTCTTGTCCCCCCAAAGACAATTAAGTCAAGATCCATATCTATAATGTGTGGCATAACATTTTCTGAATTATGTATGGGGACTTCTACATGTTTTACGGTAACTCCGATGGCATCTAGTTCAGCTATTTGTGATTCAATAGTTGGTGCTATTTCGTTACCTTCTATTCTTTTTAGGAATTTTTCTCTCTCTTCATCACCAATTGCTGAATTTTCTGTAATGATAATTGATGGAATAAATCCTTCAGATACTATTTGGTGCAGCATTTCTCTACCATAGGGGTGCTCTTTGAGCAACAGAAATGCAAAGTTCGGCTTGGCCATCTTCCTCGTATGCGCGAGGGGCCATAGATACCCGTTATTTTCGGTTCAGAGATTAAGAGCTAATTTGAGTATTTGGCAGTGGTACATGCTTTTGTAATTTCCAGATTAGTAAACAGAGTAGGCCTACAAATAGAAGTTCGACTATGAAGTAAGCCTCATCCCCATAATGTCGCTGAACTCCTGTAAAAACAGTATCAAGAATTAACCACTCAAGATGATGTAGGTGCAGATGTTCATAGGCGTAATTATTCATACATCCATTTGGAAATCCATCAGGTGCACAGGCAATGATGCGAAGAAACCAGTGATCCCACAGGTCGTATGATAATGCTGCGAGAATTCCAAACCCATAACGGCGATCTTTGCGCAAAGCCCAATATATTGTGCTGATTCCAACAACTAGCCAGAACCAGAACACAAATTGTGAATACAATGAACCAGAAGGGCTGCCGTCATGGTAGGTGAAAATTGCCAAAGCATCTAGAATAGCATGAGAAAGAAATGCAAAGAAGATTCCTAACCAAATCCAAATTGGTTTTTCACGTGCTACCAGTCTTCCAAGATGTATGCACGCAACCCCTGCTAGAACATGAGCGGGAATCATCATGAAACAAGCCAAGTAGTGTCATATCAATAGCATTGGGGTGAAATTAATCTATATTTTACAAATCAGATTAAGGGGTGCAGCGTCTTCTATCTCTAGGGAATAATACAGTTTCTCTAACATTTCCTGCGCCAGTAAGTACCATCAATAATCTTGCAACTCCCAAACCCCAACCAGCATGTGGTGGTGCGCCAAATCTGAACCCATCGACATAGAATGAGAAGTCGTCAGGATTCAGACCCATGTTTTTGAGATTTTCAATTAATATTTCTGTGCGATGCTCACGCTGTCCACCAGAACACATTTCATCACGCCCATAATTTAGATCAAAACCACGTGAAAGTTGCCCGCCACCAGGTCCTTTTTCGTCGCTATTATGATAAATATAGAATGGCTTCATACTCATTGGCCATCTTGGTAGGAAGTAAAATCCAGGGTATTCTGCAGCAATCATATCAGCATGGTGCGCTTCAATATCATCTCCCCACGTGATGTTTTCCCCTGCAGCTTGAATTATTTCTATTGCATCACTATATTCCACTCTTGGGAATGGTAGGCTAGGTACGTCAACTGTAATGGGGTTTAGAGGGGGTTCTTGTTGTTCTCTCCAATCGTTGATAATATCTATTAGATTCTGGTCATTTTCTGCTACGGATTTCCATATGTGGTGAATCATTCTTTCTTGAACACACATTACATCTTCATCATTTGCGAATGCCATTTCAATATCAAATGAAATGAATTCATTTAGATGGCGGTAAGTATCATGTTCTTCTGCTCTAAAAGCCGGTCCGATTTCAAACACTCTTTCTAAGCCGCCTAGGATAGCTAATTGCTTGTAAAGTTGAGGTGATTGTGAAAGATATGCCTCAGTTTCAAAATATTTCATAGGAAAGAGATTGGTTCCGCCTTCACTAGCACTAGCAATAATTTTTGGGGAATTCATTTCACCAAAACCTTCTGTAACAAGGTGTTCTCGTCCATACTGGAGAATTTTTCCGCGTAGTTGAAAAATAGCATTTACATGACTTCTTCTTAAGTCAATGTGGCGATTGTCTAAACGTGTTGGTAGTTCAACATTTACCTTGTCTGTTACTCCCATTGGCATTGGTGCTTCGGCAGCAGAAAGTATGGTGGCAGAACTCGCAACAACTTCGTATTCAGCAGCGGGAGTAGGTTCACCTTCCTTGACTTTGGGTGGTCTTTTCTGAGCAACTTTACCAGTGACTTGGATAGTACTTTCACGATTTGCAGATTGAATATTTGTGAAGGATTCTTCATCTAAGTTGTCCTTTTTAAGAAAAGCTTGTAGGTGCCCGGTGCCATCTCTTAGCATCAAAAAGCATATGGCTCCACGTCCGCGAATTGCTTCAGCATATCCTGAAATAGTAACTTCTGTATCAATTAGTTCACTCCCTCCTCTAGCAATTTCACCTAGAGTGTGAGTACGGTAAGAAGTAGGCATCCATGTTGAGCCGTCGCGCCCGGTCATGAATATAGGCGGGCGCTTATCTTTCTTCAATACTATCCCAATGCATTTAACATGTAGCGGGAATCATTAGATTAATCATATGTCAAAATCAATGCTTGAGCACTTAATTTGTGGTATATGTTGATATGTATTTGGTATTTATTGCCCAATCTACATTATATGGGAAGGTACTAGGAATTAGTAGGTGGAGGGAAGATTATGGGCGCCAATAAAGGAATGAGAAAAGGAATGATTATTGCAGTTTCATTAGTTGTTTTGATGTTGGGCTCTAGTATTGTAGTGGCTCAAGAATCCCTAACGATGCCTCAAGGTGAAGATATTGATTATACGCGTGAATTAATTGAAGTGAATAAGAATATTGAGGAAGGAAAAATTTCGCTAATATTAGGTGAGGCCGAAATGTATGTTAGTTTTGGTAATGGTAGAATAAATTTAGCATCGATTCAGACAAAATATATCGGGGTTGCAGATGTTTACAACGATGAACTTGATTTTCAGTCACGAGTGGGAATTCCTACAAAAACAGTATTTTTCCAGAGTTTGATAGGGGCTGGAGAATATGTTGACGAAAATCAAAACGGTTTGTTTGATATCAGAGGTCCAAAGGTAGCTGGTACTATTGAAGAACTTGAAGATGAACATGTTAGTCATGAAGAATTATTGAAATGGGTGGATTACAATGATATTTCTTGGACATTATCTGAATGGAGTCAGACAGCAAATGACAATGAAGTCAACATCAATTTTGTAATCACTTCATCAAACGTAACTTACAATGAAAAATCACAAACATTGGATGGCCAAGTAATTGAATCGATTTCCTATATTTTCCATGTGTCAACAGTTGAAGAAAGCATTCATGTTGAGGCAGTACCTCATTACGAGGTTGTTGCAGAACAAGATTCATTGATTGGGGATAGAATTGATAGTTCAGAATTAATTGCTGAAACAAATGTTACTGGTCACGTATTAAATTCAACATGGAAGTACGACCAAGTTATTGATGGCTGGGATATTTCTATTGATTCTCATGGTAATGAACGTAATGATACCAGGCTAGTTGTTCTAACTGAAATGTCATATGGTGTAAGTATGCATTCAGTAGTTGGGGAATGGATGAAAGAGGAATTCGGTGGTTTGTTGCCTCCTAAGGCGATCACCGGTAATGCACCATCGAAATTACAACATCACGATGTTGTTTCTTCTGATAGATCCCATGACTTGGCAGGTCACCCATTGGATTGTGGTCTCGCATACGTAGGCTCATCATCTCCATTGACAGAAGGCCGTTCTTCGGATAATTCAGAGGATGAAGTTAGTGATAGTCAAGAGAAAAAACAGAGTGTACATGAAAGGATGAAAGAATATCGTGATACAGCGTGTAAGCAACGGGGTGAAGTAATTCAAATGACTGACGAATCACGTCCTGAAGCAATTAGGGCTGGAGCGATACACTTTCAGGATAATGGGGCTAATCTTGGAAGAATTCGTTGGGTTTCAAATGCTAGTGTTGATGGTGTTGAAACAGAGGTTTTATTCCAATTAAATGGCGCACGTCCTGTTCTAGGTGAAGATGTTAGACAAGATCCAATGCACGACTGTAATGAAAATGGTAGGGAAGATGCAGCTGACATTTCTTCAGGGACATCAGATGATTTTAATGAAAATGGGATTCCAGATGAGTGCGAAGATGTTGTAATTTGGTCGGGAGTTAGAATGGTTGGAGGTTACAACTATGTTCTTGGCTCACTAGTATACCACGACCCAGAATTTTCATCAGACGTTCTAACTATTGAAACTCAATCATTTAGTGACCCAATTGTTTATGGTAATGGAAATTTCGGAAATCTAGTTAGTCAATTAGTTCAAATGATTCCGATGGTCCTAGGTGTAGTGGTTTTGGCATTGATTAGTATTGGCCTCACAACATCACGCAGCCGTAGGGAGAAAGCTCCATTGCCATCTCAACAACAATATGTGCCTTCTGGGGCTTGGTCTAGTGGTGACGATTGGACTAAGTATCAATAGGTGATTCAATGGCGATAATAGAATATGGTTCATTCCGCATTTCATCTCTAATGATTGCATTTACCTCTCAAATTAGTCCATCTGCATTTGTTGGCATTGAGCACTGGGCTGAGCTATTTGTTAAAGATGAAATAATGATTTATCCGTTAATAGGGATTGATTTAGGTGTTGTTTGAATTGGTATTTCATATTATTTTTCGTAGTCTCATTCATCAATGAGGTCCCCCTCACATGCATTATATGGGAGTTGCTCCGCGAATTACAAATCGCGAAAGAGTTCTACTAGCTTTAGGAGATTCTCCAGATTTTGTAGATCAATATGAAACTCCTAGGAGATTTAGTCAAGTAGGGCTTGCACAAAGATTGAACATGGCCCAATCTCATGTTTCAAGGGCTTTGAATACACTAATCAAAGAAGGAATGTTGTTACATAAAAGGAAACGAGTAATTGGTGAAAGAAGACGAGTCACTACTTATTCACTAAGTGAAACTGGTATTGACGAATTGCATGAATTGGTTGAAGAAATCCAATTTGCTGATGTTTTGACTTTAGGTAATGATGGTTCTCTTCAACAAATTAAATTGGAAAAATTGGTTGAAAAATGGGCCAAGCGAGCGGGGCAAAGTTACCCCGATGCATTATCTCTTGCAGAATTGTTACGTGGTGCATCAATTCATGATGGTTTACCATTGCTTGAGTCGCCGCCAGATGTTGTTGAATTTGATGGTGATGAAGATATTTCTTCCGAAGCAATAGGATTGCATCTTGAATTAGCAGAATTACGTAGGAATCAGGGTGATTTATCCTCAGCGTTAGACCATTTGAATCGGGCGGGGAAGTTGCATCAAAAAAGAGGAAACCCGGTGGGGCAAGTTCGTTGTATTTTGGCTGCTGCTAGTTTGGGGGGTATCATTGATGATCCGGTAGCAATTATTGAGATTGTTACTTCAATTGCTGAGCCTACCGAAAAAATGGATTCTTGTTTGATGCTTCATGATGCGTTACTATCTAGGCATTCTGATTTAGCCTCAAAGTTGCTTGAAGAGTTGCCTAATGGGCATCCTGAAGTATTACTCAGGCAAGCAGAATTGTCGTTGAGGTTAGGTAATTTAGTAGAAATTGATGAAATCCCAAAACTTTTGCCCGGTGCTATCGGGTTACGTCAAATTTTGTGGTCTGCTAACTACCTAAGGCTACAGTGTAAAGTAGCAAATAATACAGGTTCTGGTTGGCCAATTCCTAGTGATGTAGCTTCAACATTAGAATCAATTAGTAATTCTTCAAAACAACCTCATCCACTTATCTATGGTGAATTGACTCTAGCCCAAGTAAAGAATCCTACAATTGCGAAAGATGAAAAGATTAGGTTACTAAAAGCAGCATGGGAAATTCAGCCCCCACTGCCCACGATTGGGCACATAGGTTTTCAATTAGCATCATTGTTGCCCTCTGCTGAAGCAATGCTAATATTGATAGAATTACAACATAAATTTGAATCAGTGGGAGATGATTCAGGTTCTTCGGTCTGTACAAAAAAAATGGAGTCACTATAATTTAATTATGATTTCAAAATAATAGGATTATAATACCCCCCCACCCCCGATAAATCATAGGGGGGGCTAGATGTTATTTTCTTCTAAATCAGTTACTTGTGGTCACCCCGACAAGTTATGTGATGCAATTTCTGATGCTATTGTAGATGCATGTTTATCTATCGATGCTAAGGCACGTGTAGCAGTAGAGACTATGGTTAAATCCCAGGGTGGAAAAGGACACATTATTCTTGCAGGCGAGGTATCTCTAAACGGGGCTCCTCCAGATTATGAATCAATAGCTAGAGAAACAGCATCAGATATAGGTTATTCAGATCACTCAATTGGATTAGATGCTAGTTCTTCAAAACTTTGTGAAGTTCAACAATTTATTACGACCCAGTCAGAAAATATTGCTCAGGGAGTAGATAATGATGGTGCAGGTGACCAAGGGTTAATGTTTGGCTATGCCTGCAATGAAACCGAAGTATTTGATGAACTTGAAGGCAGATTTTTCCCTTTGGCTGCAGCCTTGTCTCAGAGGTTGACTAGGAGATTAAGGATTGTTCGCGAATTGTCAACTATGGCTGGCGAAGGAGATCTTTCTTGGGTAAGACCTGATGGAAAAAGTCAGGTTACTATTGAGTATGATGGATTTAATAATCCAGCAAGAGTTCATACAGTGATTGTAGCGATTCAGCACGATGCAAATTTGAAAGATCAATTTGATGGTGATATTGAAGAAGAACAGAAATTTGTTAGGTCTCAAATTATTGAACATGTGATTAATCACGCTATCCCTAGTCAATTAATTGATGAAAATACCATAATTATAGTCAACGGAACAGGGCGTTTTGCAGACCCTGGTGGGCCATATGCTGATGCTGGTTTGACTGGGAGGAAAATTGTAGTTGATACTTATGGCGGTATGGGAAGACATGGCGGAGGGGCATTTAGTGGTAAAGATCCTAGTAAGGTAGACAGATCTGCTGCTTATGCTGCACGTTGGGCTGCTAAACATGTTGTGGCTTCGGGACTTGCGGATAGGTGTGAAATTCAATTAGCTTATGTGATAGGTAAGCCCAATCCAGTTAGTGTTTCTGTTGATTCTTTTGGTACTTCCTCATTATCTAATTCTGAAATTAATGAGTTGGTGATGGAGGTGTTTGATTTCACTCCACGTGGTATTATCGATAAGCTTGATTTGCTTCGTCCAATTTATTTTCCAACATCCTCGGGTGGCCATTTTGGCCGACCTCCGGGCGATGGTTCCACATTCCCTTGGGAACAATTAGATGATGGATTATTAGATAGATTGCGACAATAGTGTCAATTTGCTGATTTAATGCATTATATGGCTAATTATAACCAAACAAACATGATATCTTGATTTCGCCCGTAGGGCGTTTTTTCCCGCCGCCGTTATAGGTGGGGCGAATGTCCGAGTAATCGAGGAGAGGACATGCGTAGATTTTCAGGCTCATCAATCGCCTTACTAATTCTTGTCTCTATTTTGTTTCCTCTTGCTTCATCTCCAGTGACTGCTAGCACAGAAATTGATGTCACATTATCTTCTCAACATGAGTATCTTGTCCCCGGGACTGCGAGTAATGTTTCGGTTACTGTTCTGAATGATAATCAAATGAGTACCCGCTCTTTTGATTTAAGAATTAATTCAATGAATCTTCCTTCAAATTGGAATATAACCATAATTGACACATTGCTAGGTCCTGTTTATCCCGCTCAGTCTGCAACTACTACATTGGTTGTTCAGCTTGATCCTAGTTCATCCTTGGGGGAAAACGGATTTATCGATTTGACTGCGACTCGTACCGATGATGTAAATGAATCAACTACTGTAAGACTTTATCTTTCAGTTGCTCCATTATTTTTACCGACAATTGATACTGGTTCGGTAGGGGATAGTGGATTAATTACAATTGAGCCTAACCAAACAGCAGACATTGACATCCCAATAATTAATGATGGCAATATTGCAGATACGTTTATTTTGCAAGTTGACGAAACTAATGATTTAGTTGATTTTTGGAATAATTGGAATATTAATCAAACTAATAATAGCGGTAACAATAGTGGTAATAATAGCGGTAACAATAGCGGTAACAATAGCGGTAACAG
>PBXQ01000059.1 GCA_002727675.1 Thermoplasmata archaeon | reverse complement strand
CGACCCAATCATTTGTGTTATCTCCATCGCTATCAACATCTATTCTATCATCTAAATCCCAACTAAATACTAGAGCCAACTGGCCTACAATTGATTCTGCAACATCGTGGTCGTCATCATAGATTCCGTTTCCATCACTATCAACAAACACATTATCATCCCACCAAGCATCAAAACCAATTGTTCCATCATGATCAATTGCGCTTCCACTCATTAGGTACTCTCCTTCTGAATAAACAGCATCATCGAATAGTTTTGAAGTCACTATTTCTGGAGCACTTGCTACAAACACTTTGCGAGTAGTTTGGTTTACATCTCCAGTACCAAAACCATCGCGTAGAGTTAGAGTAATTGTGTAGAGCCCCGGTGTGGTGTAAGTATGCCAAACATTTGGCGAGTTAACTAGTGGCGAACCATCACCAAAATCCCATGTATATTCTACTATTCCGTTCCATTGAGGGTCATTTTGATCTAAAGGAATATCCATCCCTTCGTATTGTGAATCTCCATCTCTACTACCTGATGAGTTGAATTTAAGCCATCTTCCAGGGGCTACAAATATATCTCCTGAATCCGTAAATGTGTGTCGCCAATTGTAATTACTTTCATCTTCACCAGGTACATCTATGGGGTTTCCAGTAGTGCCATATAACGCTTCATAAATGGTCATCATAGGGATTGGTAGGGGGTTGCTGATTTCAATAATATATGCCTTGGGTAGTGATGCTAATCCTCTTTCATCTATGACTATCAATTCCACAACATGGGTTCCTGGTGTAGTGAATGTATGCATAACTGATGTTTGATTTGTGATGGTAATATTACCTTCAGAGATAGTCCAAATTGTGGACAAATTTCCGTTTTCTCCATCAGGGTCCCATGAATGGCTTTGGAACATATAGGATGTATTTGTATCACCGTCATCAGGCCTGTCAAATAGTGCTACAGGTCTTTGATTATTGACGGTGACATATAAAATCGCCATAGTTTGGTTGCCATCGTTATCGGTAGCTATGATTGTAATACTTTTTTGTCCAGGTGTTAACCAAGCAGGGGTTGGATTTTCATCGGTCGAACCATTCTGGTCAAATACACTGAGTTTAGTAAGCTCTCCTCCATCAAGGTTGACATCTTCATAGAAAATCCATTGCCAAGAGGTGATTGTACCATCATCATCAGTAAACATGGTAGGTAATGGCAAAGGGGTGAGAGTATCAACTTCCATGGGTAGGTCATATATTTGCCTGGGGATTCGGTTTAGGATGATGATATTCAATGTTTTATTTACAACAAAGACACCATCTGAAACAGTTAGTACAAGTGAGTAAATAGTTCCATTGGCTGAACCATTGTCCCAATCATGTGGTGCTTCAATATATCCAACCCCCCCTTCACTCGTTCCATCACCCCAATCCCATTGGAAGTCAAGATATTCATCAGGGACATTATCGTCGGTCATATATGCTTCAAACATTACACGTTGAGTAGTTAGTAGTACCATCTCACTCATGACTTCTTGTCCTCCGACAGAAATTTTTACTGTAGGCATAATTGTGTCAGTTATATTCATACTCCAGTTTTGGGGGATACTATGTTTACCTCCAACGTCAGTAACTCTTAGTGATGAATTATATTCTCCTACTGAAGTATAGGCTCTAGAGGGTGTCCTTAGCCATGATTGTACGCCATCCCCGAAGTCCCAAATATAGCCGGCAGGCGATGCATTATGAGTATAGGTTTGGTTATCTGAAGAAAGTCCCCAAATATCATAACCGGCCCCATTGAATTGTATTGGGAGCCATGTCTGTGAAGTGTTAGATGAAAGACTCCCAGTAGCAACTGGCGCCATGTTGTGAGTTGTTGTAGCCAATGTCAATACTGCTGCATTTTCAACGGGGTTGCCTACTTGATCAAATAATCTAGCATATAACTGCCAATCCCCATCCCATGGTGGTGTAAACCAAACAGAGCGGTTTAGTGGATTACCTTGCCCAACTCCTATGGGGATGTCAATTTCATCGTAAAGGGTGTTGTTGTTAAATGCTTGAACTTTGATGTCTAGGGTTTCCCAAAAGGCAGTTGAATTTACTTCTAGAATCCATTCCATTGTGTCATCTAGAGTATCATTGTCTCGGTCGTGCATTCTCATCCCATCTTGTCGAATAGTAGCGGGCTGAGATATTAGGGTTGCATAAACATCAACGGTCCCAGTTGGATATATGCTTGAGCCTCCACCGGGCCATCCACAGTTTGCTTGAGCGTAGTCACAATCATCAACCAAACTTTCGTACCAAGTGATTACGTATGCTTCATCAGAAACATTGCCGAAATCTGTCACTAAACCAGTAGCAACTCCTCCATTGAAAATTAGAGGTTCAGCTGTCCAAGTGCCTGTTGCAATATTTTTGTAAACAAGCCTACCAGCGAAATCAGTTTCCGAAGCCTGAACCATCACATTGAGTGGTGAGCCGGTTCCTCCTGTGAATTTGTATGCTCTAACACCCCAGCCATATAAGTCATCACCTTGTCTTTGCCAAACACTGCCCCAATTGCTATTAGAATCTGTAATTTGCATTCTGCAAAACTGCGAATTACCACAATTTTGATACATATCGATATTATCTAACCCAAATGGATTTTGAGAATCATCTAACAGTGTTGCAATAGTAAAGTTGGCAAATATATCGGGCATTGTGGTGCCAATATTCCCAGGAGATCCGGGAATGGGATTATTAGCTAAATTAACCACGCCTGCACCACCTGTTGCTGTATCTGCAACAAGGCTTTGTATTGCTTGTCCACCACCTAATTTAGATGAAAGGAATAACATAAACAAAAATCCCGCACCATAATCAGCACCATTATCTGATTGATTCCACCATCTAACGGAAGTTTCGGGAAACTGAGCCCATGCATTTGCATGGCCAATTATTGTGTTAGTTGCGCCAAAGCAAAGATATGCGGCCATGTCAGCATTTCCTTCATCAACCCAAAGATATTCAAATGGGTCACGAGCATTGTGCAACAGGTGCTGAAATTCGTGAGCGAAAATGGTATTGGCCCAAGTTAGATCGTCAATATCTACATAGATGGCTTCTTGCGAATTTGCAATCCCTGGAGAGAAGTAACCTCCAATGTTTGCAGGCCCATCAATGGTGTAAATGACAATTTGAACTTGGCAATTATTGTCTACGTCAGGCTCATTACCAAAGTATTGAGTATTTGTTGGGTGTATGGTTGAGGTCCATGTCGATGCTAGGTTGTTGATTGTTGAACTAGGTACTGTGGAGGTAGATTCTACTAAATAAGCAGCGTTAGTTGTGCTTTTGGCCACTTCTACAGAAAGCGTCCCTCCGCTAATTGGTACTGTCAGTGTTTGCCCTTCAGTCATTGGGGTACAAGCTTTAGTGGTGGATTTTCCATTGTGATTGTTGGCGAAGGGCAAAACTAGGTTCGGGTAACCAGCATCAGCCCACGCCATTTTGTGTAATCGTGTTGCAGAATATATCGTTTCATTTTCAGTCATGATGTATGGTTTGCCATGGATTGCAACATCAAAATCTTCAATATCGCCTATAATTTCAGGTATTTCGGCGTTGCTTTGGTTTTGTGCTATTGCTTGCGGAGCGACAATTGGGCCCAAAGTTGCAGCAACCATTAGCATAGTCAAAAATATAGATGTACGTACTTGCATTACAAATCCACCTGAGCATCGCTAAGCAATCTCATGGTGTGCTTGTACGAGGACCTATTTAATAGCCGATGGAGCATGGTTCATACGCGCCCGAGGGGGGCTTTGAACAATGGCAAGAAAATCGTTTTATTTTTTCGTCACATTTACCTTATTTTTTGTAGGTAATTTTTGTTCAATTGTTGGGGCTGAATCTAGTCACTCGTCTGATGAAATAATTCACTACGAAGTGGATGTTTTACAAACAATTCCTCACGATGAGAATTCATTTACTCAGGGGTTATTAATCCATAATGGTAGCATCTACGAAAGTACGGGGAGGTATAATGAATCATCACTTAGGGAAGTAAATCTTTCCAATGGCCAAATTATACGTTCATACGCACTAAATGGTACTGAATTCGGTGAAGGTTTGGCCATTCACAACGAATCCTTAATTCAACTCACATGGAAAAATGGGGTGGCACATCGTTATGATGTTGATACTTTCAATAAAACAGGCACTTTCTCTTATGATGGCGATGGGTGGGGGATTTGTTCAACTACTTCCAATTTTGTTATGAGTAATGGTAGTTCTCAATTGTCAATTAGGAATTTTAATAATTTTTCAATTGAAGAAACAATCAATGTGACCTACAATGGTTCTCCATTAGATGATTTGAATGAATTGGAATGTGTAGGGGATTTTGTTTATGCCAATGTGTGGCATTGGGAGTGGATATTTATCATTGATTTGAATTCAGGGATGGTAGTAGGGACAATTGATGCAGCGCCATTATTTCCAGATCCTTCTCCAGGGGTGTTAAATGGAATTGCATACGATATAAGCAATGACACATTTTGGCTAACAGGAAAATATTGGCCTGTAATACATCAGGTTCAATTCCGAATTGCAAATGTAAATGATAATGCTGGTGATATTAGCGAAGAGATTAATGAAAACTCAATAAATGAGGGATTAGATAATTCTGTTTTGACGCAAAATCTCTTTTTATTTACATTATCTTGTTGTGCTGGTCTGCTAACTTACATTTTTTGGGGAAATGGCTTTTTTAGCCCTACAACTAAGCGAGAGATTGACAACCCCCCCGTGGCAGCGAGTAAGGGAGAGGAAGATGAATGAGCGATACCGATGACCGTGACGAGCGACTAAAATCGCTACGTGAACGAGTCCGCGAGGAGCTTGTTGAGGGTGGTGTTGTAGAAGAAGAGGAAGTAGAATTACAGCATGATTCAGATGAAAAAATTGAAACACTTTCTGATAGGATTGCTAGGCGCCGTAGAAGGATGAAAAGGAATAAAGAAATCCGCAGGAAAACTGCTATGAAAGAAGTCCAAGAAGGTGCGGATCCAGTAGTGGTAAGATTACCATCTTCCCTAAGAGAACATTCGGAGGACGAATGGGTTCTAAATTTGGCAGTTTTGTTAATCATTGTTGGTAGTGTTATTGGGGCCGCTAGTGGAGTATTGTTGATTAGTTCTGATCCAAGGGATTTGGTGTCTAGTTCAATGTTTTCTCGTACAGATGATGCCGAGGTTCATGGATTAATACTCAGTCAATTAGACACTGAAAATAATTCTGATGGGAGTGGTATTGAGGGTGCAGACATTCAATTAATTCGTTTATCAGATAATTATTCAGAAGGCCGTACTGAATCTAATTCAGAGGGGCGCTTTACAATTTCCAATGTTTCTCGTGAAGCAATGTTATTGAGGGTTGAGATGGATGGGTATATTACTATTGAACGTAAACTATATCCTGACGAAACACCTGATTTGACTCTTACATTAGTTGAGGGGGAAGGAGTGGATTCAGATGATTTGAGGGTTTCAAGTAATCTTGCTTCTGCGATACAACTATCCACCGCTATTGCATTCATCAGTTTGATTTCTGCTGCAATTGGTATTGTAGGTGGGATTGAGGCTAGGCGCCACCAAAGGTATCGTCGTACGCAATGGATATGTGGTCTAGGATTATTCAGTCGCGGTGGTATATTTTTTGGGCCCCTATTAATTCTTCTAGGTATGGCGCTGTTAATGTTGGCCAAGAACCAATTCGACGATCAACAATGACATTTCTGTCAATGGCCAATTCATGTACTTGGTCCTTTTTGCCACCAATTACAGAATTCAGAAATAGATTTTGGTGGAGATATATTTGCTTTTCCTGATCCTATAACTCCTAATCTAGCCAAGCAAAATTCTAGTTTTCTATTCATGTCTTCATTAGGACTTTCTCCAATTACTTCTGAAAGTGCGTTTTTCCAATCACCTTCTGGGTATTGTTTGGCCCAATTTGATAGTTCTTCTTTGAGTGGCCAAATTACCATGCCCAGCCGCCCAAAAGATTGCCAGTCCGCTCTCAGTTCATAACGAGTAGCTTCTGCCCCCTTCAGTGGTTTGTAGGAACGTGCCCAGCCAGAACACTCATGTAGGAATTTCAACCGTTCGTAAATTCTTCTTTCACTAGCTTTTCTAACAGGACCCATCCATTTTAGTAATGTTTTGACATTTGCACTTGGTAGTAAAGATAGAGTGCCTACGACTGAAAGAAGAGTACGGTTGAGCGGGTTTTCAGAGACATTCATTTTTCTATCACTGTCTAAGGATGACATGGCCTCATGGTGTGATGAATAAGCCTCTTGAATGACTTCCCATGGTAGTTTTTCATTTAGCCAATCTTTCCCGCTTCTTTTTGGGGCCTGTTCTAAGACGTCGAGCGTTTTTTGTCCTCTTTCTCCATGCATTGCTTTCTCTAACATGAGGCATTCCACTACTTCTGGAGAGATATTCAAGGGGGACTTTTGTTTATGGATGAATTTACGGACTTCTTTCTGGATTTTTTTACGTAGGTCATCTTTTGTCCCTTCATTAAGAATCGGGCCAATTACTAGCCCTTTATTGAATGGTTCAGGCATGTCTAAATCTCCACCTAATAGTGATGCATATCCTGCTCTGATTTTTGTCTGTAATTCATCTGTTTCAAAGTATTCTTGTTTGTCTAGAGTGGCTTCACGCAATGTTCCTTGAGTGATTCTTCGTAGTGCCCTTTCAGGGTCACAATCTACCCAAATACATAGGTCTGGAATACAGGCGGCGCTATTCAGTTTTGCAATGCTTTCTAGCCCCATGTCACCTACAATGCCCTGGTAAACAAGCGATGAGTGGACGTTTCGTTCTGATATTACAATCATACCTTTCTCCAAACGAGGTACAATCCAAGCATGTGAATGGTCAAGCCTGTCTGCTGCAAAAAGGCTTGCTTCTTTGACGGGTCCGGCGTCTCCAGTCCTAACTGATTCAACCGCTAGTTGCCCTAAGGGGTGGTCACGTCGGGGCTCGCTAGTGATCCAAATTGGGAAGTTGGGGAAATCCTCGTTAAGAATTTCTTCTAGCATCTTTGTGGCAATTCCTTTGCCACTTCCATCACCACCTTCGATAGTAATGAGATACATGACCCCGCCTCTAACCAATGACAGCCGCCAAGGTGGATAAACTGTGTCATGGTGTTAGGTTAATTTTTGTGCCTGATGTAAAAGTTCATTCAAAGATTATTCTTCTTCATTATCTTGGATATGTTCAACATTTTCTGAAGGAACTAATCTTGCATTAGCGGGTAATTTAACTTTTGATGCATCATAATCAAATTGTTTTGGGTTTGCAGCAAATACTGCTGAGAAAAGTGTCCCTAATCCCATTCCCATGATGAAACCTGTAACCAGACGCTTTAAATTTGTAGATTCGTAATTGGTAATTGCTTGTAGTCCTCCATCAATTGCAGTTGGAAGTAATAATAATGCGATTCCGCCAAATGCTAACATGAACCTGTAATCAGAATAGTAAATTTGTTCAACTTTGTTGTCTGGAAACACGGATAGAATAGAATCGCGAACTGTCCAGCGATTAAGTCCGAATCTTCGGAAAATCATTCCTCCGGCAAATATTCCAGCAAATATCCCAATATCTCTGGTGCATACTGGCATTTGGTTGCCATTTATTACCCATGATCGCTCATGTTTTTGGTGGCAATTAATATCGCCGAAGCCATAAATTAAAGCGCTAAACAAGTCCAATTCTGACCAAGCAAACTTACCTCCGTGGTTTGCTTGGTCGTGTCCCATTGAGCCATCTTCAGCATGTGGTTCATTACCCCAGTCTCCCCAAGATGCATCTTTAAACATGTAGTCGAAGGCATTGGCTCTACCGGATAATTCAGGCACAGTGCCTGCAGGCAATAGTGCCGGTACGATAAATGAAGCTAGCAAATAGCCCAACGAAAAACCGATAACCCAATTGGCAATTCTGATTTCTCTGGCTCTGTCAGGTAACCCATTTCTTTCAACCATTAGTTTGGGGGGCTATGGAATATTAAATCATCTTTTTCATAAAAATAATTTAGATTGATATTTGTTGGTGATAATGTAATTTTAAATTAAACCAACTTTTTGCAATCAAACAAAGCGTAATTTCTTTGATGTCTAGCCAATGGCGCACCATGGTTGAGGTTAGGTTTAGGGACCTATTAATCATCAGTTTTATTTTGGGTGTTATGGCCTTAACTATGTCTACAATGCTTGCCTATTTTTCTACAGGTATGCAAGATAACCCGATGGATAGCGTTAGAGTGGGGATTTTCTGTGGTTGTGTGGTTACCGGACTTACTTTAATGTATGGTGGCTGGCGATTAATTGAAATTAAAAGAGGTGGTAATAAGACAGAAAAAGTAAATGTTTTAGATGAATTAAAGTTACTTCTGTCTCCAGTTGAAGCCCATGCATCTTCGCTTTTTTGGGCGGATGAAAGGCCTTGGCGCACTTCCACTCATGTGAAAGTAGATCGGGGTACACTCACACTAGATTTACATGATTTAGACGTTATAGGGGCCAAGCGAGCTCTAGATGTTGTAATTGAGAATAGACCAATTATTGGGAGGATAAGAATTGTCACAGGTAGAGGGAAAAATTCTAGAGGTCCTTCAGTAATTAGGCCAATGGTTGTTGAGAGGCTAAATAAAGTTGCACATGCACTTGATTGGCAAATATTGGGGAAGGCTGGCTCAATCACTCTACGCCCACTTGGGAAAAGGCCCACATTCAAATTGTGGCTATTTCGTTTCATAATTTTTGTAGGTCCCTTTACAATAGCATTGGCCCTTTCTTTTGAAGAATTAGCAGGTTCTGCTGCGCGCGAACAAGGAAGAATGTTTGGTGCGGCGGCAGGTTTGATAATGACTAGTTTATTGGCTTCATACCGTGAAAGAGCCTCTTACTAAGAAATTATCGAGGATTATCTGTGATTCAACCCTAATTATGTTATTCTTCGAATTTGTACATCTCTCCATTGCCTTGATAGTAACATTATCCCACCCCTTTTTCTCAATAATTCTTACCAATTTTTTGAATGCTATAAATGAGGGTGTATCACTCCAATTAACTCTGAATATTATTTCATACGAACCTTCATCATATTCAGATGCTATCATGGCAAGCCCCTCGGTTGCCCATTCCTCATCCATTCTTGCTAACTCATTTACAAACCTTAAAACAGCAAAAATTCCGTAGTCAAAAACTCGATGAATTTCGTCTTTCCAACAATCCATTTTTCCATCATTTCCTATCATCAAAACCACCTCTATTCCATTACCTCATCACAAGCACCAGAACCCATCTTCAGGTGTGGGTCGTTATCAATCCAAACCATCATCTCACACATGATGCAAGGTAAAATATGGTGATTTTCTAAGACAATCAATACTGTTGGATGTGGAATTGATGCTTTACAGGAAGGGCATTTGTTATACTTGATATGTCTTGAATCGATAAGCAATATTACAGGTCTTTTATACTGTGGTTCATCAATGAAATCAGGTGTTCCAAACTCAACTGTTTCGATCCAAAAGTAAGGCTCTCCATCCTCAGAAAGCCTTACCGTACCATCTTTCCATGATATCATCCATGGTGCAAGCTCAAAGGAGCGCCGATCCTCTTCATCCTTTTCTCTTCTTTTTTCTGTCATCAATTATACTATTGTTGATGGTTCTTAAAGGAATTAAATCATTTAAGTAGTTAATATGGCAATTCACTGATTTAGTTTCATATTGGATAGTTATTAGGTCCTATTTATTGGCTTATAACGTGAAAGAGCCTCATACTAAGATTAGGAATTACGTGGCTTTCAAGTGCTCGCGCCGGGATTCGAACCCGGGTAGACGGGATGAAAACCCGCAATGATGGGCCGGACTACACCACGCGAGCCACAACCCTCCGGCGCGGGTATGTAACATAATCAAATCGGTTG
>PBXQ01000058.1 GCA_002727675.1 Thermoplasmata archaeon | reverse complement strand
GCAGATCACAATGGAACAGATTGGAATGGGGATGGTTGGATAAGTGCTGAGTCTGACCAGTTCATAGAATTGTGGAATCCAACAGACGAAGAAATCAACATCGGTGGCTGGTGGCTTGACGATGATCCTAACGGTGGCTCCCCACCATGTTCAATCGGTTGGAACACAAATCTTTCTCCAGATGAAAGAATAGTCTTTTATCGTTCAGTCACGGGTCTAGAGTTTTCATATCACGATGGAGATACAATCCAATTTTCCAACAAATTTGATACTATTATTGATTCATTTTCATACCCTGAATTAGATTCTGATTACGGTGTTTCCTATGGTCGCAATTCTGATGGTTCATGGGGTAAAGTAGGAACCCCTACCCCTGGTCAATCAAATGATGATACTTCAGCTCAAGGTACGCATCGTCAGGGTTCGTGCTATACTCCTAGAGACCATCTTCACGAAGGGTCCTATGTTATTACAGGAAGAGTAGCGACCATGACCTCTGAGCAAGGAGTGTTGAATGACGGACATATTTTGGTTACTGATGGAATGATAATTGATGTTTGGAGTGGTCCCAATCCTTCGTACTTGAATCTTGATGGAGTACCATTCTATGAGACTGAGGGTACAATTTTTCCAGGTCTAATTGATATGCACAATCATTACCATTACAACTATCTGCCTATTTGGGATTATACTACTGAAAACGGCCAATTTTATACAAATCGTTACCAATGGAAGGATAATCCCACCTACAAATCACAGGTTTCTTGGCCCAAGGTTTTCATGTTACAAGGCAATATGTGGGGCCTACAGGATGAAGCCGTAAAATATGCCGAGATCAAGTCTATCGTTGGTGGTACTACATCGATTCAGGGCGGGCCATCAAGTAGTGGGGATGCATGGGATAATATCCTTGCACGAAATATTGAGCACTATAATTTCGGTGACGATGATGTCAAAACTTGTGCTGTTTGTGATGCTGCATATGACCCTGATTATGATGGCACACATATTATTGAAGATCATGAATCAGGAAACCTAGATGGTTGGTTTGTTCACGTGTCGGAGGGGGTCGATGCATCTTCTCTTAATGAATTTCAGATACTCAAAGACCAAGGCTTACTTCTACGTGAGACCATTCTGATTCATGGTGTTCCCTTGCGTGAAGCACATTTTGCAGACATGGCGGCTGCTGGTGCAACTCTAGTTTGGTCCCCGATGTCTAATTTGTTGCTTTATGGTGATACTGCTCGCCCTGACCTAGCTAAAGATGCGGGGGTGAGAATCACATTGGCTCCTGATTGGTCGCCATCGGGTGCAAAGAGTCCACTTCACGAGTTGAAAATGGCTGATTGGTGGAATACAAACAAAATGGATGGTAAATTTAGTGATTATGAATTAGCTCAAATGGTAACCAGTAATGCCGCAGATGCAATGCATTGGAATACCCATTTAGGAAGAATACAGAATGGACTTTCAGCAGATTTGTTGGTTATTGACAATATTGCTGAAAATCCATACCGCTCATTGATTGAGGCGATTGACCCTGATGTGAGACTCTCAATCGTAGGTGGATTGCCAATCTACGGAGATATTGATTTGATGCAAGCTATGAATGGAAATGATTACGAAATAGTCAATGGTAGCGGCTTTCAAAAAGCAATAGACATAACTTATGATAGTGTGGTAGATGGTTCTCAAACATTCTCATTTATAGAGTCTGAATTAACCAAAGCAATGCGCTATGACCGTCAAGAGATGTACGATGATTGGGGGCATAATAGTTACACTTGGAATGAGTTTAATGACTGGTTGGACAAGTCCCATTCAACTCTTGGAGCAGTGCCACTTGATCCAATTTTCACTTACGGTGATGACCGTTATTTCGACGTTCTGAATAGATCTCAGCCTTTCAATAGTAAAGGTTCAATTGACTTGTATTCAAGATATTATGATGTAAATTTTGATGCCAATGGCAACCGTAGTGAAACCTTCACTCCACCGGATTATGACCCCCCTCCCCCTCCTGTACAACCTCCAGTTGATGATGTCCCATCTGATGAACCAGAATGTATTGAAGATGAAATAAAGAATGTTGAATGCAATACCTGCACCTGCTCTAATGAGGTTTGGGTTTGTACTGAGATGGCATGCGGGGGGTCGGAGGTTCCGAATGAAAATTCAATTTTATCATCCTTACTAGACCCATCATCCCCACTTTATTGGATAATGCTGTTTGTGGCTTTGTCTGTTGTATTTGGTAGTGTCGTGACAGTATGGGTTGCTGTTAAAAAACAGTTTAGTTAATTTCCCATTCAGGCCCATCAGCAGTGTCTTGTACAGTAATTCCTAGAGCTGCTAGTTCACTTCTAATTGCATCAGCAGCCTCCCAATCTTTTGCCTCTCTAGCAGCAGCACGTTTCATCAACAATTCGCTAACTATTGGCTCTAATTCTGCCCTCCGAGGGTCTTCTTGAGAACCTGCCAAAGCATCTTCTCTGCTAGGTAGTAGTCCTAAAGCAGATCCAGCAAATTCTTCTAACCATTCTACACAATAATATCCTAGAGATTGTCTATCATTTTCATCGATATCAGAATTAACTGCTTTATTCATTATTTTGATTGCTGAGCTAATTTTAGCTAAAGCCTCACGGGTATTGAAATCATCATCCATTGATAGTGCACATTCTTCTCCTAATTTTTCTAGCATGCCAATTGTATGTGCAAGTCCTTCTCCACCTAGTTGTGGTCTTGGAAGAGATACCAAGTGGTCTTTGTTTTTCTCGCCCCAAACTCTCAATAAATCACAATAGGAATCTTCGAGTTTATTTTGACTTCGTTTTCCATCTTCTAAAAATTGTTCAGAGAAATCTATTGGGTTTCTGTAATGGGCATTAAGTAAAGCATGACGAAGAACAAGTGGTTTGTGGGTTTTTAGTGCATCAGTAATAGTCCAAAAGTTTCCTAGTGACTTGCTCATTTTTTCCCCATCGATATTGACAAATCCATTATGCATCCAATGATTGACTAATGGTGATTTACCTGTACAGCATTCTGATTGAAAGATTTCAGCTTCATGATGAGGGAATCGCAAATCGTCTCCACCTCCATGAATATCGAACTGTTCGCCAAAATATTGTAAACTCATGGCACTACATTCTATATGCCAACCTGGCCTTCCTGCTCCCCAAGGGCTATCCCACTGCGGTTCACCAGGTTTAGCAAATTTCCAGAGAGCGAAATCCTTGTGATCTCTTTTCCCTAATCCTGTGCCTCCTACTCTACCTCCGGCTCCTGCCCGAACCGCCTCAATATTTTGGCCGGTAAGTAGTCCGTATTTTTCAGGGGCGGATTCAACATGGAAGTAAACTCCATCTTCGCCATTATATGCGTGTTCTTTTTCAATCAAAGTCTCAATCATTGAAATTATCCCTTCAATAGTTTCTGTCACTCTTGGGTAGTGGTCTGCTCGCAAAACATTGAGTGCGTCCATTACATCGTAATAATCAACAATGTTACGTTCTGCAACTTCTAGGTAATCAATCCCTTCTTCATTAGCAATATTGATTATTTTATCCTCGACGTCTGTGAAGTTTTGAACATAGGTAACATCGTATCCTTTTGCTTCTAGCCAACGGTGAACGATATCAAATGCAATATAACATCTTGCGTGTCCAAGGTGGGAAGGAGAATATGGTGTAATTCCACAAACATACATGCGCACTTTACCTGCTTCAATAGTGACGAAATCCACTTTCTCTCGTCTGCGAGTATCGTAAACACGCAATGCCATTGTCATCCCTCGTGCTACTCCGTTATCCACACAGGGTAATAACCCCACCCCGCGAGCCGTAGGTATGGGGAAGGGGTTGAAGGCCAATGGCAAAATCCCGGATTTAAGTGGTAAAGTGGTTTTACTTACCGGCGCTACTAGGGGAATAGGCCGAAACGCAGCCCATGGAATAGCATCTACAGGGGCTACCTTGGTATTGGTTGGACGTAGTCAAGAAAGAGTAGATTCCTTAATTTCTGAATTAAAGCAAATTGAGGGATGTGGACCTTTGCAGGGAGAAATTTGTAATTTGCTAGTTCAAACTGAAATTAGAGATTTAGCAGACCGTTTTAATAATAAATTTGACCGATTAGATGTATTGATTAACAATGCAGGTGCAATTTTTACTAAGAAAATTATTACTGATGATGGATTTGAGCGAACATGGGCATTAAATCACAATGCTTACTTTTTACTTACATCATTGTTGAAAGATCTATTATTATCTACTTCTAATTCTAGAATCATTTCAACCGCATCCGATGCTCATGTACCTGGCAAAATTAATTGGAAGGATTTGCAATACAAAAATAAATGGAACAAAAACGGATGGGGTTCTTATTGTCAATCTAAGTTGGCTAATATCCTATTTACCAAAGAATTGGCTAAGAAGTTAGATGGAACTTCAGTTACTGCAAATTGCCTACATCCTGGTTTTGTAAATACAGGTTTTTCTAGAAATAATGGGTTTATTGGGCGGTTATTGATGTTTTTAACATGGCCAGTTCAAAGAAATGCGACTAAGGGTGCAGAAACTATTGTTTGGTTATCTACTTCTGATGCTGCACGTCAGCACCATGGAGAGTATCTATACAATTGTAAGCCTAGAAGATTGACAAAAGCGGCAAAGAATGAGGAAGATGCTGCTAGATTATGGTCTCTTTCAGAGGAGATGACAGGAACCTCTGGGGTCTGGTAATCGTTTTTTGTAAGCATGATTCCATGCGATGATTGAAAAGGACGACAATACCGGAGCGTGTTATGAGCGAAGAATTCACTTTCTTAGGAGTTACTATACCAAAATTGGCAACATACGGCGGCGGCTTTCTAGTTGCTTGGGGGATTGCAGCATACTTTTTGCAGAGTGCGGACCCGCCATCATTCACCGCTTTGATACCAGCTATCATCGCCGCCCCTCTTTTGTTATTAGGGATACTAGCACAAAAGAATGAAGCCAACCTTCACCACTATATGCACGCTGCAATGGCAGTAGCTCTTCTAATGGTACTTGGTGGCGCTCGTGTGATTACAGGGTTTGATACCATGTCTAGTCTAGCGATAGCATCTCACATAATACTCATTTTGACAGGAGTTTGTTTCATGACTGGGGGCATTATGTCATTCAGGCATGCACGAAAGAGTAGAGAAGGTTGAGTTATTCACTAGTTGAAATTACTGCCTGTATTTCTTCATCTTTAGCCTTAATTTGTTCCCAAAGGATTTCAGCAATATCTAATACTTCCATATCAGAACCAATAGTAGTCAGCCCATCATTTACCATAACTGAACAGAATGGGCACCCTACTGCAACAGTGTTACAACCAGTATCTGCCAATTCCTTTGCTCGTATTTCATTGACTCTCTTATCAGGGTCTTCTTCCATCCACATTTGAGCACCTCCAGCACCACAGCAGAATGAATCGTTTCCATGTCGTTCTGGTTCTGCATCAACTCCGCCTATTATTGATCTTGGTTCATCTATAATACCACCAATTCTACCTAAGTAACATGGGTCGTGGAATGTTACTTTGCGATCGCCATTATTGTCGACATTAGGTAATTTCCCTTCGCTTTGGAGAAGTGCAAGAATTTCTGAGTGGTGGTATACTTCTAATTCATCCCCACCAAAGTCTCCATATTCTTTACCAAGTGTATGGAAGCAATGCGGGCAAGATGCTACGATTCTCTTTACCCCAAGTTCCTGAAATGTCATCATATTAGTTTCAGCCAACATTTGGAACAGATATTCGTTACCCATCCTCCTAGCAGCATCTCCAGAACAACCTTCCTGCATTCCGAGAATACCCACATCAAGTCCAGCTTCCTTGAGAAGAGAAATGGTAGCCCTTGCAACTTTCTGATTTCTTTCATCGAAAGATGCAGCGCAACCTACGAAATAGATGTATTCAGCCGGCTCACCAATTTTAACATCTAAATCCGATGCCCAATCTCCTCTTTCATGTGCCCCAAAACCGTAAGGGTTTGAATTGGTTTCAAGATTACCTATTGCTACATTCAATTGTTCGGGGTATTCCATCGCTTCCATCATCAGATGCCTTCTCGCATCTGTCAATTTTGGTACATGCTCAATGTATACAGGGCATGCGTCTACGCACGCGTGACAGGTTGTACAGGCCCAGATTGCCTCTGGTGTAAATCTTGAAATTATATTCTCTTCAGGGCTTTCTCCTTTGAGTAGTAGTGAGGCATGTTCGTTAGCATATTCTCTTACGTCGTGAATGATTTGCATGGGATTCAGTCCCTTACCTGATTCGTATGCAGGACAAACATCTTGACAGCGAACACAGGTAGTACAAGCCCATCCATCAATCAACTGCCGCCAAGTCAATTGCGAGTATTCACTAGTACCAAAAGTTTCGATGTCTAAATCTTCTAATGGGATTGCTTTACCATCTTCACCTACAGCTAATGGACGCATTTTTGCCATCGGATCTAAATCATGGAAGAACACATTTGGAAAAGCCATCACCAAATGCATGTGTTTTGAAATCGGTATTAGTATCAAGAATGTACAAATTGCCAACATATGTGCCCAATAGGAACCAATCACTACTCCACTGGATAATCCAAATGTTGCAACCCATGCCCCAATTGGTTCCCAAGTTGTTGATGGATTTTCACTTGATTCTACAATGAAACTAGTTGTAGTGATTGTGAAAATTAAGAAGAGGATAAAATTTCCTTCTAGTTGTGACTTGCCTTTCAATTTTTCAGGGGTGAATACAGTTCTTCTTAACAATGCAGCTATACAACCAATTAATGCCATTGTATAGCCAAATTCCACCATGCCATTCCAAGGCCCTTTTAGTAAATCAGGCAATACTTTACTTGAGAATGCATTTGCAGTAGCTAAATCAAACATGTCTGATGCAAGCATTAGGAAACCCCAGAACATTAGCACATGCATAGTTCCAACAACACGGTCTCGCAGGACTTTTTTCTGCCCAAGCCAGCCAGTAAGGACTTCGCTAAATCTTGCCCCCCATGAATCAAATCTATCGTCAGAAGCCCCTACCATTACAAGACGACTTGCTTTTTGAACTTGATAAAGGAAGGAAGCAATTGAACCACCACCCAATACTAATAGGATAATCCAACCAGAAACCCCACTATATTCGAGTAAAAGTGGATGTTCCATAATGTTCCCTACCTCAACGGCGGCTTCGGCCTAAACCGACGAGAGGCTATTTGGCCTTGAAACAACCGCTGCAACCGAATCGCTATTTGTCCAATTGCTTACGGGCATATCATGGTGACAGCCTCCGCCCCCGGAAAGGCCATCCTGTTTGGGGAGCATGCAGTAGTATATGGGGAGCCTGCAGTGGCTGTTGCAATTGATGCAAGAGTGTACATTTCAGTAACTCCTTGCGAAGGTATTTGGAAGATGGATGGTTATGCTTTGGAAAGCGGAAGGCACCCACACGTGGTGTCTCTAAGAAACGCTATTTTAGGCGAGAGTTCTGAACCCCAAGCTATTCAGATTCGTAGTGAGTTATTTCCTGCTGCTGGACTTGGCTCCTCTGCCGCTCTTTCAGCTGCTGGTTGTGCTGCTTTACTTTCATTATCCAACCAAGATCTTGATGAAGAAAGAATTGCTACATTGTCCCACCTTGCTGAAGCTAATGCTCAAGGGGGCAGAGCCTCTCCAATTGATACATCAACATCCACTTTGGGTGGCTGTGTGCTAGTTTCTAATCAAAAGGAATCATTTGCCAACTGGAGATATTCAAGGACTCTTGAAACTCCAGAAGGTGAAAGAATGTGGGAGGTTCATTCAGTTGATCTTCCCCCTTCGGCAAGTGATATTTGGTTAGTTGTTGGATATACTGGTATTCATGCATCTACCGCGGATTTAGTTCAAAAGGTGGCTGATTTACTTGCAAATAGTCCAAACAAAATGGAATCTATTTCTCGTATGGGTGATGTGGCTAGAGCAGGTGTTGCAGCTTTATCTCAAGGAGATTATGTTGAAGTTGGGAAATTAATGGACGAAGCCCATGACCTTCTTTCTAGCATTGGAGTTTCTTGTTCTGAATTGGATGACATGGTTACTGTAGCAAGACGTACTAGTTTTGGAGCAAAACTAACCGGTGCTGGTGGTGGGGGATGTATGCTTGCCCTTACTGACAAACCAGAGGAAACAGCCGCAGCACTTGAGATGAGAGGTGGCCGCGTAATAGTAACTCCTCTAGGTGCTAGCGGTGTGGTCATGGAAAACTCCTATGAAAATTAATTTTTCAATTGGAAAATTCTATCTTGCTTATTAATTAGCAAATCCTTCCTTTTATATAGGGTAGGTGGGTGGCCGCAGTCATGACAAGTGATGAAGATCGTCTAACAGTAGTGAATGTTGTCGCCTCAACAAGGGTGGCTGAAGAATTAAATCTCCCGGATATCGCAATCCAATTAAATTGTGAATATGAACCGGAACAATTTCCTGGTGTAGTATACCGTGTCGTAGATCCTAAACTTGCAATCTTAATGTTCCGCTCTGGCCGCGCTGTTTGTACAGGTGGAAAGAACGAAGATAACATCCAAACAGGTATTGAGAGAATGATTGGTGACCTCCGTGCAGCAGGAATCGAAACCTGGGAATTATCAGATGTTCAGATTGAAGTACAAAACATGGTTGCAACATACGCTCTCCATTACCCAGAAGATTACGATGGTAAAGATAAGTGGACAGGCGAAGCTCAAGCAGGCGAGCCACGTAAGCTGAATCTAAACAATTTGACCTTCCATCTTCCTTTTGACAAGGTTGAGTACGAACCAGAACAATTCCCTGGCTTAATTTATCGTCTTGATTACCCCAAGGTAGTCTGTCTGATTTTCGGCAGTGGGAAGATGGTAATCACTGGTGCTCGTCACAAGGACGAAATTCTTGAGGCAGTTCAAATTATTCAAGATGAATTAGCCGATTTGCTTTGATTTTTCAGTTTACTCTGAATGATTACAAGGGCATTTCTGATAACCCCCTACCTGTTCCGTTATTTGTGGAACAGGCTAGTGGTTACGAGAATTTGCTTGAATCTAATGTTCCAAAGATCAATTTAATTCTTGCAGAGATTGTAAAATGGTTTCATGTCGGGATTGTAATTTATACAGGAATTGGTTGGATTTTTCCTTGGACTATTACATTACAGTTTTTTCTTATTTTAGTGCCTGTAATGAAATTACATTGGATGACAAATAATGACATTTGTATTTTTACCACATTGGAAAACAAACTTCGCCGGAATCCAAACGCAGGCACATCCGATCAGGAAGGATTCATTTATCGTTTATCAAAGATAATTTTTGGTAAATATTCTCCATCTGAAGAATTTGTGACTACATTTTCAGAATATTTCATGTATGTTGGTTGGGTAATTGCAGCTCTAAGGTTATACGTTCTTTGATGTGGAAACATGAAAATATTCGCAGCCAGATTAGTTAGGTTTGCACATTTATTAGTTTTCATATTTTTAATCATTGGATGGGCTTTACCATGGTGGCAGGCTTGGGCAATTCACCTACCATTGACAATCATTACGAGGATTCATTGGCGAATGAATAACAGGAGATGTATTTTTACTACTTGGGAAGTAATCCTCAAAGGTCAAGAATTTGAGGAAGATCATGAGGAAGGTTGGTTTGTTAAAGAAGTGTTTGAAGCATTGACAAAGTGGAGGCCAAGCACAATTTTTGTACGAAGATTGATGTTATTTTGGATGTATTTAGCGGCATTTCTAAGCGCTATTAGATTATTTACATTTTTCAATTAATTCCATGATTGTATTTTTTTCACAGTTCCATCTTAGGGCATAGTTGATGAAGTCCAAGCAGTCTGCCCATTACATGGGCAACACTAATGTTAGTGGTTTTCGATTAGCGCCGAGCGTAATTGTCATCATTTTATTGATGACTAATATCTCTATTTTGGTCAATTCAAATAATGGTCAAAGTATTGAATTAGGTGAAGATTCAGACTTTTTCGTCTCATCAAAAGCATCCAGTGGAGATGTAGATGCACCTTCTTGGCGGGTCGGAGATAGTTGGGTTTATTCTGGTTTTTTCGATGTTGCTGCACTAATTGCTAGTTCAGGTCAGAGTTCCAATGTTCAAACATTGACAGGTGACTTAACAATGTGGGTATCAGATATTGTTACTGTAACCACTGAAAATCAGTCTACTTTGGCATATGTGGTACGTTCATCAGGATTATTTGAAGCAAATGGGGTCAGTCTTTCAGGTTATTCTGGAGATATAGATGTTGATTATGATGGTACTGACTACATACGAGTTAGCGATCTTGCAACAATTTCTATGCAAATGAATCTTCTAGTTGAATTTACAGCATTTGGGTTCATTAACATAGAAGTCGCAGATTTACAAGTTATCAATTCATACAGCCCACCTAGAGAAGAGTATGATTTCCCGCTAAGAGTTGGTGAAGCTTGGAGTAATAATTACACTCAAACTACTGATTGGTCTGGCTCATCAGATTATTTTGATATTCCTGATGATTCCACAAGTCAAACATCTAGCAATCATGCAATCGTTGCCCAAGGCAATCCAAATGTGCCATATTCTGGTTGTGGTAGTTCTTACAATGTGACTACCTTTGACTCATCTGGGCAAAATGTGACATCATACAGATGGTGGTGCCCCAATGCAAAAAATGATGCTCTTAGGAATTTCCAAGATGACATAGGCTTCGACATTAATTTCAAATTGAAGACAGTAAACCTAGTTTCAAGGTCAAAGATTTTGGATGTTGAATTAGAAAACCCTGCATGGATCCTAGATTCACCTCAAGGAGCCTGGGTCAATGTAACAGATTCATCTGGATCTCCAATTGCCAACCAAGCGTTACAATGGAGATACGAAGCAAATGGTGTTTCATATTCCTTAACAACTGCATCAAATGGTTCAGCATACGTTGATTTCGATACTGGTAATGCTACAGACCCATCTCCAACAAATTTTGATTGGGCTAGTCATGGGATAATGGCATGGATTGCATCAACTAAAGAAGTTGGAGTGGATACCTTGACTTTGGACGATTCAATTGTAACTTTAGATTACCGTCCAAATAGCGGAGGTGTCTCAGTCGAACGTACTAGGGATGGCACCTCTGTGATGTTAAATCCAACAATTGGTTTTAATGCCGTACCTGGCGATTCTCTGATATTTTCAATACCTGTTGAAAATCTAGGGATTCTTCAAGGTCCTGCTACAGAATTAGCGGTTACAGGGCCAGATGGTTCAACTAGTAGAGCATCAGTTGCTGCAATATCTGCTCTTGGTACTGGTTGGGTTCAGGCATCATGGAATGTTCCTTCAACACAGCAAATAGGAACAGTCACGATTTCTTTCGAGGTGGATCCTGATGGATTAATGGTTGGCGACCAAAACCAATCTAATGATATCGATACTTTTGACATATTCATTGGAAGCCTACCTACAGCTGATTTGATTCAGCCTCAACAAACAAAGACATTGACAAATATTCACATAGATGCTAGAAACAGTTTTGATTTAGATGGGGGATCTCCTCACTGCACTTTTGTTGTAGAAACATCACATACTGAAAATGAAACATTCGAGGAAGAAGATTGTTTACTTGAAAACCGCAGTTGGTCTGACGATGGGACATATCGTGTTTGGCTTACAATTACTGATGATGAAAATGACCAAGATTCTGTTTACGTAGATGTGGAAATTCAAAATCGCGCTCCTTGGGTCAACGTATCAACCCAAAATAGTGTGATGGAAATAGAAGTGGAATCATCTGTTACTTTCTTTGCTACTGATTCAGGAGATCTTGACACACTAAACAGTCAGGCACCTGTAGATTTTATTTGGCAACTTCCAAATCGTCCTGATGGTACTCCCTATTTATGTGAGGGAGAAAATGCTGTTCAGGTTGCACCAACATGTAAGGTTACTCCAATGACTGAGGGGATGTTTACTCCTGAAGTAATTGTAGAAGATGATGATGGAGCAACCACTACAGGTTCATTTAATCTGTTAGTGACAAATATCGCTCCAACAAACCCTCGGATTACTATGTGGAACGGTTCAGAAGAAATGATTTCAGAGACAAACCCCCCTAAATGGTACGTTTATGAAGATCAAAAAGTTTCATTGAAGGGTACTGCCTATGATTCTCTAAATGACATGGATACTCTAACTTGGGGTTGGCAACATGATGTTGGTATTGACCCTAATAATTTCACTCAAACCATTGGTGCGGTTTCAGAAATTGAAGTTTGGTGGGAAACAAAAGGCATTCATTCTATTAGTATGGAAGTTGTTGATGATAATGGCTTGAGCAGTGGCTTTGCTACTGCTACTGTTGAGGTAATCAATGTCCCTCCTACAGTTGAACAAATTCCTCCACAACCAGATGTTGGTGAAGATGATGAAATTACCTTAATAGGAATATATAGTGATACTGACTCAGATATCGAAGATCTAACTGTTTGTTGGGATGTAGATTTCACAGTCGATTTAGACTTAAATGGAAATAACATGGATGATTGTGACTTTGTCGGGGCTGTTATGACTTATCACTGGACTGACCCTGGTGAGAAGAATCTTGTATTCCATGTTACTGATGATGATGGTGATAAGGCCGAAGCTTATGCAAATATTACTGTTAAGAACAAGCGCCCTAAGGCAGCAGCAACACCTGAGAAACTAACTGTTACTGTGGGTGAAGAATTAGTAATTTGGACCAATGAAACCACAGATTCTCCATCTGACATGCCTAATTTACGATTCTTTTGGGATTTTGATACTACTGATGATGATGATGATGATGGTGACACCACAAATGATATAGATGCGAGGACAGCTACAGATGAACCTCTTCGCCACGTATTTACTAGTCCTGGTACTAAGAACATCCGTTTGTCAGTTCTTGATGAAGG
>PBXQ01000050.1 GCA_002727675.1 Thermoplasmata archaeon | reverse complement strand
TTGGAGTTACTGTTCCGCTTTTTGCTTGCTCTGTTGCTTGTTCTAATTCTGCAGACAAATTCAAAATTACATCTTTATTGGCTTCGGGATTAGATATTAATGACTCAAATATAGTAATATAATGTACAAGAAGAGGTAGCCCCCCAATTAAATGTCCTATACCAAATAAACGAAGAAGAGAAAATATATCTGTTAGATTTTCAATGGCTACTTTTTCATGTTCAGGAATATTAGGCGAAGGACCAGATTCTCCTTCAGACGTTTCTTGGCCCAAGTAGTAACGGAGAGGGTCGGAAATTGAAATTAAATTAAACGGCCCTGAAAGAAGATAATATATCTCCCCACCTTCACAACCTAAGCGATTCGCTGCCTCTTCAAAATCGAACTCTGATTGAAGAACTAAATCGATGGTAAGTGAAAAAAATTCTCCTAAACCATTGAAACGGTCGGTTTGATTAAGACGAACTATTATTTCAGCAGATTCTGTAATTCCAAAATATGCTGCAGCATCATCGACAGCAATTCCATCTGGCAAAGATGCACCTTCAACATCTACTAGTTCGCTAATAAAAAACCCCATCCATTCTGACGGCTCTGTCGCCCTGTACTAATCCCCCGCACCATCTTTCATGAAGGCTCCGCCTAAATCCAATAATGAAAATTCACCAATTACTTAGATTCGTTAATGATATAACGTGATTGCTTGGCGTTCCAACCCTCTGTCTGTAATCTCCTAAGCAGGTTCCTTTCTGATTCACCTTCTAACATAGCTGAACGAGTTTCACTTAAAGAATTCTCATATTTTGCTGAGTCTTTTCCTGCAAATAGATCTTCCCAATTTGAGGCTGAAGGTTTTGCTGGTTGTATGTCACGAGTTGCCTTCTTTGGTTTGCTTGTTTTACGCGTGGATCTTGTTTTTACTTCCTCCTTAGGACTAGACCCTGTAACTTTTCGTGTTTTTCTTGTAGATGTTTTTGGCTTAGATTCAGTACTAGGAGCAACTACCTTCCGTTTTGTTGCTTTAGTAGGTGGGCTTGTTTTTTGTACAGTTCTACGGCTCGGCGGACCACCCCGTGTTGATGGTTGCCCCCCACGACTTGGGGGTCCTCCACGACTTGGGGGTCCACCACGGCCTGGGGCCCCTCCACGGCTTGGGGGGCCGCCCCTAGTTGGTGGACCGCCACCCCTGTTATTTTGATCACGCGGAGTAGAAGATGTAGTAGAACCACCAAAACCTGAGAAATCTTGAGTTGCCGAAGGCGCTCGCCAACCACCGCCTCTTCTTGATTGACCTGGTGAAAATATATCATCATCTTCATCTTCATCTTCATAGAATAAATCATCATCATCATCATCCCAATCATCACGATTGCGAATAAAACGAATCGTTATCAAAGAAATTAGAGCAATTACTAGTAAACCACCGGCAACTGCTGCAATAGTCATTATTGGCAATTCGCTACCAGTTTCGTCAGAAACTGCGTACCACTCATCATACCAATCACAAGAATGGAATTCCTCGGGTACTGATGCACCGGGGTTTGTTTCAGGATCATAGAAGGGCCCCCATTTATCACAATCATCAACTTGGTTTCCTGAACTATCAGTTGCCCCAGCACAACCCACACCCAACACACCATCCAAAACACCCGGAGTCAAAGGACAGATGTCTCCTTCAAATCCTGTTTTATTATCACCAAAACCATCGCCATCTGAATCTTTCCATTGTGTTGGATCATTTGGAAATGCATCGGCACCATCACTAATACCCCAACCTGAAGTAGAAGTACTATATCCATCACCATCTGAATCAATACAACCCCAACGATCACCTAATGGCGCGCCTACAGACGTTCCTGGTTCTGTAGGGCAAGAGTCTCCTTGGAATCCAGTAGTGTTATCTCCAAACCCATCACCATCATAATCACCCCATTGAGATGGCTCAAGAGGGAAGGCATCAGAACTATCATCATAACCATCTCCATCTGAATCTAAATCGCTTCTAGGACAACCTAATTCATCAACAACAGCCCCTGGTGCTGTACCATTACAAACATCTATTTCATTAGATACACCATCTCCATCTGAATCTAATTGATATGAAGCGCAACCTTGAGTTAAATTTCCAACTACTAAATTCATATCAGTATTAGGGCACTGATCAGAAATATTTGGGACTCCGTCATTATCATCATCCAAAGTTAGTTGGTCATCACTACAACCATTTTCATCAACTACAGCACCAGAAGTGGTATTTGCACAATTATCATTAGCATTGGAGACATTATCGTTATCATCATCTTTCTGATTTTCCGAACAACCCTTCCAAAGGCCTTCTGTATCAACTATTTCTCCAATCTCGGTATTGGTACAATTATCTTCTTCATCTATTATACCATCACCATCTGTATCTTCAGAAGGTAAAGGACAACCGCGACCACCTTCACCGTTTAGGTAACCATACTGACTAGGACAATAATCGCCATTTAGCTTATCTGTAAAATCACCAAAACCATCACCGTCAGTATCCCTCCATTGTTCAGGATTAGATGAATTAGAGTCTGCATTTCCGTTAGGATGGGCTAATTCCACATCATCAGGGTCAGAATAACCATCGCCATCTGAATCAGGACAACCTAGTCGATCAACATTGGAATTACCACCACTAACAGGGCAATCATCTGGAGTCGTACCACTTGGATTATCCCCATATCCATCGTTATCAGTATCATTCCATTGAGTAGGATCGTCAGTAAATGCATCTTGCATCCAAGCCCCTATTGATGAATTATCTCCATATCCATCATTATCGTAATCATGCCACTGTTGTGAACAATTAGACAACTCAAAGCAAGGCTCGCCTGAATTGCCCCCACCGGGCCAATTATCAGCACAACCAATATGCCCATCTGATTCAGGAGCATGGCATTGACTACGATTATACAACCAAGAAGGTTCATTATTGAATGATGAAAGATATGGATCAGACCAACCATCACTATCTGTATCTATGCAACCCCCACGATCAAAACGAGAAAATCCTTGGATACCAGGACATTGATCGCCTTCCCAATCAACAAACCAAACATCAATAAATCCATCACCATCATTATCAATTCCATTAGTATTACGAAGAGTTTGATTACCGAACTCAAAGTCATGGTTATCACCCCAACCATCATTATCTTCATCTTCCCACTGATTACCATTCAATGGATAAATATCTGACAAAGAGTCACCACAACAATCAGGGCCATGGTTATCATAATATCCATCATTATCTGTATCTCGTTGCTGATACCAATTAATTGGTTGACCATCGGTAATCAATGATGGGCCATTAGAACTCCAACCATCGCCATCACTATCTGTACAACCTTGATCATAAAGCCATGAGTTGCCTTCATATCCAGTCGGTCCATCTTGCGCACAATCATCAACTATATCTGCCCAATAATCCATATCAGAATCTGCACATCCATATGTACCCCACTTGCTAGAATAAACCTGAGAATTACCTGCAAATGAAGTGCAAGAATCGGCAAATGGGCCGTCGGGGTTATCCCCATAACCATCAGAATCACCATCATTCCATTGCCCCCCAACATTAGGTACTTCATCCCATGGGACAGGGACAAAATCACGATCCCAATCGCCATAGATTCGGAAACTGTTCATAATGGAACTAATGCCATCCTGTTCGACCAAAACAAACCTAATTGTACCATCTTCATCAACTTCCATATCTCCGAGATTTAATTGAGATGTTTGGGAAGAACTGTATGTCCAAACATCATTTAATGTAGAACCATCGAGAATTGCAAGTGATGCTACACTGTTGCCACCATCATGTAAAATCCATGATGTCCCATCACTATCTGTTGCAGCACTAATTAATCCAACACCAGCACCACCTACAATTATAGTGCAAGAAATATTGTCACAGAGTTCGTAACCACTACCAGTTGCAAACAGGGCGGATCCCGTAGATGAATCTACGATGACTGCTTTAGCTGTTGTAACAGATGCCGACCCAGAATTGAGTGAATTGACTCCATCATTGTACTCTAATAATTCGTATGAGTTCAAAGTCTGCATCGCTACCAATAGAGATGATTCTCTGCATGAAGTATCTATGGATGACGCAACATCACTTGAAAGAGTGTATGTGGATGTTGTGTTACCTTCTTCATCGTAGTATGTCACCAGTGTTTCATTCGCCATACTTCGAGCAAAAGCAACAGTACCATTTGAGAATATGCAGGAGCTTGCCACATCGTATCCCGAGATTGCACTGGTTGAATTGAAAGCAACGATTGATGTTGAATTTTCACCCAATAAAGTAGTAGCGAATCCAATATCTGATTCTGATCTGTAATTTGTGTAAGAAGTAGAAGAATTATGAACTTCTGAATAAAATATGTGACTTTGTTCATCAATAATTGCAAGATCTATTGAATTAATTGAATTAGTTACTGGGTGGCTTAGAGAAAACTTCGTATGACTTGATTGCTCTATGAAAGCACCACCATCTAGGACAATAGCTTTTCCAGCACGGGTGACAGCCAGTGATGCATTATTTGTGAATGTATTAACCACCCAAGGTTCTGAAGGATTAATTGCAGTATTAGGTCTTTCAAGATGATGATATCCACTACTATTACCTACAAAAATATGGAATCTACCCAAATCATCCAAATCTAAATCTAAACTATTTGCTGGGGACAGAATATCAATCTGTTCTGTATTGATCTTCTCAATTTTCATTACTGCACCAACAGAATTACCTGCCAAATCCTTGTCCAAAGATGTAATGATTATCTCTAAAGCACCATCACCATCCAAATCACCACCACCCATTACAGTCATCCCAAGATGCTGTCCTGGAACACCAGTAGCAAGTAGAGAATTTGACCCCCTGCGAAGCAATTCATCTTGATCAGAAAAGAAGAATTCCACTTTTCCTGGCGCTGTCCCCCCTGACATAGATGATGAAATTGCAATCTCTTCATAACCATCATCATTAATATCACCAATCAATGCAATATCTGTTCCAAATAATTGGCTATCTTCTGTACCTATTAACTCCATTGAAGGAGTATTTGCTATACCAGATAATGAGCCAAGAAAAATACTCACCTTTCCTCTTGCGTTATACCCATCATACAAAGGCTCAGTAAATGCAAAGTCATCAAAACCATCTCTATTTACATCCCCTATTCCTGCAACAGAATATCCTAATAAAGTGGTAGAAGTGGTGGTAGTCCAATGATTTTCATACGTCATTGAACCAGTGGAAGAACCAGTGTAAACTTCCACCCTTCCAGCACCGGTCAACTCTGAAAATGAACCTGCAGCACCTAATGCAATGTCATCAAACCCATCACCATTTACATCCCCTATAGCACCAAGTGACCAACCTTGAACTACATCCTGCCAATAACCGCGGGTTGACCATGTTTTGGATGACTCGGGACCTATAGATGAACCCAAAAACAAGTACACCTTACCTTCGCCGCCTGATTGAGTAAACCCTGTTGAAGTAATCAAAATGTCATCAAAACCATCATTGTTTACATCACCCGCTGAAGAAACTCTGCCACCAAATTTGTCTCCTGAATCCTCTCCTTCAACTGTCCAATTAGGGCTACTATGTGTATGGTTTCCTCCAAAATATACCGATGTATTTCCGGTTGGCCATCCAAAACTGTCTACAGCTCCACTTGAGCCGACAATCAAATCTTCACACCCATCACCATTTACATCACCAGCATTGGCAATACTAGAACCGAAATTATCACCCGATGCTGAACCAGATAATTCCAAATCTGCAATTGAAGAAATAGATGTTTGAGAACCCCAAAATATCTCTATTGCTCCTTTACTAGAATATGCCTCTGGTTTATTCACAATCAAATCATCAATACCATCACAATTCAAATCTAAATCATTGAAAGCTTCTAAAGCGTAAGAATCAGCAGTTGCTCCCGTGGTAATGGTATCAATTGATGGCGATATCCTTCCATTTTCCTGGCCACTTAAATCTCTGACAATTTTGAATGAATTTGAAGAATCTGTTGCATAGATATACTGAATGTTACCTGTGCTTGGATCCTTAGAAAACGAAAGAGCAGGACCAAGATCAGCGCCCGCATCCAAAGCACTTAGTGACCAATTTCCATTACCATCTAAGATTCCATGAATTAATTGCATGCTATCTAAATTCTGATAGAATAGATTCAAACCATTTTCATCAAAGTATGCATCAAATCCTTCATTAATTCTTGTCCCTGCTAACAATTCACTGTGTGTCCACCAAGTATTATACTTAGAAAAATGAAGTGCGTTATTGGAATCGAGCCATAGAATATTATCAAAGCCATTAGAATCAAGAAGTAAGTTAATTTGAATTACTGAACTCTGATTTTCTATTGTCCTAATATTCCAACCCCATGGTAAAGAAGCACCACCATACTCCCCCCATGTTTGATATGCCAAACGTAGAAAACCTGATTCATCGGTATAAGCAATGTGAGCCTTTTCTCTCTCATCTATTACAATTGAACATTTTTCTCCCAATGCAGGGCCACCTGATTCTACTTGACTCAAACTTGTGGTCCCACCAAATTCTAATTTTGCAAGCCAGATGCCTCCATCAACCTCATGCATGCAGCCTCGGGCTCTTCCAGCATCATCTAGAGTTACATCAATTCCATCAAAATCAAAATTAGTGTTTAACGAGGAAGTTTGCCAAGTATCCATTCCCCTATCATAATCAACTGTCCAATTAGTTGAATTTATCACTATTGTTTCTCCAGCAAACTGCTCACCACTACCATTAACAAATGAGACTGAATTAGAGAATGTCTCTCTTATCTCAAGTGATGGTGGATTTTCATCATTTGCAATCATAGGAGAAATCGAAGAAACTAACATCAAAATTATCAATGTTAAGGATAAAGTAATCCTCCCATTGTACAATCTCTCGGCCCCCTTGGGGCCGATGGAATCACTGATGCGGTAAAAGAGTAATTAGTCAATGTATATGAATTATGCAAGCAAACAGGATAAATCAGAACCACTACAGCAAATTATGGATGGTGGCAGGGCCTTGCTAATTGCGGCAGGAAAATTGAGTAATTTACCCGGTTTTTACCAAGATTTAGCAAGTACTCATCATATCATAGCAGTAGACGGGGGATTGCGGCATTTACGAGACTTGAATCTCCCCCCCACAATAGTTGTTGGTGATTTAGATTCAGCCACCGAAGCAGAACTAGAATGGGCATCTGAAAACAATGCAGAAATAGTTCTAATTACAACCCAATCTGAAAGTGATTTAGATAAAGCACTAAATTTATGCCATCAAAGAGAATTGAATGACGTAATTGTTGATGGAATTGAAGGTGGCAGACACGACCACTTCATTGGTGTATTGGCCGCACTTGCTGATGGACATCCAAGCCTGAATATTTGTGCCAATTTACCATCAACAAAACTCTCTAGATTCGTAGTAGGTTTTTCAGGTAAAATAAAGATTAATGGAACTTTTTCAGTATTTAGTTTTGGTAAATCAAAAGTTACACTATCTGGTAGTGAGTGGGAATTGAATAACGACAACGTAATCTTCTCAACCCGTGGACTCTCAAATTTATGTAACGAAGAAGCAGAACTAACCGTCCATGGTGGAGACCCAGTATTTCTACTCATCAATTTTTGAGGAATTACTTCCAGATTGCTGATTCTGCCCAAGGCATTCCTATTGCTATTCCAATTATCTCCAAAATAATAAAATTCCAAACAAAATATATCAAAAATGTAGCAGTTAAAACCGCTAATGTTGTATTAACTATTCTGCGCCTATCTCTCTTAACCTCGTCAATTGTGCATATCCCTCTATTACGAAAGTGAATTACTAAACCAGCACAAACCATTCCAAAAGAAATCAAATAGAGTATCGGCCTAGCTATACCATAATATAGGTCATTAGAAAGTTGATCTGCAGCAACAATTGCAGATGAACCTGCAAACAATACCCAAATCACACTAGGAAAACAACACATACTAGCCGTCAAAGCACTAAGACTAATCACCTTCCAGAGTGATTTAGCATCTTCAATTGAATTAGCAATTTCTTCTGGTTTTTGTTCCTCAGTATCACCCATAGCAGAACCTCGTCAGTGCCCCTAATAGGGCCACAAATTAAGTTGTACTATTAATTATGATTAAAACAACTAACAGTCTTGATTATTTGCAATGCTTACTGAGTCTTAAATATCATCCCAATTAAGTGATGGAACACAAAGATCA
>PBXQ01000057.1 GCA_002727675.1 Thermoplasmata archaeon | reverse complement strand
GATGCACCACCTGCACCACCAATGGACGCCGCACCACCTCCTCCACCAATGGATGCACCACCTGCACCTCCAATGGACGCCCCACCTGCACCTCCAATTGATGCAGCGCCACCTGCACCTCCAATGGATTTACTAAATCCTATAGAGGAACCAACTTTAGAATCTGAAGCCCCTGCACCCCCACCTGGATTAGACTTATTAGCACCATCCGTTGATGATTCTACGGATGAACTTCTTGACTCTGCTGCAGCATCTTTAGGCGCTCTTGATACACCATTAGAACCACCACTATTGGATTCTAATGAACCAATAAATAACGATTTAACTGTCCCATTGATGCCTAGCGAGACTCATCTTTCTGAAGGCTTGGATTCTTCAATTGAAAATTCGTTAGAAGAAATTGATGATGACAGTGACCCATCTGATGAAGAGATACACCATGCCGGTGCTGTAATTCGCACCATAAGTGAAGTAGATCAAATCCCAGGAGATAAACTTGAAGGTTCTTTACATGAAATTGAAAAATCTACATTGACTGTAGATGGCGAAGTTGTTGAACAGAATGTAGAAGGTCTTCTAACAATTAACAACCCTAGTGAAAAAGATAGATTGTGGGACATAGATATTTTCCTTTCAAACCTTACTTCTACTGATGTTGAGGATAGCCATAAGCCATTACAAGAACTTGAAGCAGGACAAGAACATAAGAGTAACTATAGTGTTTCAGGACCAACAATGCTAGCTGTCCGCGAGAGTTTTGATACTAAACCTGAAAGAGAGCAAGAAAGAAGCACTTCAGCTATTTGTCAAGATGAACCACAGAACATTTCTATTGTAATTGAAGTTGAAAACGTAGGGCCTGTAGATTTAACGAATGTAGAGGTATCTCGTGAAATCCCAGACCAAATCACCATTGACGAAGGTGAAGGCCACGTCGTAGGTAAAAACACATTAACATGGCAAGTGGGAGATATTTCGCCAGGAGGAAAGAGGACTTTGCCGCTTTCTGCAAAATTAGTTACTGATTCAATTAATGAAGTAGTTGCTGGAAAGACAAGCGCAACATATAATGCTGATGCAACATTATCTGGCATGAATATTGTAGAGTTAGATGCATTCTGCCGTGGTTTCAGTTACATGGATGTTGAAGAAGATGAGAGGCCTGATAATTGGAAATGTCAAGCTGTTTTCGAGAACCGTTCGTCATTCGCAGTAGATTTAGTTCGGCTACAGGTTAAACAAGCAGGTAGTGAAGAATTATTATTCGACATTAGTGATGTAGAAAAAGATGTATTACCGGATGGAAGATGGGAAAGTAAACTTGAAATTGTACCATCAACAGAAGAACCTAATTTCAATCAAGAACTAGGATTCACTGTAATTCCTAGGGTCACTCATTCAACTGAAGGTTCAATCGAGTTAGAACAATATAATATCAAGGTTCTAGAAGCAGATGTTACTAAAAATTACTCTACGGATATTCTGAGGACCTACCGTGAAGCAACTGTGAATTCAGAAATCACAATCACAAATACCGGCACTGCAACAATCAACTTAATGCGCCTAACTGATGATATACCTGGGATTTTCAACAGCCCAGATATTGAACAAATTTCATGCACATTAGATGGAAATGAACTTGTTAGAAATCAACTAAATATTGAAGTACGTGAAGGAATAACTCATGAAAAAGAACACATAAGCCCCGACGGTGCCGGACACACAATGTTAATCACAATTGGTACAAAGGGACCTGTAGGATTGGAACCAGGCCAAACTATGAGCATCAAGTACCCATTAGTTGCACCTGACCCCACTCCTGAAAACGAGATGGTTTCAGCCCCAATGCGTACTGACTTTAGTGCCGAAAGATACGGACCTGTTGCCATGAGATTGGTTGACGATGATGCACCAACAATCAGAGTAATCCACAAAAGAAGAAAATTCAGCACAGGCAAGGAAGTTTACCCAGCTGGAGGATCAGGTAGGTATGAAGTTTTAATCATGTTTAAGAACAAATCTGACTCAGCCCTACAAGATTTAATGATTCACGATATTGTATCTAGTGCTTTTGAAATTAAAGGATACAACATAAGAAGTGATTCCTCCGGGGTTAGGGAAGCTGAAATGGAAAAAATGGATGATGAGAATGGAATCAAGGTTACTTGGCACATTCCTGTAATTGAAAAGGACGAGCGAATTGAGGTCATCTATGAGTTAGTGGGTGACGCGAATGCTGAATACAAGGTTAGTGAAGCTCAAGAATTCCATGGAGCAACATTTGGTGACGAACTGGATGTTGATTTACCTCCACCCGAGCCTGAAGTCGTAGAAGCAGTTGAAGATGATTCTGAAGATGAACATGATGAAGACTCTGATGATGGGCATGATGATGGGCATGATGATGGCTCTGAAGATGAAGAAACATCTGATGATGAACATGATGAAGACTCTGAAGATGAAGAAACATCTGACGATGAACATGATGAAGACTCTGAAGATGAAGAAACATCTGACGATGAACATGATGAAGGCTCAGAAGATGAAGAAACAACTGATGATGATTCTGATGATGAATTAGAATCTGATGACGGTGATGTTTCACATGATGAACCAGATAGTCCAGAATCTGATGAAGAAGAAATGAGTGATGATGAAAACGCAACGATGGATGCCGCATTAGCACAAATTACTGGAACAGCTGAAGTTTCCGATGAAAATGAAGACAGTCATGATTCTGATGAAAGTGTTGAAGTTGAAAATACTGAAGATGGCCGTACATGTCCAATATGTGGTACTGTAAACGCACCCGGTGCTAGTATTTGCAACACATGTTCCTTTGAATTTGAATAATCAATCAAACTCAGGCCAATCATCAAATGGATCATCACTATACTCATTGTTACTAGATTTCCCAATTGAATTTTCCACCTCTATCTCATCGTTGGCAATTGTTTCAGTAACTACATCCTTGATATGATCTATTTTTTGTGCTTCAGAACTTTGCAAATCATCTGTACCAATCAAATCTTGATTTACTGCCGAAAGATCAATTCCTAAATTAGTAATCCCAAAATCACCCGATGAATCGGAAAGTAAGTCATCACCCAACATTTCATGTTGATTAAGTAATGTTTCCCTATCAACCCCTGCCATTGCTTCTATAGAACCAGCATCAAAGTTGTTATCTGATAACCTAGGATCATCAACACCTCCCCGTATATTAGAATCAAAATCATCAATCTCTGCAGAATCAAACTGATTTAGCGCAGGGACACTAGAACCTACTTGGGGAGAAATCTCTTGTAATAACTTATGTAATTCTTTAGATTTATTTTCTGTTGAAACAAACTGTGCTAGGGCTTTTTCCCAAGCCTGATGATGTCGTGAACGAATAATTAATGAACGTGAAATTCCAGCCGTTGCCAGATCCAAACTCATCCCCAATCCAATAGCACGACTGAATAACTTCTCTGCTAATTTACCATTACCAACTTTAATGGCACATTCAGCAGCACCTATACATGCATCTAATCTCTCAGGAACCTGCTTCATTACCTTACGATATACCTTTAGAGCATTGCGATGGTTGCCCATTTTCACTAATACATTTGCATGCCTGACTGCAAATTCAGGCTCTCTTTTCCATGTACTACTAGCCTCTCTTAATGTTTTTTCAGCTAATTCTAAGTCACCTTTGGACATGGCATCTCGGACCGTAGTCAATATTTCATCTGGACTAGTCATACCTAACTAAATGCCTCCAAAAGGATAGACAACTCAAACCTACCGCCTTTATGATTTCTATAAATGACAAAATATTATGAAATAATTGACAATTCAGGTAAATTATATCCGAAGGGTTCATGCGATTAATGTAGTGCCCCCAGTTTATGTCAGATGGAGGTCAAGAAGAGCCCTTACCGGGAATGGGCTCTATGATGACTCCATTACTACTACTAGTATTGATGTCAATACTCATTATTAACCCCTCAATTAGAAATTCATTAGCTAATGGCGCTGATTCAGTTCTAACTCCGCTAATCCCATTCTCTGATATATGGTTTGTAATTACAGTAACAGTTGTTGGTTCTTCTATAATGATTGTCAATACTGTTTTTCGCTCTTTCTTTATGGACCCAATGAAGCAAGCACATCTTGCCCACAGAAATAAGCAAATAAGGAAAATGTTGCAAGAAGCACGAATGGATCGTGACCGTGCCAGGATGGACAAAATCCAAAAACTACAACAGAGATTAATGCCAGAACAAATGAAATTACAGAATTCAATGATGAAACCAATGATGTTTACTTTTGTTTTCATAATAGCCATATTTTCTTGGATGGCTGTTAGTGTAGAAGCATTTAGAGTAGATTATGTAAGTTTGCCATGGGAACCTGAATGGAATTTGATGAAAGACAAGGTATTATTTTTCCCCGCATGGATTGCAACTTATATTACCACATCTGCACCTTTAGGTAGAGTTGTTGATAGACATATCAAACTATTCAGATACCAAAACCACCCATTAGTTATATCTGGAGAAACCCTACCAGAACCTTTTCTTAAGGAATTAGAAGAAGTTAATAATTATCCAAAAAGTTCTAAGAGAACATCGCGAAGTAGAGATGGCCCAAGAAAAAGAGCCACTATCATTGAAAAAATTGATGATTTGGCAGGAGAGTTAACTGGAACAAGCACAGAACAAAAATCTAATTTGATTTGCCCAGATTGTGATTCCACAGACGTAGAAAGAGCCCCAGATGGTCGCTTAAGGTGTGTTATTTGCAGAAATGTATGGAGGCGTTGAAATGGTTCACCTTACGGTGAGTGGTCATCCAGGCAGTGGTACAACCACTTTAGTTCAAAAAATTTGCAATCATTTGAATTGGACTAGCCTAAATGGCGGGCAAGTTTTCAGAACTTTAGCCAATGAAAGAGGAGTCAAATTAGAAGATTTTTCTGCACTTTGTGAAACGGAGCCTGAAGTAGATAAATCATTAGATGATAGACTATTAGAATCTATGATTGCCATTGATGGCCCAGAAATAGTAGAATCACGATTAAGTGGTTGGTGGGCATACAAAAATAACATTGATTGTATTCGTCTATGGCTTTCTGTAACGCTAGAAGAAAGAGCCCGTAGAGTAGTAAACCGAGAAGGTGGCTCCATTAGTGACGTAATTACTAGAATTCAAGATAGAATGGATAGTGATCAATTAAGATACGAAAAACTCTACAAAATTTCCCTAGATGATATGGAACCATATAACCTAGTAATTGAAACCGACTCACTAGCAGCAAACGAAGTTGCTGAACTCGTTTTATCTGAATTAAATAGAAGGGGGTTATGATTTGACTGATTCAAATTGGTTATTACTCGATAGTGAAGCAATTTCTGAACCTAAGTATGGATGTAGTCCCAATGACAGAAGTATAGAACAACTTCTCGACGGTGGATGGATACTTATTGACAAGCCAGCCGGACCAAGTAGCCATCAACTAGCAGCATGGGCAAGGGAAATGTTAGGTGTTGAAAAACTTGGACATGGAGGAACCTTGGACCCATTTGCTACTGGTAGTTTAATTCTCCTTTCTGGTCGCGCTATGCGACTAACTGGAAGAATACTTAAGGGCGAGAAAACATATCATTGTATTTTCAAATTACCCAAAGACATATCTGATGATGATTTAATAAACAACATATCTAAACTCACTGGGAGAATTCATAATGTCCCCCCTATAGAATCAGCTGTTAAAGTCCAGGTTAGACAAAGAACAATTAATGAATTCAATATTATTGAAAGAAATGACAGGATTTTATTATGTACAATTGATTGTGAAGCAGGTACATACGTAAGAACATTGGCTAGAGACTTGGGCCTATTATTGGGCGGAGATGTTGAACTAATAGAACTAAGAAGAGGTAAATCTGGTTCCTTTTCAGAGAATGATGCAATTACTATGCACCAATTGTCTGATGCAATATATTTATGGAAAAATCATAACAATGCAGAAGGAATGAAAAAAATTATTCAGCCAGTAGAAACGCTATTAGAAAATATACCAAAAATTTGTATTAAAGATGGTGCTGCTGCCGCACTTTCACATGGCGCACCTTTAGCACGACCCGGAGTGGTAGGATTAAATCCAGGAGTCAAAAGAGGAGATGAAGTTGCAATTATCACCATGAAGCATGAAATCGTATGCCTAGCAAGCATGAGTGTTAATGGTGATGATGTGAAAAATATGACTGGAGGTGAAATTGCTAGGCCTAACCTAGTACTAATGCCACCTCAAACATATCCGAAAAGATGGTAATCAATTTATTATTGATAATTAATTGATCTCATATTCTTCATAAATCCATTGTTCAGTTTCTAAGCGGATCTTCAAACGTCCCATTCGCATTCCCCCACTCCCACCCCCAGTTAGACGCAGCTAACTTTGTAGAAGCATCAATTTTAGATGCGGCCCACCTATAATATTTATCCGAAAATAAGTGATTATCCGTCTTTACAGCGGTCATTCAGTATCCAATCCGATGAAATTAAATTATTGATTTCTTCTTATTTTGCTCGGGCCCAATTGCATAGCTATTATTGCAGCCATTACTAACAATCCTGCCAATGCCCATATTGTCCCAATAGGTAATATTGGCTCTGAATTATTTATTGATTCATTACTTTCATCAATCAATTCTAATGGTAAAATATTAATTGTCGTAGTATATTCATTATTATTTTCTGAAATCTCATAGATGTCAAATGTCGGATCTACTAAAACCCTAAATGTTGAATTCTTAGCCTCAGTTGGTAATTGCCAAAAACATGATGTCGATGACAGACCACCTTGGTCAACATAAGTAATATTAGCACTATCAACCAATAACTGACCATCATAGCAACGAATTGAAACTAAAGATGCCGAACTTAGTCCTTGATTTCGGACCCAAACTTTGATTTCAACTAATTCCCCAACTATAACTTCTTCTTCGTTGAATTCAATCTGTTCAATAATTAAATCTGGATCTGAAGTCACTAAAATGGTCATATATTTAGTAATAAAACTGTTACCATCACTAATTGTAAGTGATAAATCAAAAGTTCCGGGTGACAAAGGATTTAGAAATAGATTATTATTTTCATCAATTGTAGCCCAGGAAGTGTCAGTTAATATGGAAATGTTGTCCAAATCAGTATCTATATCAGACACACCCAAAATAATTGTCACAGGCTCTCCTAAAGGCACCAATACTTCAAGAGGAAGGTTATCGTGAGTAGGTGGATCGTTTACTGGAATCACAGTTACAATAATACTATCAGACCATTTGTTTCCTCTTTCATCTGTAGTGAAAATATCGATGCTAGTAACACCTGATTGCTCAGGCAACTGACTAATCATTAATCTCCCATCATCTACAACTACTGAAACCAATGTCTCATCGTTTGATGTTGCTTCAACTAACAAATCATTTGTTTCAGTAATATCATCAATACATGAATACCTCAAAGGAACAACTTTACTGGCACCATCTTCATCAATCATTACATCGCTGGGACTTTCACATACTGGGTCTAAATCCCATTCTACCACAAACCCACCCGTCAAAGTCATTTCATCTATTTGAGCTACAATTGTTTCAGAAGAACCGGGGGAAGACCATTGGAATCTAGCCCCTACTCCAATATCAAAATCAATACCATTTGAAGGTAAATAGCGACCTACTGGTAATGAATAATTGAAATCCCCTTCTTCTATATTATGAGTTTGTATTAACTGATTACCAATTGCGAAACTTAGGTAACTATAGTTAGTAACTAAACCGGCACTTTCTCCGGTAATTTGACCATTTACATTCAATGTAGGGTCATTAAAATCTATTCTTAAACCAGAAATACAACCACTGAAAATTGCAATATCTGCATGAATAAAACCAGCAGCAGAAATTAAATCACCATCTGAATAAATTACACCTTGAGACCAAGTAATTCCATCTGAGCTAGATTTAATGAGTATTTGAGAACTAGAATTTCCATAAAGATGAATTCTGCCCCAACTTTGATCGTATGGCAACATTACAGATTCTGTCACCCATCCACCCGGATTGACACCAATTAATTCTAATCCACAACTAGTAATTTGTATTGAATCATGTTGGCCACTTGAAATTTGAAAATCATGAAAAGGTTCCATAACTAATGGCGAAGTATGTACGGCCTTTCCAGAATCCAAACCAGACCAATGAGACTGGTAAATTACCTTCATCCCTACAGCATCAACTTGAACCTCACTGTCATCAATACCGTTAACTGAAACGTAATCTATTGTAATGAGGGCATTTTCCAATTTAGACCAAGTCCATGAATCCAGTGAATCGAGAGAAATTTGGTAGGGATTACCTTGCATATGATTAATGGCGCTTTGAGTATGGGCAAATGTTTGTAGTGGTTGAATATTACCCCCCCACTCAATAATTATTCTTACCTCATCATCTTGAAGGGTCTCTGGAATTGCAAAATAAACTAGTAAACTAGCATTTTGTAATGACTCACCACTATGTGATGACATATCAAACCCTGACAACTGAATCTCAGGCCCCTTACTCCAAGTAATTCCACCGTCTGGTATTCCTAAAGATAAATTGCTATTTGTTGGAGAACTACTAGCCCATGAAATGTCTTCATCAATATTTTGAGGACGAGAGTGGGTGAACGACAAATGGCCATCTGTTACCATTGCTTCTGTCCAGTGGGCCGATTCGGTTGTAGTAAAACCATATTGAGTAGACATAGTCCAATCGGTAGCGTTATCAAAAGAACCCTGCGGGAATAAATCTACATTTTCAGAACGAATTACTGTATCAGCAGAGGCAAAAGTCAACGATGATAACAATATAATCCCAAACAATACTAGACTTGGAGTGCGTGCTAGGCTTCTATCCATGACTGTCGCATGTTGGGGTTAACCTTCAATCCGTCGGATTATTGTACGATAGAATGGTTATATGGTGAGGGTATGTGGGAGGCTCAACTGTTGGCTGCGGTGGTCTAGAGGTTATGACGGTGGACTGTGGATCCGCCAACCCGGGTTCAATTCCCGGTCGCGGCCCCTCAATCAATTGATTTGGTTTTTCCTTTTAGAGATGCCAAGTCAATAGCATGGCCCATTCGTTCGGCTTTAGTAACTAGATAACCCACATTTTCATCTCCAACCCCTACTATAATTGGCATTTGTTCAATAATATTAATGTCCATTTGTCTCAACTGATTGACCTTATCAGGATTGTTTGTCAACAAACAAACATGACTAATACCTATTTTTTTTAATATCTCTGCAGCAATTAGATAATCACGCGCGTCGGGAGGGTGGCCTAGAATTAAGTTAGCATCCATAGTATCTGCACCACCATCTTGTAGATTATATGCCTTGATTTTCTCACTCAAACCTATACCCCTACCTTCTTGCCTAAGATAAATTATACAACCCCACCCTTTTTCTTGAATTAATGACATCGCCCTATTTAATTGGGGACCACAGTCACACCTTAGACTGCCAAAAGCATCACCTGTCAAACATTCGGAGTGGATCCTAAGCAACACAGGGTCCGGTCCAAACATATCACCCATGGTGAGCGCAACATGATCCAAACCTGTTTTCTGCTCATGGAATACCCTTATCCTAAATTCACCAAAATGCGTGGGTAGCCTAGCATCAGCAGGTATGTCTACTGATTCACTAACAAAAACAGTGTCATCTGAATTATTCATATTAACCCTCACTTTTCAATGATATATCGGAACTCACCTGCAATCTCATCCACACTCAGTAATTTTGCTCCAATTCGCTCTACAAGCAATGGGATATCATGCTTTGTCTCAATATCATCAGCAATAACTAGGATAATATCTCCCTGAGATAAATTTTCCAAAACCTTACGAGTCTCGTGTACTGGAACTGGACAATGATATCCGAGTAAATTCAGAGTAAGCATCCCATCCCCTATTATTACGACAAACAGCCCTCTTTTCAACCCATTCAAGCACGGGGTTTTGAAATGCAATAACACTTCGTAGGAACATGGAGCAGCGGCCGGGTGATGTTTCCTGGGAGGAAATAGCCACTAAAATCAAAATCATTTTCTCAGTAGTTGCTTTATTGATTGGTGCCGAACTATTCTATCGTTGGCTAACCCAACCCGATGACACATTTTCCTTATATCAAGAATTAATTACACTAATTTGGTATAATCTTCATTCTTTAATTTTCGGACCTGATAGTGTAACTCTAGCATCAAAGAATGGATTAGACACAGTCCTAATTTTCAATCACCCTTCATTCGAAGGTAGTGATATTAATTCATTATGGGTTTCCGACGAATGTGTTGGAATTCATGAAATTGCATTTGTTTCATTTATGATTTGGATGACACCAGGTGTAGCAAAAAATCTCAAAATTCGTGGAATTACAGCCATGGCTTTAGTATTAGCATTACTAAATATTGTACGCCTACTAGTATTGTATCCTTTAGCTGTTAATGGTTGTGTTGATTCCCCTAACAATTATGGTTGCTGGTCCCCTATGTGGGAATTTCACGAATTCATGCTTCAAACAGGATTTATGCTATTAATTATATTAGGATGGACTACATGGTTCATTTTTGTTGGCGGGCCTGAAAAAACTAGAAATCTAGATTTAAAATCACTATTTCCATTCCCCAAACAAATATTTTTTAAGAAAAAACTTAGCAATGCATCTATTATTATTTTGATAATTATAGCCATAATATCTTCATCTGCTATCCACACTTTGGGTTTCGATTCTCAGGCAAAGCAGGAAAAAATTGAATCTGATGGATGTGATGGCATTATTTCTGCTAAATGCGCTATTGAAATAAAGGAATGGAACGATATATCAGGAAAAGCATGGAGAACACTATTTGTTAGTAGCGTAACAACGGCATTTGTAATTACCAAATTTGATTGGGGAAATATTACAGATGAAGAAGAATAAATTCTCTATTTTCTTATCTCTAGATTCACACTATTACCATTCCACTTTCGGTTGGACATTACTTTTATGGCTGATTCAACTTTATCTAAGTGGATCTCTACTTCACTTGTAGCATCATCAATTATAACCTCACCAATTGCAAGTTGATTCAATTTGGCTTCTTTTGATAACCAATCGGTGATATTGTGATTTGTCACACCATCTGTTCTCCCAATTGATAATAATACGGGAACCATTCCAAAATTATTAGCAATTTCAGACCAATCTTGTTGGCGATTTACGGGATCCTTAGTCATCCCATCAGGAAGGTCCGGAGGTGGTACTTCAAGAATTTCTAGATTCCAAGTAGATGATATCTTCATTAATTGAGATTTATCTTCACTACCAACAAATGACCATGCTTCGCCTTTACGCCCCATTCTACCAGTGCGGCCAATTCTATGGACGTAACTTTCAACATCATCTGGCAGATCATAATTTACAACTATTGTTACACCATCAACGTCAATTCCTCTTGCTGCAACATCAGTACAAACTAGTACACTCTCAGTCCTTTCCTTGAATGAAGAAATTATATTTTCTCTCTTTTTTTGAGGCATATCGCCATGTAAACCAACGGCTTTGAATCTGAATTTATTTAATCTTTGAACTAAAAGATCCACCATCCTTTTAGTATTAGTAAAAACCATCATTTGGTCATCTTCACCCATCACAACTAGTATTCTTCCTAACGCCCACAACTTATTTGACCTACCAACAGCAATATATTGCTGATTAATCTCAGGAATATCTACATCCAAATCATCACTCATCACATGTTCAGCATCGGAAAGAAATGTGTTTGCAGCATCTAGTACTTCTTGAGGGAATGTTGCACTGAATAACATTGTTTGTTTACGATTATCCATTTTTTCTAGAAGCCAAATAATATCAGGAAAGAATCCCATGTCTAACATTCTATCGGCTTCATCTAAACATAGTACTGATATACAATTTAATTTTATATGCCCCCTTTTTGACATATCAATTATACGCCCAGGGGTTCCAACAATTATTTCTACACCTGAATCTAATTTTTTGGCTTGCTTTTCTATATCAGTCCCCCCATAAACTGTTTCTATTTTCAAACCTTTATCTCCCTGCAGCCATTGAAGTTCCTCTGATACTTGTTGGGCTAATTCCCTCGTCGGGGTTATAATTATCACCTGGCTAACACCATTAGGTTCAGTTGATTCTATACAAGGAATCCCAAAAGCTGCAGTTTTTCCTGAACCAGTTTTTGCCTGACCTACAACATTCAACCCTTTACGTGCTAAAGGAATGGCGTCTGCCTGGATTTTAGTAGCATGAACCCAGCCTTTCTTAGACAAGGATGTATTAATTTCTGAATCAAGACCCCATGATTCAAATTTGACTGACGAAAGAGCAGATTTGCTAGACATTCATTCACCTGTCCTATCAATAGGACTCAGCTTCACGAATCTCTTCTTGTAACTCGCCCATCCAATACTTCCTACAGTATTCTTTGGTGAAAAATCTATTCTCATCCATATGTACCCCGCCGCCTTCTTTACTTTCTCTGCGGCGGTTAACTGATTTGATGTCAGGAACTTTTTGGCGTACATGCTCCCTCATGTATTGGCGAAATTTAGCAGCCTTGACCGGATTTTCACCTTTTGCGCTTCTCCCATACCACAATCTCTCAAACTGTTCCGCTTTCCAATCACCGGATTTTGCACTCATGATATCACTCAGCGACCGCCCCACCTGACGTCCCTCTTTAACCGTACCGACTCCCCTACGGGGAGAAATATACTCATGCTAAGCCATCCGTGCCATCATCAAAATCATCACCATAGAATATTTCATCTTGTGTGGGACGTCGTGGTTGATTAAGCAAACGAGAAGGTTTTTTCACTTCATCTTTAGGCTTAGGTAATTGAATAGTAGGTTTATCATCTAAAGGAGGTAAAATAGGAGTGCCATCCGCATTTGTAGCTTGGGGGACTGCTGCTAAAAACCGATTCTTTTCATCTTCGCCACCATCAATTTCAGGATCAATTGAAAATTCCTCCAATAATGAGATTAAATCGGGCTTGGTTTCCATCCTTAATAGTTCAACTGCTTGAATTCTTAATTCAGATTCGGTAAATAATCTAGGCATCATTAATATGCAAGCTCTACGAATCTCCGGATCACTATGTCTCGCACCATCAATACACAAACGATTCATCCTAAATCCACTAACATCCATAGATTTGAGGGCTTTAAGAGCTGATTTCCTGACCTGCTCATTAGTATCAAATAATGAGTTCTCAACCAATATCTTGGCCATCCTAGGCTGAATGTTAGCCAATGTTGGTAATGTTCTAGCTGCCTGTGCTCTTACCATTTCTGATTCATCCCCCAAAGACCAACCAATCAAATCCCAAACAGAAGCTGATTTCGTCCTAGCCAATGGAGGGAGAATCTTTGCAGCCTCTAACCTCAACCTATGATCCTCTGAACGGAGTAAATCATCCAAATGATTCACTACTACCTCAGGCCAAACTTGACACATCGATTTAAGTGCTTTATATGCATGTTTCCGACGAATTGCAACTGAGGATTGTAATTCCCTAAACAACGTATCTTCAGTTACAGAAGGGAACACGGGCGCTACTATTTCCAAACATTTTGAAGCTGCCATTCTTACTCCCGTATCAACATCATCCAATAATTCATGAAGATGCTCAAATAATTCATCCGTTTCTACTAAAGCCACATAAGGTAATGAAAATAAACCTGAAATTCTAATTTCAGGCTTTATGTCAGATAATGCTGAAATTAGCTCCTTATGTGCACCTATGGGGTTTTCTCTCATTATTCTAGGCAATGCGCGGATTGCATCTGTTCTAGTAATTAACTGGGGTGTTTCCTTCCACCTTACTTCTAATGCTTGAATCTCCCCATTACACAAAGGAATGATATCGTAATTCTTAATTGCATCCCAATACCCATTTGGTGCTCGGTATGCGTCATCAATGAACCTATAATTAGAATTTTTACCAAATGCAAGAGGCATCCCCGTTTTTGGGTCACGGGCAATATATTCTTTCATCTAATCAACCTCATACCGGTCACCTTATTTTAGTCATTCAGTATCCTGCCTTAATGCGCGCAGAAGTGACTTGCGCTTTGATGTTACTATCAAAGGCCCACATAATTCATGCACTATTAGTGACTGGGCGATGTTATGCAACAATGGGCCCGTTTCGTATGGAGCGATTCGGGACTTTGGCCTGGACCAATTAATTTTAATGACCATAGGCTCTATTCCCACCCATTACATATAGAATTCAGGAACAACGAAATATATCGTACTCCACTCAATAAATTAAGAGATTTTATAGAAAATCATGGCGATGTACAAGTAGATTGTAATTCTAAATCTCACAAAGAAGTAATGGATTTATTGATGCTTGGATGCAATCGCGTATCAATAGATATTTTTACAAAAAATAATGAAATTGAACTTTGTCATGCTGTATCTGAACAACTAATATTAGCAATTACACTGCCTAGTAACTTATCACTTACTTACCTAACAGATACCCTATTTCCACGCCTAAATGAAGTAAAAGATCTTGGACCATCTTCAGTACTAATAATTAGTAAAAGAAAGGGAGATTTGGCTTTTGTAATTGACAAAATACCTAAAGATTTGAGAAATTACTTTTCTTGGTTACTTGCTCCAGAAGAAGGAGATACTGTACCTATTTCTAACAATCAAAATATTTTAGGTTGGATACTAGATGGTGAGCGTAGGATTGGTGTATAAAGTGGCCAGAGAAGGGGATGATGCAGAGGATATCCGGCGCCTTCTAGCTATTACTTGGAGAACATGGGGTTCTGAGCCTTTAAATCCTAATTCAATTACTAGAACTTGGAGTCTTGATTTAGGTTGGCTTTCTCCAAATGATTCTGAGGTTTTATTATCCAAACTAATTGCTAAAGGTTGGCTAATATCATCGAAAACTGGGTTATCCACCAAATCTAATTTAATAGGGGTAAATGTGCCACTAGGATGGTACCCTAGACAGAGAATATTAGATAACCCTCCTTTATTCAAATCTGATGAAAATGAAGCTGTTGAGGAATTCAAAGATGGTGAGATTAAAGGCAATTTTGTTGTAACTGAAGAAAAGGCCAATGAATCTATAGAACAGCCTTCTGAAAAGGAAACCTACGACGTCCCTGCTTTATTGATTATGATTTCTAAACAGGCAAAAATGCCCAAACAAGAAATCATGAAAAGGGCTCAAAGAAAGAGGAAAACACTTGGCTTTGTCACAATATGGATGTCGCTATTTTTAGTTGCTAAAGAATTGGGTTTGGACATTAAAAAAATAGTCGAAAAGAATTGAAAATTAGTCAATTTTTGAATTATTATTACCATTTTCCCTCATACTATCTGCAGCGAGTAATATTGGCATTAATCCTAGTGCAAGCACAAGTGAAAAGAAAACGGTGATTGAAGTCACAATTCCAAAATCTTGAACTACAGGCATTGGAGACATTGTTAAAACTAAAAATCCACAAATTGTAGTTCCTGCTGATAGAACTAGAGCAGCACCCGTAGTAGCATGCATTTCTTTAATTGACTCCCAAGGATCATATTTACCCTTAAGTGAATCATATTTTCTCCAAACATGGATAGAATAATCAATCCCTAAACCTATTGTAAGAGCGGTTACCATTACTGTTAATACATTCCAATTTAGATTTAGTAAAGCCATAGAACCCACTACCCAAATTGCAGCAATTGCTACTGGAGTTACAACAATTACTGCCGGACCAAGTCTCCTTGTTAATACTATTAATACAAGTGTAGAAACAACTAAACTTATTGCAGTTGATTCTAACTGAGATGTGGTTAAGCCATTTAATACTAAATTAAGCCTAACCGACTCACCTGAAACATACATATTTGCCTGAACTCCATATTTGCCAGAAGATTGCTCAATTGCATTTTGCAATCCTTCTACTGCTTCCAAAGAATCACTATTTGTAGAAACTTGAACCATAATTTCTGTACGCATGTTTACAAGACAGCCACTAGAACAGCCAATCTCATCATCATATGAAAGATAAGCCACATTACGAACCCTATCAGCCCAGGAAATCCCAGTAAGATAATCCCCTACGCTATCATTTTCAGACAATTCATGCAATGCACTTACTAAGCCACCAGTAGAATAATTTTCAAGAACAATGTCACTCCCAATGACTTTCATGCCATACCTTGAACCAAAATTAGGATCCTCGACAATCGCATCTACCAACACAGTGTGTAGTGATTCTATCATCGCCTCACCTTCGCCAACAGAACGATGAATTACAACTCTAGGAGCTAATTCTAACCTGTTATTAAATTGATTATTTGCATCTATAAAATCAGAATCGTCTACGATGTTATTTTCACCATCCAACGGTTCAGAAAGAATGTATAATGGCCGCCAACCTGTTGCCTCATAAGAATCATAAATATCATCCCTAACCCCCATTACAACCATTTCGTCATCTAGAAAATCACTAAGATCAAACTCTGTTTCTAACTTTGCTGCCGCAATTGCAACACTCCCTACAGTCAAAACAAAAACCAGGATTAATGCGAACGCCTGAACTTTCCTTTGAGTAATTACAACTTCTCTTGCTGTATTTTTCAGCCTCTCCCAATGACTTTCAGGCATTAAACGATTACCCCCTCTTTCCATCATGACATGCATAGCACCAACCACTATTGTAGAGGTTATATATGCTGAAACAACTCCAAAAGCTAAAGCAATTCCAAAATCACGGACTGGAGGCAATGGTGAAACTACATTAGATAAAAATGCTGCAACTGTTGTTATTACAGTAAGAGTAAGTGCCATGTATAGTTCATTAAGGGCCAAAGCCCATGCTTTAGGAGTATCAACCCCCTCTGTTCTCTTTTTCTCATATGCTCTTTGCAGGTGAATTGAATAATCGATTCCTAAACCAAGAACTACAGGAGCAACAGCAACATGCAATACTGAAAAAGAAGATGTCACGCCAGCTAAAGCCCCGTATGTCCATACTAAAGCCATGGATAATGCAGATAATGGAAATAATACCCCTCTAATTGAACGAAAAGCAATTGCTAATATGATTACCACAACGACGAGAGCCCCCACAATTAACCAAACTAAATTCTCTGTAGCTCCTTGATTGATGTCGTAACTAATTACATCATCAGAAACTAACCCATATTCTATGACCCCTCCCCCTGCTTGATTAAACTCTAATCTTAGAAGATTAACCATATTCTGCCTTGATTCATCATCTAAATCTGAACGAATGTATAGAACCCACAAATTGCTTGAGGCAGACGGCGAGGCGCTACCTGTTGATCGGTTATTATCTAACCAACGACATGTAGTATCCTCAAATTCCAAGTCCTTGTTCAACAAAGCGTCTCTGCCAAAACTGGCTAGAACAACTAATTCCCTGTCATTTGTACCATCAACACATGATTGGCCCTGATCTAGAGTATCATTGAGTAATTGCCCCCAAGATGTAGCATCAGTAAGATTTTGACCGGGTGAAGATTCATCTAACCCCCTTTGAATCAAATCAGGAATCGCAATATATTCTGAAATTAGGTGACCGTTGTCATCGGCCCATGAGAGAATTAAATTAAGGTCTTGCTGTTGCTGTTGAAGTGAAGCAATTGAAAGCACATTCCCTCCATCAGTTCTTTCAACATTAACAAATAATGGCTTTCTTTCTTCACCAAAAACAGATTCAATCCTTTCTTCTGCTTCATCATTAGGCCCTTCTGGTGCAAATGAATTCAAATCAGTATTGAAAGAGGGGAATGGAAATAATAACATTCCAAAAATTATTGTAATCACTAATGCACTAAATAAAATCGCAGGAGAACCCTTCTCAAAGAACGCTGTAAGTTTGAGGGTACGCTCATTGTCACCCTCTTCACTCATGTATGCCCCCAAACATAACACGTTGATAAGTACGAGGCAATCAAGCATTGAGGAATGAGGTTTTTTTACAAAGGTTCAAAATGGAGCCGTAGGTCGCCGAAGCGATAACATGGCTATCAAGGTACTACTAAACGACGGCGAGGAATTACGAATTAGGCTAATTGGCGAGAACCATACTGCTTTGCAGTTATACCGTGAACGACTAAATCAAAACAAAGATGTAGAATATTCAAATTATTTTGTTGGACACCCTGGATTAGATGACCCAGAACTTTATTTACGAGTTAAAAAAGGGAAAAATGCTGCTAAAATATTAGAAACCACCACCCAAAATTTGACTAAAGAATTCGCAAACATAAAGTTAACCTAAGGCGGATATACGATGGACATAGATGAGGTTACATCTAACCTCGGCCTTGACCAATGGATTTGTGAAGGTGATGGAATTGGGGGCCTAATCAAAGTTCGAGCAGAGGATTTCCGAGTTGTCGAAGAGGGAAATGGACCTGGTTTGGACCCTAAAGGTAGATTTACGGTAGCAAAGATTACATTGAATAATTGGGAGACTAATCGTTTCACCAATAGATTAGCCAAGGAATTAAAAATTTCAAGGAAAAGGATTTGGTTTTCAGGAACTAAAGACAAAAGAGCTGTTACAACCCAAATATTTGTTATAGATGCACCTACAAATAAAGTTGCAGAAGTAGATATTAAAGATGTAGATGTTGAAGTAATCGGAAGAACTCATCAAAAAATTTCTATGGGATCACATCAAGGTAACCGTTTCAGTGTTACTGTAAGGGGTTGTGCTAACAAAAAGGGTGAGCCTTTGGATGAAGAATCTGCTTTAATGGAAATTGAAAAAATCCTTGATGCATTGATAAATAGATTAGGAGAAGGGAAATTTCCTAACTGGATAGGGCCACAAAGATTTGGTTCAACTAGGCCAGTCACACCCGTAGTAGGAAAATTTGTAGTCAATGGAGAATGGGAAAATGCAGTCAAAACATACATAGGAATGGAGGGATTTAATGAAATGGAAGATGTAGCAAAATTTCGTAAGGAATGGAGAGATACTGAAGATGTTGAAGCCTCACTAGAAATAATCCCTAAACATCTTGGATATGAGAAAGAATTACTTTACGCCATTAAGAAGAAACCTGAAGACTGGGTTGGTGCCTTCAATAAGTTACCAAACAACCTACAATTAATGACCATACATTCTCTGCAATCACTTGCGTTCAATCATATTTTGTGCGAAAGAATACGCAGTGGGCTACCTATATCGTCACCAATTATAGGTGATGTTGTTGGTTCAATCAATACTGATGGTAAGATTGATACTGACAAACTTGCAATTGTAAATGAATCTACTATTAATCGTATTTCTCGTAATTGTTTACTTGGCAGGTTAGCAGTTACTGGTAGTTTAATTGGAACCACGCCATTACAAGCAAATGGAGAAGTAAGAGAAATTGAAGAAAAAGTGCTTAAAAAATTGGGTTTAGACGAAATAACATGGATTATAGAAGACATTCCTCGTTTGACTACTAAAGGGACCAAGCGACCCCTAACTGGAAATTATACTAATTTCAATTTTATCTCTAAACCAACTATGGACATCTCAGAAGCTAGCAAGAAATGGAGTGAAGGGCCTAGAGAAGGGGATCGTTGGCATCCTGAAGGTGCCTGCATTAATTTCCAATTTACGCTACCCCCTGGTACTTACGCCACCACTTTACTAAGAGAATTTACTCGTGCACCCTTACACCAATCATAATTGAAAAGGTAAATGGTTTATTCACATCAAGCGACCCATTTCTAGAACTTGAATCTCACCGACACCATCGATTGCACGAATTGAATCTTCAAAAGAATCAACCGTTCCATCGCCTTCTTGAATTACACAATAGGCTTCAACAAATTTTAATCCAAAAGCTAAGGGTTTGGTTTCAATTGATTGAACTACTCCTACATCGTTTTCCATAACTTCTAGATTTGCAGCAATATCATCTGCTGTTAATTCTGTATCTGGAGAGCACATAATTTTGTAACGAATTGCAACTTCACCCATTTATTCACCTCATGGCCCCTGAAATCCACAATTGACACAAATGTAAGGAACACCTTGACTACGACATTGAGCTGAACGGCCAATTGGTTCTTCACAACTAGGACAAGGAAAAGATGTACTCGCCCTTTCAACTAGGGGGATGCCTGATGCATTGCATACTGCTGCTCTCTTTGCCATAATATATCCCCAACGAGCCGCCGAATGCCCACCCCCTTTTGAGGTTGCCCATTGAATATAATGTGATTACCAGTGAGTTAATGATTTATCACAGACAAATGAACATTACGACCGAAACTGACACTAATAATCACTGAAAGTAGTTGAAATTTTCAATCATCACGTGCTCGGTGAAGTGTGAATCCAATCTTACCACTTTCTTTAGGTTCAGATTCTTCCTCAACCCCGGTAATGAACCCCTCTTTGGCCAAAGATGATTCTACAAAATCACGGACAGTAATATCAACTTCTTGACCTCTTGCCCTAGGCAATTTATTCTTGCATACCAAATATGTTTCAGAAGATGAATTACGACTTGCTACTGGCGAGAATCTCTGAACCTTTGAAAAATTTTGTTTTGCCACTTCTACTGCAGCCTCAATACCTCGACCTTGGAAAATTTTTGTAACAAATGAACCACCTTTATTCAAAATAGGAAAAGCAAAATCCATCAATAAACAAACTAAATCAAGAGAAATTGCCTGATCCATTTCATACTGTCCTGTCAATCCCGGAGAAATATCTGAAACAATTGAGTTGATAGGTTGGCCATCTAACATTTCCAACAATTTCTCTTGAGTCTTTTTGTCAGTAATATCTCCAACAATCAACTCTACACCGGGTATAGGCTCACAGGGTTTTAGATCAATCCCCAATACTCTACCAGAATCACCAGTCAACTCCAAAGCAACTTGCGACCAACCACCAGGGTGGCAACCAACATCTAGAATTGTATCACCTTTACGAATAAGTTGAAATTTCTCTTGGCACTGTAATAATTTGTAAGCAGAACGGGCCCGATAACCAGATGATTTGGCCTTTTTACGCCATGGGTCACGGCGGTGTTCATTGTACCATCTCTTACTCATTGTAACTCTCTCGCCGGCGCGCCTATGTAAAGGGGACGTGTGCGGAAACCATGCGCGGAGCCAATCTGAGCATTGTGAACATTGTCCTACTAATGCTTTTGATTGCTATAATTCTAAATCCAATAAGTTCCAAAGCTGATGCTGATGCATGTAATCACGGATTATCTTGTGACAATACTACATTAGATCATGATTCTAACGTAATTGTAATGCAACATTTAACTGCTATCTGGTGCGACATTTGTTCTAGTACAGAATCATCTATAGAACAGTTCACAGAAGATAGGGGCAGACAGGTTGCGAGAATTTCATACCATCCAGATGATGGATTAGATTATCTAGGAAATAGACTCACAACATATCAATTATGGCACCTTGGACAAAACCCTACTGAAGCTGAATTCCCTAGTATCTGGATGGATAATGATGAGATCACTTCGGGATTAATCAATCAAAATCAATTACAAAAATTATTTCTAAAATCATCTAGTCAAAGAACTTCTCATTCAACACTTCAATTATCCGTTAGCAAATATGAAAATAGGTTAGAATATAATGTAGAAACAAACTCCCATGAATCTACGCATTTATACATAATAATGACCGAAAATGGCGTTTTAATTGACAAGCCAGAATCCTATAATGGAGTAAAAATTCATAACAATGTAGCTAGGCATGGTGTTGTAATAAATATGAGCAATGGCGAAATTGAATTTTCGGAACCTAATGAAGGTTGGTCATTGAATAATTGGGAAAATAATGAAATTACAACGAATATTTCAATAACTTTTAATTTATCTGAAAATACAAATCATGAACTAGAAAAATGGGGTTTAGTGACATATTTGGAAAATAATAATCGTGAAATTATCGCAGCTCAGCAAATACAACCAACTGAAAACCATGATGATGAAGGTAATGGCTACATAATTATCCTAAGTGGTATCGTCCTTACTGGCCTAATATTAGCCACTCCAATATTAAATTCAATACAACAAAAAAAGGACCTGCATCTCTCCAACGATGGTGCGGAATGTGAAGAATAATTCCCACTAACCCCCAAATTACGAGATTTGTTTGTCCTACCGGATAAAGTAATCGCCCCCCTGCATCAAGTATGTTTTTCGGGACATTTATACCCATCAAATGTAATAATAGTACCATGGAAGAACAATCCGAACAACCGGGAGACTACCATGTTGAGCGTCAAGTAATGAAAGAATGGATAGTAGAGTATTATGTAGAGAGGAGTCAGAATGAAACATTGCATTGTATAACAATACTAAGGGGAAGAACTGCCGATGAGGTACAGACTAGGCTTTATTCTGAACTTCGTGAAAATTTTCCAATGGAGTTTAAGCTAGAAGTGACAGTTACAAGAATGGTTCCTATTGATATTGATACTGATGAATCATTATTCGAGTTACAAGGAATCTTCCAACCCTAATGATTTCTTGGTTTCCTTAATCAATACAATAAGTGATTAAAATTGGCTCATTGCAGGGTCGTGATTAAATCAACTAGCGGTTTCACGTGGCTTCAATGGGCGTATGAGCCCTAGTAAATTGGGGATAATATGACACCAGATGAAGCCGGTACACTATTCGCAGTCCTTTCACTTTTGTCTGGGATCGTTGGAATTGGAATTTTAGCATTTATTGCTGCTAGCCGTAACTCAGAGCATTTGGCTGAAAAATTGATTGAATTAAGGAATGAACACTCACAAGGAGCCTTGTTCTTAGCTGGTTTCGTAGCACTATTTTCGATGATGGCAAGCCTTTATCTTTCAGAAATTGTCCATTTTATTCCATGTAAATTATGCTGGTATCAAAGAATTATCATGTATCCCCTGGCATTCCTACTATTATTTGCTGGATTTAGGTCAGATTATGGGATTCGTATCTATGGCTTAGCAATGGCTGGTTTTGGCGCATTTATCTCAATTTACCACTATCAATTACAATTGAATCCAGATCAACATTCTCCATTCTGTTCCGCTTTTGAATCATGTACTGTTCAATATCTTAATGTGTTTGATTTCATGAGTATCCCATTCATGGCACTAATGGGATTCGTTCTAATCTTCGCTCTTCTTCTATTCGCCAACGATTCAATACCTCAATCAGAATCAAATGAAGAAGAGTGAACTTATTTGATTAAGCAATTGAGTCAAATGAATCCAACATAAAAAGTTGGAAAAGTGTTACAACATTGGCGCCAACTAATATCAAACAAAGTGGACACAATGCGGGAGAACCTTCAACCATAGCCAAATGATAGACTAACATGATTATTGAAATCAATGAACCTAGCAATCCAAACATTTTACTGTAACCAATATACTTTCTAGCACTAGTTAATTTAGGATCAAGATATACACTGAGCATTAGATAACCAATTATGCTGAACAGAAGAACGAAAAATAGCCCGAATTCTAAATTGGTGAATGGTAATGAACTGAACGAGGGGTCTGAAAGTGCCTTTGTACAACCACTAGTTGGAGAACATAGTGAATTCACACCAACTACTTCTTGTCTTTGTATGGCCCAAATCCAAACTGCAGAAAGAGTACCTCCCACAATTGATGATAATGAACCTAATGATAAACGACGACTGGCTGAATTAGAAATCTCATCTGATGCTCCTAACGAACTAAATATTGAAGCAGCCATTTGAGTTTTTGAAATCGCACCCAATAAAACTGCCAATGCAGAAATAATTATGACAACTGTTGTTGAAATAGCCATTCAAGCCGCCTCCGGTTGTGGTAATAATTCATAAAGCGCTTGACCTAAATCTTCTCCTTGATGTTGAGCATTATTCCATGCAACTATTCCATTGGGCTTCAGGATAACAACAAACGGAGTACCTTGAATACCCCATGGGTCCATAGTACTCCCACCTAAATCATCAAAGTAGGCCCAATTATGAACCTCGCCACCACGAGTGGAACAATCTGTATCTCCGCCTCTACAGGTTGACAATGCACCCTTTTCTTGAAAAGCAACAATTTCATCACGATCTGCATCGTGATTTTGAATATTTAGTTCGACTGCAATACTAATGAAAGTAACTTGCTGACCAAATGCTGATTCCAAAGCTGACATTTTTTCCGCTTCTGCCCAGCAGTGTGAACAATCAGTATCCATCCATTGAATCAGAAACCACTTAGAATCAGGACTTGATTCATTATCCCATGAATGATCTATTTCATCGTAAAGTTCGAATTCCTCCCATGGTGAATTCGGCATGTGAACCTCACCAATTAAGTTTGGAGCAAGTTCACCCTCATTTGGACCAATTGGCGGGACATCGGTAAATAGTACAACTGAAAGAATAATGAAAGTTAGTGCGCCAGCGACTACAAAACCTGAAGTCAGCCTAGCATCCGCATTATCATCATAAACCAAATTTCTCCTTCTAAATCCTTCACTATTCAATTCCAATCTCCTCCATTAAAGTCTGGGCAGTGTGCCTCACTGCACCTTCGGAATTGTATTTTGTGGAAAAACCTGCTTCTATCATCCTACTTGGATCAAGCATAGACTTAGGGACATCACCAGCCCAACCTCTATCACCACCAGTATAATCAATTGTAACATTTGGCAAACCCGACTCTTCAATTACGATTTCAGCTATTCTTCTAACACTGCATGTATCATCACAACCTAAATTATAGTAATTTATTGGTTTATTAGTAGAAGATACAAGATGAATAATTGCAGAGGCACAATCTCTTACTTCCATGTAGGATTTTTCCTGTAAGCCATTGCCAAGAACCTCCAATCGGTTAGGATCTGCTCTTAATTTGTGAATGAAATCAAAAATTACTCCGTGAGTTCCGCGCGCTCCAACAATGTTTGCAAACCTAAAAATCCATGCCTGCAAACCAAAAGTCCCCACCCATGATGTGATTAAAGCTTCAGAACCCAACTTACTAGCCCCATATAGTGAAATTGGGAATAGAGGGCCATAATCTTCAGGAGTAGGCATCTCATTCGCCTCACCATATACCACTGATGAAGATGCAAATGCGATTTTCATAACGCCTTTAATACGCATTGCTTCTAAGACATTATATGTTGCCACAGTACCTTGTTTCAAGTCAGTATCAGTAATACTTGTACCTAGTCTAATATCTGGGTTAGCAGCCAAATGGAAAACCATCTCAATTCCCATCATTGCATCCTTTACCGCATCTAAATCAAGTAAATCTCCTTCAATCACATTGATTTTATCGCCATGATGGGCAAGGAATTCTTTACGACCTGATGAGAAATTATCAAAAACGCTAACATTATGGCCAGATTCCAACAATAAATCAACTAAATGGGAGCCTACAAATCCAGCCCCACCTGTAACTAAACAGTGCATGTGGTTATCCGAGAAGCATTTCCTCTTTGACAATTGCGTGTATTAGTGACACCACAAATTACTCTACGGAGATTTTGATTTGTCAGGTTAATCGCGCGCTGGCTGGCATTGATATCGGATATGCTTATAACACCGTCAGCGAGCCTGCTGATTAGTTACGTATGACAATAGAAGCAAAACCTGATGGTGATGATTTGCGTCAATTCGTTTGTTCGGGAGTTAGTTTTGATATTGATGAAAAACCCAAACAAGAAAAGAAAAGAGGTAAATTCGATTCAAAAAAACCTGGATTAGGCCTAGGTAGTTTAAGGGCACGTGCTGATAGAAAAACTGCAAAAAGAAGAGTACGTAAAAAAGACACGACGAAAATGCAATCATTATACTCTTTTGAAAGTGAAGAAAAAAATAATTCAGGACATAATGATTTGAGTTGCCCCCATTGCTTAGAATCAATAGATATAGCTCGCCTGCTTGAAATATTGGAACCACACATCTCACAAATTGTTGCCCATAGGGTGGCAGAAAAAGAAATTACTCTACGTAAAAACCTAGTTGAAGAATTTCAACGTCGTAGAATGGCAGCATAAACAAGAAATGAGCATTCTTGATATAATATTGAATCATTATATTAATTTCAATTTACGGTAAATTGCTATATAGTTCCCGGTTTGCCACATAATCAATGGACGAGGATTTACCCCTTGGACCCGTTATCGCTGCAATGCCACTCTATAATGAAGAAGAGACGATTGGCACTGTAGTGATTAATTCATTAAAACACGTTGATGAGGTTTTTTGTGTAGATGATGGTTCCTATGATTCATCTGCCAGGATCGCTTCAAAATTGGGGGCTAAAGTCCACTACCATAGGACAAACAAGGGATATGGCGCGGCCCTAAAATCAATCTTCAAATATGCATTAAATAATAATGCTAAGGCATTAGTAATCCTTGATAGTGATGGTCAACATGACCCAAATGATATCCCATTATTATTAGAACCCATAAATAATGGCGAGTCCGATTTCGTCATAGGCTCGAGATTTGTTGAAGGTGGCTCTGGTGAAGAAATGCCATCATATAGGAAATTGGGGGTTAAATTAATCACAGCAACATCTAATTTGACTACTGATTTATCAGTAAAGGACACCCAAAGTGGATTCCGAGCATTTTCTAATAGAGCATTGAAGAAAATACGTTTCGAGCAGGATGGAATGGAATCAACACTAGAAATGCTTGAGCAATGCAATGAAATGGGACTATCTGTATCTGAAGTACCTACAGTGATACGATATGATGTACCTAAAGGATCTAGATTTACTGCTTTAAGCCACGGTTTCACCGTTTTATCATATGCACTAATTTCACTATCTCAAAAGAAGCCTATTTTGGCTTTTGGGCTACCAGGAGCAGGGCTCCTAACACTTGGTTCAGCCATTGGCATGAGGACATTAAATAAATTCAATGAATTCACTGGATCAACCTTGAACCTTGACATCACTGTGGGCCCTGGGTTGACTGCTGCTTGGCTTTCAATGTTAGGTATTAGCCTAATTTTTACTGGACTAGTACTACAAGGAACTAGAACTATCATGAAACGATTGTTAATTAGGAACTTTGGGGTAGAGTAATTACCCCTCTTCACCATTTTTAACCCCCAGAAGGGCGAACTGTTCTCATACTCAAACCATTAGGAGGTAGCATGGCCGATGAGCAGGAGGGCGAAAAATCTCCGAGTTGGCAACTAATCATAGACCAAATCAAAAACAACCCATTATATTCTACCTTATCTGATATTTCTGACGATATACAAGGAAAAGTGGCAGAGATTAGTGGATGGACTCATTCATTCGCCAAGGGTCAAACAACCCGTTTCTATCGTACAATTTTCCGCTCGCCGGGACCAATTGTCATAGTAATGGTCCTTCTGACTTTTCTTGTTGGTAAAGATGCAATGGATTTTGGGCAACAAATTAATGGTGATGTAGAAATTTATCTACCAGAAGGTGCTGATTCAACAGAATTACTCCTAGATGTAAGGGAACAGTGGTCAACTGATATTGTATTGCTATATATCCACACTGATAATTCAATAGATGACCCTACAAAACGGGGTACAGAAAATGTCACCGATATTGAAATCCTTCGACAGATTAGTTATCTTGAAGGCGATGATGACAACAAAGACATGGGGAGGTACTCTAGAGGCATAGATTGGAATAAAGAAGACAGAGGCACTCAAGATGGAGTAGTTTGGATTTTAAGTGCATCACAGATGATTAAAGAGGCTAACTCAGCCCCCAATAGATTTGCTTGTTCTGTAGAAAAATATGGTTTGCCTATTCAAACTGGCGATGATTGCACAATTACCAATCAGGACCCTCGCGAAACTTATGTAATCCCAAACAATCAAGATAGAATTAACAATACTGTTGAAAATCTTGGTAAATCATTGGACAGCCTAGTTATTGATACTAATGGAGATGGGATTTGGGACACCACTGTTGTAGTGATGGGAATCAGATTTGATATGACTGGTACTGATGTCGATACTAGGACAGACCCTAATGGAAATGAAATCTTAGACCATAAATCATTCATTCTTCATGTTAAAGCAGTAATTAATGACTGTTCAATAAATTATAATGAATATGATGACCATTTATGTGCGCGTGACTATGAAGGAATCAAACTCTCAAGTATGGAGGATGAACGTTGGGGTGAACTCCCCACTAGGCAAGCAATTACAGTCACTGGCTTGACTCCCGTATTACATGATGTTTCAGATGCAATCTACCTTGCATTGGAAGACATGTTGCCCATCAGCCTAGCTTTTGTGTGCTTAGTGATGATTGCTCTTCACCGTAATCCAAAGGTCCTCATAATATGCGGAACTCCAATTGTTCTAAGTTTGGCAGTAACATTTGGCACCACTGTGATTCTTGATATCATGCTAACGCCTATGATAATAGCAGCCGGCCCAATTTTGATAGGATTAGGGGTAGATTATGCTTTGCACCTAATTAACAGAATTGAAGAAACGCGAAATATTATGTTAGAAGAACATTCACTTCTAGTTAAGCAATCAAAAAGGGATGGCGAAATATTAGATGAACTAGAAGCTTGGGACAAACAACTCTACCTTGACGCCACAGTGCATGCGATTATGACTACTGGTCACGCTATATTACTATCAGCAATTACCACAATTGTTGGATTCAGCGTATTGGCTTGGGCTTGGCTAGTACCTATTCAGCCAATGAGAACTGTTGGAATAACTTTGGTATTAGGAATAACCTGCACATTCTTTTTCAGTATAATTTTAGTTCCTGCTTTAGGTTGGTTAGTAAGATATAGAAAAACAGGGGGACAGAAAGCGGAAAAGATTTGGGAAAAGATCGGTGAAATTCCTGTAAAGGGCGCTTGGATAGTAATTGTTGTTGCTTTCTTAATTAGTGGAGTCGGAGCTTACATCCTTGGTGCAGAACTAGGAAAAGACATCACTGGTTCATCGGATGAAGTTCCTCCTGGCTTAGAATCATATGAGACATTAAGAGAATATTCTATGGTATTTGAAGGAGGGCAAACAAACATGTTCATAATCGACGCCGAAGCTAGAGGTGTCAGAGACGATATTGCACCAATTAGACATTTAGAAGTTTTAGATGCGATTGAATATATCCAAGAAGAAGAGATTAACCATGTTGAAAATACTACATCAATAAGTTTGGTTACAATATTGAAAGCAATTCACATAAATGTCAATTTTTCAGGACAGGAAATGTATGATCGCTCACTTTGGGAATTATTACATTCCCCATGCTGGGAAGACCAATTACAGCCTGAATGCATCATTACTGGCGACATAGTAATTACCACCGCCACAACTAGAGAAGTAATGATAAATATCGCATTTGATACTCTTTCTTACGAAGTTCGCTCTATGTTGATGAACGAACCAATGGCTAATCTTGGAGAAACAAAAACACTTGTTTATGTTAATCAACCGTACATTGCACTATCTAGAGCTAGTGAATTACGAGATCAACTTGATGCGTATCTTTCTGATGGGGGCTGTGATGATGCATTAAGTTGCGATGCATTGGATGTCGATGGAGTAAAGAACTCGCTTCTAACTGGTGGTTTACCTGTTTCATTAGATATCAACAAAGGAGTTCACAATGCTCAATCAGATGCTACGATTGCGACAATGATTGTCCTTCTATTCGCTATGACATTACTGTTTAGAAGTCCGAGGCTTGCCTTCTTTACTATGACTGCTGTAGGCGTTGTAGTTCTTTGGCAACCCCTATTGATGAGAACTGGTGACGTAAATGTCAATGTATTCACCGCAATGATTAGTACAATCGTATTTGGGATTGGAGTTGATGATTCAATACACGTAATGGACCGAATTAGGGAAGAAAAAGAAACCCCTGGAGGCATCGTCAAGGCGGTTGCAAGAACTGGTCAAACTATCTTTGAGACTACCGCAACTACTTGTGCAGGTTTAGCTGCAGGACTTACCTTAGCCATACCTGGTTTGAGGAATTTCTTTACACTAATGATGTTGCTTATTTTCCTAGCACTGATGACAAGTTCAATTCTCTTGCCCGCTTTGATTTCAGCTTTTAAGATACTTGAATCAAAAATAAAGGGAGAAGGGAATTGGGAAGATTACCGAGAAAGTGCCCATATTGTGTCTGAAGTTATGGAAGCAGAACTTACTGGGTAAGTATCTGATAAATTATATGTTGGGTGGCACTTTAGCCATAACGTGCTAAGCCAATATAACCATTCAAATCGGCGACGCGCCTACTTGCTAGTAGCAATAATGCTCCTAATTATCCCATTGGGTTCAATTTCAATTTCAGCAGGCACAATAAAATCTACCACAGGTAATGAAAATATTGACATCGGGATGCAAGGATTTGTGACACTTCCAAATGTCCATGCTTTTGAAACTGGTGAAATGATAAATTGGAATTTATCTTGGAATGGCATGGATAACTCTAGTAACAACCTATATCATTACGATTACACTTTCTATGCGGGTTATGCAAATAATGGTACTGCAACACATAATGGATCAAGCATAGGATTTAATTCGTCACAAGGCACCATAAATTTCTCCATACCAGCATACGAATTGTGGGTCAACTATTCGTATGAATACACGCTTAGAATTGTACTTTGGGATCAAAGTAGAAATCTAATGCTAGACTACGCTGAGAAAGAATTTGTGATTTTCCAAACCTCTATCAATTTAAGTACGTCAAAATTATTGGTATTTGGTGATTCATTAAGTGACATGGGTAATTCAAAAGCAACTTATAACACTCCAGAATCGCCACCATATTATGCTGGCAGGTTTTCAAATGGCCCTGTTTGGAATGAGTATGTCGCATTAGGAATGGGGGTAGGAATTACACCCGGAACTGGTAGTTCCTCGGATCCAAATAGAGCATTTGGTGGCGCGGAAGCAGGAGATGGGCTAAACTTCTTTGTGATTCCAAACATAGGTAAGCAAATTGAAGATTATACAAACAACTATTGGATTGCACCAAACGAAACTGTAGTAGTTTGGGGGGGTGGAAACAATTTCCTTAACAGTGGAGAAACAGATACACAAAAAGTAGTCAATTACATAGTCGACCATGTCAATGACTTAGCATCTAACGGGGCTAGAAATATCATAGTCCTAAATATGCCACCGTTAGAGAAAGTCCCCACATATTCAGATGAAAGTGATTCTGACAAGCAAGCTATGCATAATCGAATGATTGATTACAACTCAAAACTAGATACTGCCATGAATTCAAGTCAAAATTCCCTTAGTATTAACATCCATTTAATTGATGTGTTCCAAATGTATGAAACACTCTACTGGAATAGCTCATTCTATGGGTTATCTAATGTCACACATTCAGCCTGCCACCATGATTCTATTACTTGTGAATCGGGAGATTATATCGAGCCAACGGTTGACGAGTTCATGTTCTTTGACAAAATCCATCCCTCAGGAACAACTCACAAATTACTAAGCATGTATTTTCTGGAACAAATTGGCGCCCCTGACACTGATGGAGATGGAATTGAAAATGACTTTGATAATTGCCCTAAAACTCCTATTGGCGATTCCGTGAATCACTTTGGATGTAGATTGGCTGACCTAGATAGTGATGAAGATGGAATTAATGACTTATTGGACCAATGCCCTAACACCATTATAAATTCTACAATTGATGAATTTGGATGTGCTAGTTATCAAAAAGATACTGATTCTGATGGCATTACCGATAACATAGATATTTGTCCTAACACACTTTCAAATTTCCAAGTCGATGATGATGGTTGTGCTGAATATCAAAAAGATACTGATTTAGATAATGTCACTGATGATAATGATGCCTGCCCTGAAACAGACGAAAATGCTTCAGTAAATACCATTGGTTGTGCAGATAACCAAATTGATGATGATTGGGATGGAATAATGAATAATTTGGATCAATGTCCTAATACCCCTTATGACGAGATTCCAAATGAAGACGGGTGCTCACCGAGTCAATTGGATAGTGACCTAGATGGGGTGTATGATGACGTTGATTTATGCCCTGGGACATCAAATGGTTTAGAGGTAAACCAATTTGGCTGTTCGCTATCTCAACTAGACGCAGATTCTGATGGAGTTTCTGAAGATATAGATCAATGTCAAAACACACCCGTTAATGAAATACCCAACAATGTAGGTTGTTCTCCCACTCAAAGAGATTCTGATAATGATGGTCGGAATGATGCATTGGACGAATGTCCTTTCACTAAAGGTACGATTAGAGGTTGCCCAATAATGTCATTATCGATTATTGTTTCACACATGCCGACTCACAATAATGATAACGCCACAATAATTGCCAACATGAGTTGCGAAGATGATTGTATGTTTACTACCACAATTGATGGACTAACCCAACACAACCAAAGTTCTCAGGTTTTAGAAATAGAAATTTTACCTAAAATTGGGGAATACGAATATATTATACGGATTTCTAAAAACTCATCCTGGTCTGAAAAAACTGCTCTTTTAAAATGGCCATCAGCACTGCCAGCACAATCCAGTGATGTTGAAAATGAAACATTAGAAATTGAAATAGTCAATAATGAAGATTCTACTGAAACATCTGACGTCAAGTCTTGGGAAGCAAATACCATGGTAGAATATTTATTGGGCATTCTAATTATTATTGGAATTGGACTAACAATAGGTTCGATTGTTAGAATTAACAAATCAAAAAATCCAACTTTAGATTGGGAAGATAAATTACAGACACTAGCCACTATTGAAGTAGAAAGCAACCTTAGTAATACAATAATGAATTCTAATCAAGAAAGTGTAACACCATCAATTGATGAAACCCTAGAATAGGTGCGGGGAGTAGGGAGTAAGCCCCTTTCTGTTGACCTTTCGGCTGGTTGCATTCAACTTAGCATCCTACCCGTTCCTCTTCCATGCTGTTCGGCGGAACTGTTTGGACTTGCTCCGGCGCGGTTACTCGTCTCAGCCAGTATCAGACAATCTCCTCCTTTCGGATTCATAGTACACGACTGCACTGGTTCGTTTCTGAAGCAGAGCCAACCCTCCCGGGCTCCCGAAGTGAATCGAGGCGCCTGCATGGTGGAGAGGGGACTTTCCTCAGTGTCGTACACTGTCAGCAACCCTCCTACTCCCTCGCAACCATGCCTGCACACCTATGTGATATGAAATAAGCGGAAGAAAAGGTCAAAATCGTTATCCGAATTATTGCGGTGGTTGTTGGTAACCAGAATAGTAATTCTGAGCATTTTGTTGCTCATATGCTTTAATTTGTTCAGGAGTCCATTGATATTGAGTTTGTTGAACCTGCTGTGGCTGCTGATGGTATTGCTGATTAACTTGGCCATCAAGCTGATTATGACCATATTGTTGGTAATTAGGGGTATTATCTGATGAAATTGTAGACATTGCCTGTGCCGGGGATGCATAAGTAGAGGTTGTTTCTTCTTCTTCCCAATCATCACCCCAATCATCTGTATCATCTAGTACTGATTCAGATGATCCACCAGTCCTTAAGGCTAGAGAAACCACTAGAGTAAGAATAAGTAACAAGATTACTATGACTGCAATCCAAGTCATAGGAACATCTTGGAATGCACTTCCTAAGGGGTCATCACTACCATCACCCAATATATTGATGTGATCCCCTTCAATTGAAGAACCATCTTCTAATGATATTATCACCCACCTCTCGCCCTTATCCTCAGGAATCCAATCTATGTCGTAAGTTATTCTCTCACCCATAGGGACAACAACAGAAACTGGAACAGGAGTCAAGGAACGGTTTTCACCATCTCTACCCATCTCATAACCTAGTAATTTAACACTACCAGGGGCATGACCACTATTTCTCAGTTCAACTGTTACCATGGTTGTTTGTCCAGATTCAATTTCTCCAGATCTTGAATAACTAACTTTTGTAATATCTATATCAGCAACAAGTTGTTCAATTTTCCACGTTGCAAATGGGTTAGATCCACTATTGAATAATACAGTTGATTCCATTGCATTACCAGCCATATCACTACCCTTGACCCAAACTGAAAATGAGAGAGATTCTTGATATGAATCCTCAGGCAACCGACTAACAATATCCACTACAGATGAGGCTGAAATAGACTGACCTACCGGGGAACCACTAACAATTAATGGCTCTGATCCTTCAATTAACGAGGGACCATTTAATTGGCTTGACAAGGAAACTTTGTAATATAATTCTAAGGTTCCAACATCTAATTTTTCTTGCTCTGACAAAAGCAACTCAACTTTAATTTGAGATAATGAATCAACTGAAATCTCAGTTCCTTCTCTCGGCGAATCTACACCCGAGGGAGTGGGGGGATTGCCATCAACTTCTATCCAAAATAATGTATCAGCAGGATCGGTAGCATCTACAGCCTCAGGGGGTAACCCTGTTAATTCAAATGAAAGGGCATGACTCTTTGATTCAATTGGGGCATTTAATTGAGATAAGAAATAACCATTCGTAGTAGAAATTATTGTTCTTTCACCGTCTAATAGAATTGAAACATCGAAGGGTAACGTGGGAGCAAAACCAGTTTCCATGAAAGTAACTTGCCCTGAGATATTTAGGCCAGAACCAGGTAAAACCCATGCACTATGATTTATCACTGCACCTACTTCTGAATCTAAAACTATAGATTCACTTAGAATGGCCAAATTAGGAGAGAATCTCCACCTAAGTTGAGGTAACTCTAGCCAAGATTCAGAACCACCTCTATCTGTTACAGTTATTGCAGGGGCGCGTCGTAAATCATTTTCAATTGGCAACCCCCAATCCAAAGAAAAATCAAGCCTTAGTTCTAACTCACTAGTATAAGGCCTAATTTCACCATCTCTAGCATGAATATGACAGGAATTAACAATTAAATAATCACCAGAACTTACACAACGGTTGGTAGTGGCATTCCAAACAACTTCTAATGAATCAACTATTGAATTACTGGCGAGTTGGAATCTAACATCTTCTAAATCTGCTAAACCATTAGGTTCATCGAATGGAATGGATATTTCATATTCTGTAGCAGGATGCAACCATGAATGCTCACCATCACTAAAACCACCAGTACCAACAATGTATGGCGCTCCATCTTGAGCCAATTGATAGGTGAATAATTGCTCATCAATCCCAGGCCCTCCACCTTTGGTGATAATGTTCCCCGCGGCATCTGAACCATTAACGTAGCCTGCTACTATCCCCCCATTCGGAGCATCAGTATCATCAAGGTAAAATGTATAATTTCCTTGTGCTTTTGTAAGGTTTGTAGGACTACTCAAAACAAATTCAACAAATTCTGTAGCATTTGGAATACCGTCCCCGTCATCATCCAACCAGTCCCTCCACAACATTAGTGATAATTGGTCTGGTAATGTAGGGCGGTCATAGACCTCCACCTTTATTTCCTGAGTTAGGGAGTGTTGTAAATGATCAAATTTACGTATATTTTGATTGATAACCATTGGTGAAAGAGAATCTATCTCATAAGTTCTATTCAATACAATTGACGAAAAATTTTCTTGACCATATAGAGGGTAAATGTCTACCCTATATTCAATTGGCTGAGAACTGAGAGGAGAGACTAAATTGAAAACTACCGACCCATTGACTAAATTTGTAGAATTAGCAACAATCACATCATTCTCAAATATTCTCACAGCAACATCGCCAGACTTAGGAGCAAGATTACTGTTCAAGCCATTGAATCCAAGATCAACTGAAATGGAAATAGGAGAATTATGTTTTAAGTACTGCTTATCAACTGGAATTGGCAACCCTAAATCATTAAACATGCCCCAAGAAACTACTTCCACGTCATTTTCAATAGCTAATAATTCATTTGGACCGAATGACTGAGAAATTGGAACACTCCTTCTACCATCATTAAGAACAATTCTTATTCTCATCATAAGATGTTCTTCATCATCCCAAGATGCATTTAATCTGAATCGCAATGTACTGAAAGAACTTGTAGCGTTTACATCCAAACTACAACCATTTGCATCCCACAATATCATATTTTCATCTGAAGAGCCTTGTACAGGAGCAATTGTTCCGTCTTCACGGCATAACATTTGAACATGGTGTAAAGAACCCATCAAATCTAGTTGGACTGCAGAAACAGTACCAACTGGTGCTGTATGTGTTGAATTAACTTCTAGCCACTGGTAAGATGGGGCTAAAGTGGTTGTCCCATTGTTAATAACTAATGAATCAGTACTAACATCATTGGATGATTGCATATTTTTTATTGTTGCTTTAATGACTCCTGAATGTGACATCTGAATTGACAATGGAGCGTGCATGGTACCTGAGTTTGGGTTTACCAATGAAAGGAGGTCATTAACTGACCAAACCATTTGATCAAATGTATCATAACTCAAATTTGCATAAGGATGGCTAACCCCAGAAATACCCCCCATTCTTACAGTACCATAATCTGCTGTCAAAGTAAAAACCGCCTGACTATAGTTCATTCCAGTTTGAACATTTGCCGCCGGCCAAATTTTCATAACATTGTTTAACTGAGTATTTAAGGAGGCTAGAGATGTAGAATTAAGAGTGATTATTTGTGAATCTGAAAAGGTACCCATTGATTCACTATAAACAGTGACCCCTCCCAGTGAAAGTTCAACGACTAAATTTTGAATCGTTGCAGATGAAGGATTAATAGAAAAACGCATACAATCAACACCAGATTTTGGTAACCAAACCCCTACTTGCTTACTAGATGATGTTGTAAATGAAAAATCATGTGATAAACCACCTGTTGAAAGACGATTTTGCCAACCCCATGGCCCAATATTAGGGTGGGATAATTCCCATTCCTTCAGACCATCTAATCCGACATCAATAGCAGGATCAAGGGGCAATCCACCAGAATCAATATCTATTCTAACTGATCTAAAATCAGTACCAGAAGAACTTGATTGCCATTGAAATTGTAAGCTATGCACATAAGTAGAGAAAGTGTAAACCTGACCATTATTTGATATTGAAGTAAATGCACCGCCATCAGCAGAAACGTACAGTTGCCCTGAACCTGAATATGTAGCTGTTGACTTCAATCTAGAAATTGGACTTGAGGATTCTATTATCGGAGATGTTATTGTACCTGCACCTGGATATGAATCACCATCCCAATTGATAGAACCCGACCAATCAGGGTTGCGTGTGAAAGATTGTTCATATCTCCCTTCTATTCCTACGCCATGTATGGTAATGGTACCCGATGCTTGGTACAAATGAAGCCTTAAACGAATTGTTGGGTGTTTTTCCCAATCAATTGAGCCTAAATCTGAAAATAACTCCGTTCTTTCTGAAAAGCCATAAATCGGCTGCTTACTTACGCCGTCCAAAATATCCCATGTGATTGTTGAACTACCTGAAGTAGTAGCATCGACGCTCATAATACCATAATTATCTGGTGTTGTCTTGAGATTGCCTGTTGCTCCTGGACCAAATTGTGGCGAGGTCCAATTAGCTTCTCCAGTACCACCCCCTCCACTAGGGGTGAAAACAACGTCATCAATCCATACCCTATCTGAGCCAGAATTAACACTACCATCCTTGTAATATTTCCAAGTGTAAGTATGAGTCCCAGATGCAATATTGAAACTTTGAGTTCCGCTATTATATCCAGACCACCTACTATAATATCCACTGTAACGGGAACATCCTGTATTATCTATGCAAAATAGAAGATAATCATAATTAGTCTCTGTTGATGTCCTAAACTTAAATGATCCAGTGCCAACCATGTTGGAAATAGTAACACTCATTGCAGTCCATTGATTGTGGTAGATAGAACCAGATTGAGCTGAATACTGGCCACTAAGTGTGGTCCCAGTCTGAGCCACCCAATTTGAAGTCCCTGACATGGTCCATGGGCTAGGAATACTCCCAGACTCAAAATCCCAACTATATCCTTGAGGTAAAACTGTCATACCACTACTAGAATTGAAATCAACACCATCAGTAATTACTCCAGTCATATTCCAATCAGAAGAAGTAGACCATGCCATGCTTTGAGAAATAGGGTGAATATGTGGTCTTAAAGATAAATCCATATCGGTGACCGCATGCCCTTGAGGAACCTCTAATTTCAAGTCATTTGATGTACCATTTGGATAATTTGTAATTGAAACTGATGTTTCTACATTTAGTGAAGTGTTATTGATAGTCTTTTCATATGACAAAGTTGGGTTGTCTTCAACTACATATGAAAGAGATGTGCCAAACAGCAATAGCACTAGAAATGCCGGCAATAACCTTGAGCATAGACTACGCTGCATCATACCTGCAGGACAAGGGGGGTTTGTCAATTATTCGGCTATATATTCGTAGAATATAAAAATCAATTTTAGGCAAATCATATCCACCCCCTTCCCTACCGAGGCTTTGATGGGCACAGGCGAGGTAGAGGCTGCTAAACAGTCTGCAGGCATTGCAGCATGTGATTTTGTTCATGACGGAATGGACTTAGGATTAGGCACAGGATCAACCGTTAGGTACACCGTAATTGAATTGGGCAGGAGGATTTCTGAAGAGGGGCTTAATATTAGAGGAGTCCCTACTAGCATTGAAACTGAAATATTAGCAAATGAGCATAATATACCGTTAATACCTTGGAATCAGGTTGAAAAACTTGATTTAACTATCGATGGAGCAGATGAATTTGATCCGGAATTCCACTTAATTAAGGGAGGTGGAGGCGCCTTAACAAGAGAGAAAATAGTAGCTAAAATTTCCCATTCCATGGTTGTAGTAACAGATCCGCGAAAAGATGTTGAAATATTGGGCAATTTCCCATTACCTGTAGAAGTGATACAATTTGGATGGGAAGTTACATCTAGGCATTTGCAAAAATTATGCCCTGGAGATGTTAAAAGAAGGGGAGGGGATAATCCATTCATCACGGATAATGGCAATTATATTTTAGATTGTAATTTCGGACCAACTATTTCCAACCCTGTTGAACTAGAAAATAAAATTCAAGGTATTTCAGGTGTCTTAGAAGTAGGACTTTTTACACATATTGCTGATGCTGTTGTAATTGGCTCAACCCATGGAATTGAAGTGAGAATTAAACCATCAGGAAGACTATCTTGAGCCATCATCCGCTTTGGTCAAATAGGTGAGCCACACCCGCGAGAGTGGGCCTTTAGCTTAGTCAGGTAGAGCGACGGACTCTTAATCCGTCGGCCGCGGGTTCGAACCCCGTAAGGCCCGCCAATTACAAGTCAATTTAGGAAGGTGGTTCCTTTAACTCCCCTCATTGCTTCAATAGCATCTCCTGGCTTACATAGGATTGCTTTCAAATTGGGGTTTTTCTCTTTAGCAAAAATCATCGCCTCTATTTTTGGGCCCATGCTGCCTGCTGGGAATTGATTATCTAAAAGATGCTTCTTGGCTTCTGAAACTGTCAATTTAGATATGCTTTCCTCGCCATCTTCCTGGAAATTGATCTTAACTGAATCTATTGCAGTTGAGATAAACAAGTATTCTGCATTCAAAGATGAAGCCAATAAAGCTGAAACCCAATCTTTGTCAATTACCGCTTCAATACCCTTTAAACCACCCTTTTGTGAAACCACAGGAATACCACCTCCACCACCACATAGTACAACTGCACCTGCGGAAACTAATGCATCTATGGCATCTAAATCAATAATCCTGATTGGTTTGGGAGAAGCTACTACCCTGCGAGGCCCTGTATCCAAATTAGTAATTCCAAGTACCCAATTATTGGGTACAATATCTAGATCATCAATCACTGGACCTATTGGCTTAGTTGGCCTTGAAAAAGCCTCATCTTCATCCGAAACCTCAACTCTTGTTAACAGCGTAACAACTTGCTCATGTCTACCTCTTCTTTGAAGAACATTATCCAACCTAGTTGCAATCTCATGCCCCAGTGTTCCTTGTGTAGCAGCAACCCAATGATCTAAACCCTCTGTCATCGCCCTGTCATGTTCTTCATCATGCATTCTTCTATCAAACAATGCCTCCTCCATTAGTAACATTTCACCTACTTGAGGGCCATTGCCATGAGTCATAACAACCATAATTCCTGCCTCCAACAAATCAACAACATCCTCTAAGACTGAAGCCATTACTTTTTCACTAGCAATTGCACTTTCACTGCCCCTGAGAGATGGGTTAGATAGTGCATTTCCACCTATGGCGTATACCGCCAAACTTTGGTTTCCTCTCATTGGTACGTCTGACATGGAGTAATGAAGCGCAGAGACTCTCACGAATAGATGTAACGTATTGTTGCAAGGGCTCGGTTAAAATGTGAGAAGGGATTCGCAAGGCTCAGGGTGGTCATAGTTGACTAAGAATGTGTGGATTAGCGATGTCCATGATGGAGACCATGATGGCCTTGACGTAGAATTGAAGGGATGGGTCTACAGAGCAAGAGGTTCGAATAAAATTTGGTTTATGGTAATCAGAGACTCCACTGGGATTATTCAGTGTGTGATTAAAAGGGAAGAGGTCGGTGATGAATGCTTTGAGCAGTTAAAGTCTGCCTTGATTGAATCAAGTATCAAATTATCAGGAGTCATCAATGTAGATGAAAGATCCCCTGGCGGACACGAAATGGTTGTTTCTAAGGGGGAATTAATTGGAGAAGTAAATCCAGAAAATCCATTCCCAATTACTGAATCAGCAATGGAAAGTGCTGATGGTGGTGAAACAGAATTCCTACTAGATAACCGCCACCTTTACCTAAGAACCAACCGAATGACTACAATGCTGAAAATTCGTTCTTCTGTTTTTGGTGCGATACACTCATACTTTAGAAATTTGGATTTTATTGAATATCAAGCACCTAATTTTGTTGCTGGAGCAGTTGAAGGTGGTAGTACCTTATTTGAAGTCCCATATTTTCCTAACGAAAAGAATCCTGATAGGAAAGCCTATCTCACACAATCTTGGCAACTCTACGCTGAAGCCGCTATGCCTGCACTAGAGAGACTTTACACAATCGCACCATCTTTTCGAGCAGAAAAAAGCCGTACTAGGCGACACCTTACTGAATTCTGGCATGCTGAAATGGAAATTGCCTGGGGTGGTAATTCAGATGTAATGAATCATGGAGAAGCATTGGTTAGGCATATTTCCTCAACTCTACTCGATGAGAGAAGCGATGAACTAGAGACACTAGGAAGAGATCTAGATTTGGTCGCTAGATATGCTGATAACCCATATCCTAGAATGAGATATGATGAAGCTGTTGAAACATTACAAGGAATGGGAGTTGATATTGAATGGGGTCAAGACCTTGACTATTCAAAGGAAAAAATTCTAACACAAGATTTCGAAGTTCCAAATTTCTTAACTCACTATCCAAGAATTGCTAAACCATTCTACCACAGACCAGACCCAGATGACCCAAAATATGTTCTTTGCCATGACCTACTTGCTCCAGAAGGATATGGAGAAATTATTGGTGGCGGTGAGCGGACTTGGACTGAAAAAGAGATTCTGGAAAGAATTGATGAAGAAGGAACGCCAAGGGAGCCTTACGAATTTTACATAGACGTGCGCCGCTTTGGAGGGGTACCCCATGGTGGATTTGGATTAGGAGTAGATAGAGTATGCTCTTGGCTTGCCGGAGCCGACCATATTCGTGAGGTGATCCCATTCCCTCGTGATTCTAGGCGAGTTACGCCTTAATACTATCACATCAGAGGAGAATCAAAACCTTCATCCAATGGGTCAGGTAATACTGACTTATTAATTTCAGAACCAGATGAGTCGTTATTGATCGTATTGGCCGATGAATTATTAGAAACAATTTCAACATCAGGAGAAGTAATTACCACTAAAACAAATATCCCAATTATTAGAAAAAGTAGTACTGCAAATGAATCTTGAGACACACCCCCATCATCAGTAATTTTGAATCCAATAACTAGCAACATCAGAAGCGCGGCCAATAAGGCAGGTGCTCTCCTCAACAACATCATCAATACCCCATGAGCCGACCACTTGATGAACCCAACCCATATCGGCGTAGCATGGACTTCAAGATAGACACTGAAAGAAAGAAGGCTTCAGGCTCTTGTACCGGGTGGTTAATGACTTCAGTTGCATCTTGGGGCGACAATAAAGAAGATGCTTTTGACCAATGCCTTGTAGAACTGGGATTAGGAGATTCTCGCCTAGTAAGGATGGAGGGGGCTATGCTACCTATGGGATTTGAAGCAATCCAGCCAGAAGATTTGCCAATGGGTTCACTAGTTGAATGCCATATTGCTGAATCTTACGCATACAACGGATCCACATCATCTGCAGGAGTTGCTTGGGCACAATGCATCACCCCCGAACAAGATGAATGTGCAATTGTGGCTACAATTTCTAGCCAGGGTTCATATGAAGACACGGAGTTATTACTCAAGAGGACTTTGAAAAGAAGACTTGCATCTCGCGACCTTGAAGTCGTTAATCATGAGATTGCTGTAGATGAAGTTACAGCAGCAGAACAGCATCACGGCTGTGCTATTGCTGCACTAATTATGCCGGACACGCTAAACATGCAGAATAGCAATGTTGGTAGAGTGAGGGGTGGTTTAACACGCAGTGCCGAGGGATTCAATGCCAATACTGGCACCAGTAGGCAGGTATCACCCAAAAATTCAGGAGATTTCAGCTTCCAATTATGAGGTATTCAAATGGATTCTCAAATTAGAGAGTTCCTAATTATTCGTTGTAATGATTGCAATAGCCACTTTGGCACACTAAAAAGTAGTGAAATATATTATTGCCCCAAATGTGGTCAAAATGGAGAATACCCTATCGTAGACAGAGCTAGGGATAGCAATGAATTGTCAAAAAAAGTATCAATGGCTAATGTACCCCCTGAACTAAGAGAAGAATTACTACAAAGAACCGATGTAATAGAATATGTTGATTATGATGTAGATACTATTTCGGCAAAGCAATTATTGAGAATCATCAGTAACAACGTTGATGAAGATGGTCTAATAAATTTACAGCAAATTGAAATCGAACTCACAAAGAAAAAAATTGATTCACCAAATGCTTTGCAATTAGTTGAAATGGCTGAATCTCAAGGTCTTCTAATGCGAAAAGATAACCATGGTTGGATATGGCTTGGATAAGTAGGTTCATCAAAGGGGGGTCATTCCGAGCCTTGTTGGGGCCCGTGGGTTAGCCTGGCCTATGCTTGGGCGTTTGGGACGCTTAGACTCCGGTTCAAATCCGGACGGGCCCACTTTCATGATTTAGACGACGTTTTACTTCTAATTGATCAAGTTGGTAAGTAGTTGCTAAGAATCCCGCTACTACTATCAACATCCAAGAAATACCTGGTTGAATAGAAATCAAGAATGGAATTGTCAATAAAAGAAGAATTGAAAGAAACCAAGAAGATGAGACTACTAAACGGCTAGAAATAGGAGTATTACCTTCTCCACGAACGTACCATTTCCAACCTCTTTTCCAAAGCCCAGAGAAAAGTAATAGTGATACTCTTGAAAGAAACTTGGGCACCCTAATTCCTGATTTCTCATTTCTATAGACTGAACGTACTGGAACTGATTCAAAGGGAATTGAATCAGAACCGATATTCAACATCCACCAATTTGGATAACCATAACCATGCCACTTTGACACCCAATCCCATTCACGTAAAGCAGCAACTGAAACTGCAGTATAACCGCACTGAGGATCACTGACTTTTCTACCAGAGGCAAGTGTAGTTAATTTCCCTAGAATCCATGAACCTATTCTACGATTATTTGGCATATTTCCCAATCCATCAGAATGTGCCCACCTATCACCCTTGACAAAAGGGACCCTTGAAATTGGCTCTAACAATGAATCAATATCTTCAGGATCCATCTGGCCATCGCCAGCCATTACCACTGCAACCCAGTCCCCTGGAGGCACCTTTTTGTTGTCTATTTGATCTATAATTTCATCATAACCTAACGAAATCGCCCCTCCAACACCTAGGCCATCAGTTGTCAAAATAATACCAAATTTTGGCATCACAGACTTAGCGATTAATTCTGTATCATCAGTAGAACCATCATTTATTACCACCAATAAATCAACCCATTGAGGAATTGAGACAATAGCATCCTTGATATTGCACTCTTCATTATGTGCAGGCATAACGACAGCAACTCTCCTAGTGCCCCTCATTATTACGGCGTGGCGGACTAGGTCTTTCAATAAGTTCCACAATTTTATCTTTCTTTATACCAATAATTAATCCCTATGAACCTAGCGGCTATGGATAATATGCGTTTGGTATTCATAGCACGTGATCAATCTCTTCGTATTGGTTCAGCTGTGGCAAGAGGTGCTGATTTTGCTGATGAAGTTGTGGTTATTTCATTGAATGATGATGAAGAATTTAAGCAAATTGTAGAAGCAGCAGGGGGCATTTATGTATTTCATGATGCTCCTCCACATGCACCTGAATTAGCATCTACTTTGTTGAACATAGGACTTGATGAAAATGAAAATACAATAGCCATAGGTTTAGACAATGACTGGAAACTTGTAGATTTACCAATGCACATAGCCCTCTCTAGAAGTCGTCATGATATTTACATTGCATTCAAGCATCGTTCTTCTAATCAAAGAATTGAGGAACCTCTAGATGATAAAAAGGCAATTACTATTGAATCATACACTTATGAAAATGCTGCAATATCAGTATGCGCATTCACTCCCGCGGGGCTAGAAGAATTGGCCAAAGCCAAATCAACTGACAGACCCAGTGATTTACCAAGAGAATTGGCTGTTAGAATAATTGAATTAGATCAAACATCCATAAGCAAAAAAAGAGAGTCTTTGACTAGCGCATCTAGGTTTGCTCAACTTTTTTACTGGATGCTAGAATCAAAACATCCTTTGATAATTTTAGGTGTACCCGGAGTTATCCTATTCATTTTAGGATACCAAATGGCATCTGCTCTAATTGATATTGGTGGACCCCACGATACAGTAAGTATTGGTGTTGCAATGGCAGCTTTCGCTGTTACTTTTGTAGGAGTTCTTTCTCTAGTTTCGGGGCTTGTACTATACATCATGGGAAAACAAATAGATAAATTCCATATTGATTCCTAATCATCATGCTAGCCTAACAGTTTCTAGATTTGAGGGTGAAACTGTTCTAACCTTATATGTCTCACGCAATGCTTGCCTAAACTGGCTTGAAATCTTACGATCACCGTGATGCAGGACAATAAACTTAGGTTTAGGATTCATCTGATTTACATATTCCATCAACTGCCTCCTATCTGAATGGCCACTCATTCCATCAATAATTACCATGTCACATTCAACCCGTACTATTTCAGTTCCACGCCCGCCATCAGAAATAGGTACGTCTTTGAATCCATCCCGTAAACGACGGCCTAGTGTCCCCTCTGCCTGATAACCAACAAAACATAGTGTGTTTAGGCTATCACCAGCCCAGTGCTTGAAATAATCAACAATTGGCCCACCTGACATCATCCCACTAGTTGCTAATACGATACATGAATTAGGATTCAATAAAATTGATTCCCTCTGTTCCCTACTTTCCACTTTCCTAAACCATTTAGATGAAAATGGGTTTGTTTCATCATCCTTCAAAATTGATTGCCTTAAATCTTGATTAAGATATTCTGGATGAATGGAATGAATCGCTGTTGCTTCTTGGATCATTCCATCTAACCAAACTGTTACTGGTTCGCACTCTCCGGAATTAAACAATTGATCTATTGCTATCATTAACTCCTGACTCCTCCCAATTGCAAAAACAGGGCAAAATATCTTCCCACCTCTTGAAAGGACCCTTTTTATCATATCATGAAGTTCTTGCGTCGCTTCTGAACGAGATGGTTGAAAAGATTGATTACCCCCATAAGTTGATTCCATTACTAACGTTTCAACTCTAGGGAATCTAACATTTGCCGCATCAAAAAGCCATGATTTTTCATACTTAATATCTCCACTAAATACAACATTATGTAATCCATCCCCAATATGCATATGAGCAGATGATGAACCAAGAATGTGTCCGGCATTGTATAGTGTCATCTTAATGTCAGGTGCAATATCGGTTGTCTGATTCCATTCTACGTCAACAACATGTAACATCATCTCTTGGACGTCCTCTAGAGTATAAGGTGGCCTCCTTCCTTCAGATTGTGAGACCTTGATATAATCTAATTGTAATAGCACCATCAAATCTTTTGTTGGAGGCGTACAATATACAGGCCCGCGATACCCATACTTGAATAATACTGGAAGCATCCCAATATGATCCAAATGAGCATGGGTAATCACAACAGCATCTATTTTCTCAGGAGGCAATAATTCAGGTGCAGCAAAATACGGCATTGCTTCGTCTTCTTTCCCTGGCTTGGCTCCACAATCAATGACAACTCTGCTCTCATTGGTTGTTATCAGATGCATAGCCCTACCAACTTCACCATAAGAACCCAATGCTGTTAGTCTAACCCATTCAGAACCTGGTCTTTTTGGACGATAAATATTAGTTCCAAATCTTCTAAGGGCCTTCCTCCTTTCATCTGCATTTTCAAGCCTAAATCGCCTAATATCATTAGCTGTCCTACTATCCATCCTCGATGCCCTGACAATCTTAACTTGCCACCCAATTTTATCCCTAATCTCTTTTATATGAACTCCGCGAGGGCCAACACCAATTGCTGGAAATTTACACTCAATAATGCACTCACCTACAGCTGGATCAAACCAAGTATTCTTAACAAGAGCTTCAGAAGGAATGACTTTGTTTATTAGCTCAATTGCATTTTCTGGATTCATCAATATTGATTCATGAGGCCTAACAACAATTCTTCGCTTAACACTCTTAGCCATTTCACCAATTAATGAATTGCTAAATTTATCAGGATATTTTGTAATTATAGCAATACTAGCAGCCTCTAAATCAACTTCAAAATCTACATTTGAAGGCGCTAGTTTTGTAATCTTTTCTTTTATTTCATTGAAAGTCAGTCTCAAATTATAACCCCACAACATTCATCCCCAGCAAAACAAACCTCAGCAAGAGGCAAAAGGCAGTAACTGCCGGGAATAATATCTCAAATGGATGAAAGCAATTTTTGAAGTTCTGCTTCAGAAAGTAATCTGAAATCATCCTCTTTTGTAATCACGCACAAATCCATGCCGTTTCCTGAAGCAGCATCACGCTGAGCAGATGCAAGTAGAGCCTTTGCTGCAACTTGCAATGCTTGTTTTTCAGTCATGCCCTCTGAAAACTGATCTTCTAAAACACCATACATGTAAGGAGAACCTGACCCTGTTGCACAATAGGTATCTGCAATTGAACCACCGGCTGAATCAATAGAATAGACATGGCTTCCATCGTCATCTACACCAGCAATTAGCAATTGAACCCAATATGGACGCCCACCAAGAATATTAGCAGTTAGAGTAGCAGCCGCTTCAACCTTCATTCTGCCACCTCTTTTCATCTCAAAAATAGCAATTTCAGCAGCTAAAACACGTGAAAGTACCTGCGCATGACCGACTAAACCTGCTGTAGTCAAAGCAATATTATTAGCGATTGAAAATAATTTCTGTACGTTCTTATTTGCTACGAAATGACCCATTGTTGCACGATGGTCTGCGCCAACTACAACGCCCCCATCAAAACAAATTCCAACAGTACTTGTTCCAGTCTTCATAGCCTTCATCTCTGCATCCATACAACTACCCCCGAGTCCACCGTCTTTGAACATTCGCACGACGCAGAAGAACCGCCCCGGCTATTTAGCACGAATAGCCAACCCCTTATGAACCCGACGAAATGGTAAATTAGTAATGGTTGAATAATGACAAGAATAAACATCATTGAATGCAATTGGTTATGGGGGGTCAATACCGCCGCACTAATGTTAGAATGGACCCAAACGAAGATGATGGACCAAGATGGATAGATATTCCAAGCATACACGATGGTGAAATGCCACGCCCTGAACCAGGGCAATTATACCATGATTTAGGTAACCTATACCCCGATGCACCAGTACCAAAATCGTCAAACGAGATTGTCATTAGAAGAGCTGTACTACACGATGTCACAGGATTAGAAGAGATACTAAATTGGGCTGCTGATGGACAAATTGCCATTGTAGAACTAGGTAAAATAATTGATCGTGGATTTGAATTTGAAACTGCTATCGAAAAGATTACTAATTTTATTGTAGGAGATTTAGGGGGATCATTAGTTCAATTAGGCGATGAGAGAGTTTTGATTCTACCCCCTAATGCATCGGGAGTTGCTGGCCTAGAAAAAGAGGCGCATGAGGGGCATTCGTGAGGCCTGATAATGGAAAGTGACGTTGAATTCCCTTGCCCTACTTGCAACAAAGAAGGTTGCCTCAAAATGTTAGCTCATTCTTCTGAGATACCATATTTTGGCGAGCATACACAAATTACAATTAGTTGTGAAAATTGTGGAATGAGACAAACTGATTTTATCCCTTCAGAAGACAGGGGAGCCGTTTCATTCAGCCTTTCTATAGAAAAATATGAGCACCTAAATGCTCGTGTTGTTAGAGGTTCATCAGGAACAATTCGGATACCTGAATTAGATTTAGAAATTTCACCAGGAAATCAATCTACTGGCTATGTATCAAATGTTGAAGGTGTAATTAACCGATTTTTGGACATCATTAGAATGATGATGCGCCAATCAGCATCAGATTCTAAATTAGCAAATGACGAAAAAGCAACTGAAGAATTACATCTTTTATTACAAATTGAATTAGCCCTAGTTGCTTTGATTAAGGGTGAAATTTTTGGAGAACTATCTCTAGAAATTCTTGATCCTGTTGGCCACAGCATAATTGGTCATGATGATGCAATAAAAAGAGATTTGACCAAAGAAGAAATAGAAGAATTAGACACAGGACCAAAATCATTGATAATGAATAATGATGAAAACACAGATGAATAATCATCATGATTTAGAGTCCGCTGCAAGGAAATCCGATACAATATGTGATGTTTGATCCCTCATTTCATTTAGTTCACTCAAATATTCTGTTGCTTTTTCAATGCAAATTTGCTTCATTTGCCCAGTAAGTATTTCCCCACTTCTATAACCTGATTCAATTTCAGAAAGAGCATTGTCGTCTGTTTCAAAGAAATATTTGAGGTATTGAAATGCAACATCAACATCAGGGTTACCACCTAATCTCCTATGCTCTTCCAAAGTTGGCTGCCCGCCTGAAAAAGAGGACTTTACCTTCTTCTCCATTAAAGATATATCTTCAGTCAGGAAAATTGTAGTTTCTGGCCTACTACTTGACATTTTATCCCCAGTCATACCGATTGCAAATTGATGATATGTGCTAGATGGTTGAAGCAAACCTAAACCACCTAGTGATCTCTCAAGTTTAAGCAACTTAGGTCGGATTAAATCTCGGTCCCTTGATGTTGCACCAGGGATCTCAATGGAACCATGTTTTGGATTGGCCCGATAGTCACTAAATCCTAATTTATCCAATATATTCGACAATTTATCAAATACTGACTGCCTTGCAACTCTGTCTACCCTTCCATCTTTACCAATCCCTAATGCCAATGAATTTTCATCTTGAACAGACAAACCAATTACTAGGCCACCTGATTTACGTTGGCTTACATTGAACCAATTGGTCTTGGCAGCTAATCCGCGTGTAAGTCTAAGGTGGGGGTCTTGGTCAACCCCTACGGGCACAACAATTGGCCTCAAACCACCATATTCATCTAACTGAGGGTGTAAAATATCTCCTGCTTGAACTAAAGGTGCCTGTACATGGGCCAAATTTGTGCCCCCTTCAAAACCATAAATGGCTTCAAATTCAGATAAATTCGTTCTTTTACCTAAGGTAAAACCCAGTCTTTGAACAACAGGTCTTGTAGATTGAAAATATATATTTGTATTATCTACATCTAAACCTAATGCGGCATAATTAGCAACATATTCCTCAATTGCAACCCTTCTACAATCCTCTAATGAAAGTCCACGAGTAGCGTGAGCCTCTAAATCAGCGACTGCAATTGTAACATCAGCCCCCTGTTCTTGGAACCATTTTACTTGATCAATGACCATTTTATGTCCGAGATGCATCCTACCAGACGGCATTAATCCAGTCAATACTCCAAATGGTTTTCCCGAATAATGTGCATCCAATACCAAATTAAGGTCACGATGGGCGAAAACAATACCCCTACGATGTAACATATGAGGATTTGGTAAAAGCGAGTAATCTACTGATTCTAAACCAAATTGTTCAATAATCCTAGCATAATCAGTAGATTGGTTAGATGACCAAGGGTCTATCGAAACATCGTCAACCATATGCTCCCCGATTACACCTCGGATGCATACGATGCATGAATGCTACGGCTGTAAATACCTTAAGGCGTTGATTGTTGAAACTCCAATAAACCCCCCACCCCTCCTAGGGCTATGGCCAGAATATTTGCATTTGGAGCAGGCTTAGTCGGCACTTACATTTGCAATGAGTTAGCGAAGCAAGGACATGAAGTAAAAGCAATCGCTCTCAATCATCATGAAATACCTCTACTTGACATAGTTAGAGATAATTTACAATTTGAAATTATCGAAAAAGATGCTTTTGAATACTTGGATAATAATAATTTAGAAAAATATGATTTAATCCTAAATCTATTACCCGGTAGAATAGGAGATTCAATTAGAGGAAAATTAATCACTATGGGGTTGAAAATTTGTGATTTAGCATTCTCAGATATTTCACCGGAAAATTATTCAGATCAAGCAAATTCTACAGGAGCTATTATGTTGCATGATTGTGGGATTGCCCCTGGTGTTTCAAACATGGTCGTAGCATCGGAACAAAATCAATCAAAACCATTTAAATCAGTAAAAATTCGTGTTGGTGGCAACCCTATATCTACTGATGATTCTTGGAGTTATTGTGCCCCTTTTTCTCCAACAGATGTCATTGAAGAATACACTAGACCTGCTAGAATTAGAAAAGAAGGAGATGAAATAGTTATTCCAGCAATATCGGACAGACATATATTCAATGCGGGAAATCATGGTAAGATGGAAGCATTCCTAACAGATGGACTGCGATCACTATTAGATAACCCAAAAATAACTGCGCTATCCCTTTCAGAATATACTGTACGTTGGCCGGGCCACATCGACAAATTTATTGAATTGAGAAATAAAGGAGAAATCAATGAAAAAGAATTAGTTGATTCTTGGAAATATCAACCTGATAAGATTGAATTTACCTACATGGATATTTCAATTGTGACAAATGATGGACGTGATATAATTTGGACTTTCGACATACCAGGTATTGATTTGGAATCTAATAGATTATGGCCATCTATGGCTGTAGCTACTGGAATCCCATTTATCGTTGGATGTGAAGCAATATTGAATGATAAAATTTCAGGAATTAAATCTCCGGATGAATATTTTTCAGATTTAGATGAAATAATCAAAAGACTGAGGAAATATGGATCCATAATTACTCGCTCAGAATAATTATTCTTCTCCAAATTTAATTGATTCTAATGAATCAAAAACCTCTACAACATATTGTGCTCGCTTGTCTTTACGAACTAATGATATAATCGCCACTGGAGCAATTAATGCTACTAGAACAGCAATTGCTGGTAATAACCAACTAAAACCACCTACCATCCTTGGTTCAATTAACCAAGTAAAACGCATAGGAGATTCATCCCATCGCCTTGACCAATCAAACAAATCATTAGTATGGTGGCCTGCAACGGTAATTGCCAATTCGTGGCCATTAAATTGTGAGGAAGGTGTTTGATTGAAATTTACAAAATCATATTTATCAAAATATATCGTCACTTTTTTGCCAGGCATCAAGGTTAAAAATAGAGAATTATGGCTTTGTCTCCAACCTTCTTGTAAATGGCCTTCAATAGAAGTTAATTCGGACAAATTCTCCAAATCATAACTCACCTTAACTACAGTTGCGTTGAGATTATTGAAAACTGATGTAGTTGGAACTAACCAATAATTTGATTCAAACAATTGATGCTCTACAACCCATTCACCTGTCCCATTATCAGATACTGAAAAATTGTTAATAGAATTCTGATAAGAATAGTATTCACCCCACGTAGTAAACCATGCGGTAGTTGATTCTATAGAATTAATTAAATCTGTTTCTGGCCTAACAATAGCATCATGATCTCTAGCCATCCAATGGAAATTTATTAGTGGAGTGCCACTATCAACAAGATTAAGAAAATTAGACTTTGAACCGATATTCTTCTCTAATGAACCACCATTATAATTTATCAAAGATGCATTTTCATTTTTTACTGCACCATTAGAATCGGTAATATAGAATCCTGAATTTTGTAATCCCTCTTGCAATTCCGAACTAATCTCACCCTCTGGCAATCCAAATGATAGCGGCTCAGAACCCCATTCAGAAGCATGTATTCTGTCAGTAAGGTACTCCCTACATTGGCTAATCACATCAACATTTGATAATAAGGAGCTTTCTGGCATTCCATGGCAACCAAATTCATCACCCATTGCCAAACGCTCTGGGCCAATGATATTAATCAACCAAGAATCCTCTTCCCACTCTGCTGCAACTGGCGACATAAGAGGAGTAAACAATAGAAAAATAAAAAGTAAAGAAATTAAGCGTTTTTTCATATCTATACCTCTAACAACCCCCCTCATGAATCGCCCACTAGCATAGAGGACATGAATAGAGTGGTTGGGCGATACTATTCAATAACCATGAAAACAAACGTCCCCTCCGAAGGCACATGAGTGGTTTGTCAGACAAAGGACAAGCACAGTTAGCAGAATTAATGCATGTTGACAAGGCTAATCGCTCAATCCCATCAACTCCTTTATACACCATTTTGTTGCATTTTGCAATACCATTGCTAAATTTAATTACAAGATTGAAGATTTTTGGTGCTGAAAATATACCTAAAAGAGGCCCTGTAATTGTAGCAGCTAATCATTTGTCACATCTTGACCCAGTCCTAGCAATTTTCGGATCAAGAAGAAAATTGTTTTTTTTAGCAAAGGATGAACACTTCACCAAAATAGGGTGGAAGCAACTAATGCTTGCCACAGGACAAGTAGAGACAAATCGCGAATCAGGTGGAGATGATGCTGTTGCACGAGCTGCTGATGTTCTAGCTGCGGGCATGCCACTAGGCATATTCCCTGAAGGCACCAGATCTAGAAACACGTCACCACCCTACCTTGCAAGAGGTAAAACTGGAATCGCTCGCATCGCTGCTGCTTTCCCCGATGTACCTGTAGTATTTTGTGGAATCAATGGGGCAAGAGAGATATTAGCACCTGGTGAGCCATTTTTACCTAAAACTTGGAAGCGTACCGAATTGAGATTCAGCAGTACTATCACTTGGAACCAATGGGCATCTCACAAAAATGGCGGCAACCTTACAGACTCTAAAGTTAAAAAAATGGCTAATCTTTCTGATGATAAACTGCATGAAAAGAAAAAGGAGTTATACCGTAAATTTACCAATCAAACTATTGCAACAATTTCTGCATTAGGGGCACCATGAAGGAACCAAAATTAAGATACAAGCGATTCATTCATAGAACGTCTAATCCCCCCACCATTTCGGCGTCAGCATGGACCAGTATATCCACCTCCTCAAAACTATACTCCAAGAGGGTATAGAAAAGGATGACAGAACCGGCACTGGAACTCTTTCTGTGTTTGGCCATCAAGCAAAATATGACCTCAGAAGAGGTTTTCCAGCCATCACAACTAAGCGCGTTCATTGGCCTAGTATCATACACGAATTACTATGGTTTCTTTCAGGAGATACAAATACACGTTATCTTACTGACCATAAGGTCCGAATATGGAATGAATGGGCAGACGAAAATGGAGACTTAGGGCCTGTATATGGCAAACAATGGAGGGCATGGGAAACAAAGGATGGGCGCGTCATTGACCAAGTAAAAAATGCCATTAAACAAATCCAAGACAACCCCAGTTCCAGAAGAATAATTGTGTCTGCATGGAATGTAGGTGAATTAGATGATATGGCGTTAATGCCATGCCATGCTTTCTTCCAGTTTTACGTTGCCAATGGGGAGCTTTCTTGCCAACTCTACCAAAGATCTGCTGACGTTTTTCTAGGTGTCCCATTTAACATCTCATCGTATAGTTTGCTCACTTGCATGATGGCTCAAGTATGTGGCCTTAAACCAGGTGATTTCGTTCACACAATTGGCGATGCGCATCTATATTTGAATCACCTTGATCAAGCTAGAGAACAAGTTGGTAGAACTCCTCTCGAATTACCAATACTAAAGTTAAACCCTGAATGCAAGGAAATAGATGATTTCTCTTACGAAGATATTGAAATCATCGGATATAATCATCACCCGCATATCGCGGCTCCAATCAGTGTATGAGGTGTAGAAATGAAATTAGGAATGATTGTAGCAATGGACGAAGATGGTGTAATCGGCCGTGATGGAGTAATGCCTTGGCATTTACCTGCTGATTTAGCACATTTCAAACGTTCAACAATTGGATGCCCCATAATTATGGGTAGAAAAACCTACGAGGCTATTGGCAGACCCTTACCTGGGCGACTAAATGTAGTTCTTACTAGAGATATGGATTGGTATGTCCCTGATGTTGAAATCGTAAATAGCATTGAAGAAGCATTGGAGGTTTCTGCTATTGAAGCCGGTGCAGAGGGATGGGCTTGGGTAATAGGTGGTGGTGCTATTTATGCAACAATGTTATCTCGTTGTGAGCGTTTACTTGTCACACATGTCAAAGCTAAAGTTGGCGGAGGAGATACTTGGTTCCCTTACATTAACTGGGATGATTGGGAAGAGATCAGTAGAGAAACTCTGAGAGCTGATGAAAAGAATCAATTTGACATGGCTTTTGCATCTTATGAAAAAGCGAACTAATGGGTACCCTCTGAGTCGTACTACTTGAACCAGTGCGATAACCAATAAATACAGTGATTGCTCAATGGTAAACCTGTAATTTACAACTCTTTTTTGTATTATACAAATTATTATAGTATTGTACCATATCGTAGACTTGAGTGAGATGGCTTTAACCCCCCAACAAATATCTGAATTGCTAAAACTCAGAGCAATTGGTTGGTCGCAAAAAGAAATCGCTGAGAAACTAGAAACGTCTCAGCAGGTAATCGCTTATCAATTGAAGAAATTGAAGGATCAGTCGATGAAATCTGGGCCTGACGATGTCTTCGCGGCTGCGATACTAGGCGGATTGGCTGGTGCTGCAGGAGGGTTTGCTCTAGCCATGTTACTCGAACAATTGACGAAGGAGTGAGGAAAATGCAAAATTATGTTGAAGAAATGAATAGAAGAATGGCTAGTGGAGAGTTTGGAAACCCTGTAGACATGTTCGCTGTAAATGCTGCTTGGGCTGAAATAATGGAAAAGGAAGTTTCAGGTAGAGGAAAGAAGTCAAATTATCACAGTGTATGCAGCCTATGGAATGACTCAGGTAAGGTCTTGCTTTCAGGAAGAACCCAAGAACAAGTGACTATACCTGAGGGGGTCAAAGTGCTTGTTTTGAGAAGAGAACCTGAAGAAGGTACACGACAACCAAACGCTGCGATTGTTTACGTTACCTACGACGATTAGTTGCGAATTTCAATGGGGAACCAAAGGGCTTCTTCGTTGTTGAATGGGCATTCGCAGTGACTACCCATGCGCTCATTTTGAACACAAGGGGCCTCCTTGCGATTATCATACAGACGGCTTTGTGAATACAGATTTATCAGAGTGAGGAGCAGGCGTTTTCTGAGGCAGTTGAAAATGAGCACAGAAGAATTCGAAGAAAAATTCGGAAAGTGCGATTCGTCGGATTCAAAGTTCGATCTATGTATTTCTTCATTGAAGACGGCTTCCCCAGAATTACAAGAT
>PBXQ01000056.1 GCA_002727675.1 Thermoplasmata archaeon | reverse complement strand
TCTGAAATAATTCAATCTGGACATTTTGGATGTCTTCCAGTACAATCACCTTGACAATCTATACATACCCACTCAAAATCGTGTTTACAACGAAAACCATGTGTCGGGCAACAAGGGCCACAAAAGCATTCAAGGAATCTTGCACTAAAACCCATTTCTAAAGGGGTACGATTGCACCGGTGACAAGGATGATTTCCTGCAACCATACTAATTCGTATTAATCACTGTTAATAAAGAATATTATAAAATTATTATTCCAAACCTTACATCGGTAATTATCGGATTGGTTGATTCAGGTGCTAGCCTTTGAACTAATTTCATGCTAGATTAACAGGCAAACAGTTAAACAAATCAGTATAAACCTATCCACATGCCCAAATGTAGCCAGTGTAAGAGGCGAATCGATCAGTGGACATGGCCAAAATTGTGTGAGAAGTGCCAAAGCATGAGGGGCAAAGGAGCTTATGATCCAAATTATCAGGATTGGCATACTGGCGATGACGTCTGATTACAATTGAATGTCCATTACTCCTATTTCCCCATACAATGGGTAATCATGCAACTCCATCACCATTACATTTGGGACAATCCGGACTCTCTGCGTTCACACCTCATCATCGTCTTCTTCATCTGGGTCTTCGTCATGAACGAATTCCATGATTATTGTGTACTTTGTCGGGTCGTCAGAATCAGCTTCCTCATCTATGTTTAAATTGTCAGTGGCAATCCATTCACCACCATCATCATCATCATCATCTCGAGTACGAACCTCTTCTATTCCTGCCCCGAGACCAGAAGTAGAATTAGAACGAATGTAAACATAACCTTCATCTTTAGAATTATCATCTATTTCGTATTGAGTTTCCGTGTCAACACCATCTACTGGTTGCCAATCATCTGGATTTCGTGGTAATTTATCGGTGGTTTTGGGCGCCCAATCCTCATCTGATTCGTCGTCCTCATCATCAGACACCTCATCCTCTAACCATTTAGTGCTCATAATGTGGACTAAATTGTGTATTTTATTAGTTTTACTGCGATTTTTGAAGATTTTGAACTCCCTGTGGCGCTGACCCCCCCTTGTATTATTACTCAATCAGCGCCCCTTTGACTCGGACTACAAGTGCTTTTCAGTCAAGCGTTTTTTGTGTGGCGCCGAGAGGGAGATTTGAACTCCCGCGGGACGAACCCACGTGATTTCCAGTCACGCGCGATACCAGGCTATGCGATCTCGGCTACGATGACTCCGACTAATGACTTACCTTTCATGGTGACGATTCATAAGTTATTGCTTTGGGGTTATTTAGGCACGGACATTGTTAAGTTTAGGTTTTGAGTCGCCCGCAATACTGCCACTGTGGCTTAGAGGTATAGCGACGCCTTGGTAAGGCGTAGGTCGCGTGTTCAATTCACGCCAGTGGCTCTTTTGCTGTAAGAATAATTTGCATTGAATAATGACCTGATTAGTAATTGTTGAGGGGTGTTTCTTAATGGCTAATAAATACTCGGCCCCACATGGAGGGGGACTTGGCCGACGAAGAGTTTGCTGAAGGCGAACAGATGCATATTGGCGCCCGCCTCTCTGAAATGCGATTAGAACAACGCCTTTCAATTGATCAACCTTGGCTTACTCCATTACATGATTTGAAGGTAGAACTTAACTTTCATTACCGTAAAATTCGTGAAACTTGGGGTCGGACTGAAATTATCACTATTGCTTTGGGCTTTGCAGCATTATTTACAGGTTCAACAGATCTTGCTAGTGGGGAGTTTTCAGGTGGCGGAGATATTTGGAAAGTTGGAATTGATGGATTAAATGCTATTACTTGGCAAGCATTTGCTATGATGATTATGAGTGTTGTATTCTGGGTAATCTTCCTATTCAGAATATTGGGAGAGTATCCACTAATGCGTGAAAAAACTCTGTACTTATTTATTGGTTTAGGCGCAGTTCAAATAGGAATAATTGTATCTCATGCAGATAATCCTAAATTCCCTCTTGGTTCTTCCTTTTTCGATTTCGTAGGTTTGATAATGGGGGCATCCATTCTAGGATTTTTATCATTTAATACTTGGCAGGCTGTTGCTCAGACACGTGATGTACACGTTGAAAATCAACATGGCCATCCAGATCCTAGGAAAATGGAGGCAGCTATGCGAGATCATAGTTTAGTTGCGTGGTGTGCAGTACTAGTTTTTTGGTGTTTAACAGTAATAATATTTTCATGGTTTGGGGCTCATTCTGTTGCATTTAGAGATTCAACAAATATGTGGTTATACCGTGTATTTTATGTCATTTCTGGGACAATTTCAGTATTTGCTTTGATTCATGTTTTGTGGTATCCGCAATTAATGCTTGGCTCAGCAGGTCAAGAAATTGAAAGCCACCGGTCACGTGAAGTAAGCCGTAAATTAAGAGGTGAAGATTCTGTTGAAAAGGGTCAGAGAGGTACATGCCCTACTTGTGGTGGCGCTACTCCTGTAAAACGAAATTTTGTCACAGGTATGATTGAGGTAGTCTGCCTTACTGATGATTGTGATGGGGTTGGTGCACCTGATGAGAACTGTGAAAGTTGTTCTACTAAATTCCCAAAACGCATTAGTTGTGATGGTTGTGGAACTAGTGCGCCTATTAGTGATCATTTCCCTGATGATGAAGCATGGTGATATTGTGCCCCCAAATCGTTTCAGAGATGACTTTGCTCCATTAAGAAAAGAAGATCCTGTTGCTTATTTGGATAATGCTTGTACTACGATGCGCCCTGATTCTGTTGTAGATGAAATCAATTCATACTATACTGTGACTCCAGGTTGTGCTGGTCGTAGTCCACATCGTTGGGGTAATTCAGTTACTCACAAGTTGGTACAATCAAGAGGTTTAATATCCAAATTCATAGGAGCAACTACAGATGAAATAATATTTACATTGAATTCAACCTTTGCCATTAATCAAGTAGCACATGGAATTAAATGGGAAAAAGATGATGTCGTTTTGACTACTGATAAAGAACACAATAGTAATTTGGTTCCTTGGCTACAACTTGAAAATAAAGGCTTAATTAAACACTCATTTGTACATTCTAATGATGATAATACATTTGATTTGGAGGCATTTGAAGAAAAGTGTTCCACGATTGGTAAGAATCTAAGATTGGTTGCAGTACCACAAGTTAGTAACCTTGATGGAGTTACAAATCCAGTCAAGGAGATTACGAAGATTGCTCATGATTATGATGCGGAAATATTAGTTGATTCCGCCCAAGGTGTTCCACATAACAAGGTTGATGTCCGGCAATTAGATTGCGATTATCTTACCTTCAGCTTGCATAAGATGCTTGGCCCTAGTGGGATTGGTGTTTTGTATGGTAAAGAAGAGTGCCTTGCTAATTTAGATACCATCTCAGGAGGTGGGAAGACAGTTTCAAATATTAGTGATCATGATGTTCAATTTCTTAAGCCACCAGCAAAATTTGAGGGTGGTTCATCTAATTATGCCGGAATTATTGGTGCAAAGGCAGCAGTAGAATACTTACAGAGTGTAGATTTTGAATGGTTACGATCACATGAGGTTCGTTTGAATGAAATAATTACTGATGGAGTAAAAGACATTGAGGAGGTTTCAATTATTGGCCCTGATTCTGCTAGACTTCGTGGGGGGATGACTTCTATTACAGTTGATGATATTGATGTCTACGATCTTTCAATCATACTAGATGAGGCGGGTTCGATAATGGTTAGGTCAGGCTACCATTGTGTTAATAGTTGGTTTAATTCAAAGGATATTGCTGGTGGTTCATTGAGGACATCAGTTTATTTATACAATACTGAAGAAGAAGCAAGGCAATTTGTTGATCTATTTGAAGAAGCAGTAAATGCCCTTAGATGAGTATATTATTTGTAAAGGTGCCATCAAAATTATCAACATGATATATTTCATTGAATATGGGGGCGGTCAACGGTGGGCAAATCAGAAGTTGATTGGGAAACTGTTGATATGCCAGAATTCCCTAATCAAGAAAAAAAGAAACCCGTGATCTCGGAAAAACATGTGGCAATTATTCTTTCTATAGGTTCTGCGTTGTTAATCATTTCATCAGTTACGATTGCAGGCATTGGACTTTATCAGTATGTATTTCAAAATCCTGAAAAGAGTGGCCCCCCAGAAGATTTATTGAATTGGCAGGATGATTTTAGGTCCTTGACTGGCTTAGATAACGTTTCAGCTAATGGGGGTGGTGTATCTATCTGTGTTGTGGATACTGGTATTGATTTGACTCACACAGACTTTGCCGACAAGAATCTGTCAGGTTGGAAGGATTTCATTAATGACCGAGACGTACCATATGATGATCAAGGTCATGGAACTGCAATGTCTGGATTGATTTGGGCAGAAGGTTGGATGAAAGGAGTTGCACCTAAATCAGATTTATTTGTGGCTAAAGCAATGTCATCAGACGGTGAAGGTGATGACGATACTATTGCTGCAGCAGTAGACTGGTGTGTTGCATCGGGAGTTGATGTCATCTCACTGAGTTTAGGAGGTGCTGCCGGATTTAATTTTATAATTAGCAGCACAGACTCTCTTGAAAATTCTGTTGATGATGCTATTTCAGCCGGAGTTTTCGTTATTGCAGCCGCTGGTAATGATGGTGAAAATGATGATGGGGATGTTTCAAGTCCGGGATCAGTTGAAGATGTAATTTGTGTAGGGGGGGTTGATCGTATGGGATCTATTTGGTCTGGTTCTAGTCAAGGTGACAATAATTTCAATTTGATTCCACCAAGATTGTCAAGGAGTGACCCCGACAAAAAACCCGAACTAACAGGGCCAGGTGAAGATGTCCCAATTTTGATTCCGTTAAGTCAAGTTGAAGATGGATTTTTGCCATGGGGCTATGCATCAGGAACATCTGCCGCAACAGCCTGGGTATCAGGTGCTATTGCACTTCTATTGCAGGAGAACCCAGAAATTCAACAAGATGGCTCATCAGGTGGCTCTGGGGCGATTTCAGATGTCAAGCAATGGATTTCAGATTCTTCTTCGGGCCAAGATAGTCACGATGACCACTATGGGTATGGGGTATTAGATGTAGAATCATTGATTGCCGCATCTAACGCTTAACCTTTCTAATCCCTATCAATGTACCACCAAACATTGGGACAAAACCTATTTCATGAGTTTCATTCAGCATTTTTACTAATACAATCCATTCGTTAAAAGCAGCAATTTTATTTTCGTCTGTTTCATTTTCATCAGGTACATCGGGTTCTGATGTTAGTATGATGCTGTTTTCACCAAGTAAGGGGACTGCCCCCATGATGCAAGCATTTTGATTTTCCCAACCAACATCAATAATGCAAATATCAATATTTGTTGGTAATGGAGATTTTGAGATCATAGAATTCTCTGAAGATGAAGTATTGGCAGCGACCCAACTTCTTTGTTCAGCAATAATTTCATTCCATTCACCCACAACAACTTGAGCCCATTTTGAAGCATTATATCGTTCAATTAACCGGGTTAGGATTACTCCAAATTTGCCTCCGGCTTCTACCATTATATATCTTGATGGAGTATGTTCGGTTGTATCCCACTCATCAAACAACCATGCCGAAAGATGTCCGATTCCAGCACCAACTTCTACAATATTTTGTGGTTTAATTTGTGCAACAACGTCTCTAATTCTTCGCCTCAAACTTATTGGTAATGATTTCAACTCCATGTGTTTTAATTGCTCTCCTATATTAGCAGCAACTTCAGGTTCATCCCTGCTAGAATCTGTGTTGCGATCAAGGAGTTTGCTCAAATCATCACGGTGGCTACTCACGTTCTTGCCAAAGGGTCTTATTGTTCAATTGTTGTGTATGTAATATTTTCACTTATGGGTGATTTGAAGAAGGGTGGGCGCGGGGGTTGTCCTATGACAGGGGGCGAGGACTTAGTTGAAAACGGCGACGAATTTGTTTTTTGCTCCACTTGTGAACTAGAAACAGAACATAACATTCTACGAACTAAAGATAAAGGAAAAGGTACTGATTATTTGGTGCAGTGTCAACATTGTAGTAATGTTCACACCATACAAATTCGTCCACCAAAGCCCACAAATGTTAGGTTCACACTTTCAGAAGGTTCTGAATCATTCCAGATTTCCTTGGAAATTGATTCCGATGAGATATTTTCTCTTGGGGATGAATTTGAGCATAATGAGGCATTATGGGAAATTACTAGATTAGAAATGCCTAATGCGACATCATCTAATGATGTTTCAGCTAATAAAGTCATGATGGTTTGGGCTACAAGAACTGATGTAGTCATGGTGAGGATGACATTTAGTGAAGGTGAATATTCATTTTCAGACTCAATCTTTTGTGACCCTGAAAGGGAATTCAAATGTGGTTCAATTTATGAACATCAAGGCGTAAGGTGGCGAATTAGAGCATTACATAGTGGTAAGGGTAGGACTTTGAATGGCGGTATGAAAGCAGCTAATATCAGAAGAATTTTCCTTCACATGCCACCTAGTTACGATGAAGCTAAAGAAAGGAAGAAGAGGGAAAGGGGGCGTTGGAAGGGTCAAGATTTCCATGGTCGTGATGAGCACCAACAGAGAGTAAGAGAATCAAACATTCGTAGTAAGAAACATTTCAATGATTAATCATCTTCTATTTGACCAAGGCATTAGTAGAGCTTTTGTTATATGCCAAGCAATGTCGGGATTTTCTCTCAATCTTCTTCTACTATATTCGTACCATTTCTCCCCGTATGGGACGTAAACTCTCACTTTATGGCCTTGTTTTAACAATTGTCTTCTTAATTCACCGCGTACACCAAGTAGCATTTGAAATTCATATCCTGGTCCTTTTCCTTCCCTAATAGGTCCAGAGTTATTTCTTGGGTCTGGTGTTATAGGACCCATCCCAAATTCTTCAATTTGTTTTAATGAATCATTTATTACTGGTTTATCGTGTGTTGCTATTCCACAATATGCGCCATTTTTTAGCATTAAGTGTAATGATTCTGAAAATGCATTATTTATGTCGTGGTAATCAGTAAATGCTATATCTTCAGGCTCTAGATATATCCCCTTACATATTCTAAAATCTGATTTAGTGCCCAAATTATCACATATGTTTTGTATATCATTCATTGTCCTATGCAACCTTGCTTGTAGTACAATTCCAATATTGTTGAATCCCTTTTTATGCATATCTAATATAATGTCAATTGTTGATTGAGTGACTCTATGATCTTCCATGTCTAGTCTGACAAATATATTATTTTCAGATGCTTTAGATAGCAATTTATTGATTTTTTCCTTACCCTTTTCTTCATCAATTAATAATCCAAAAGCTGTAGGTTTAATAGAAATGTTAGCATCAATTTGATGTTCAACAATTGCATCAATTACACGAACATATTCATTGAGGAAAAAATTAGCCTCGTCTAGAGATGAAATTTCTTCACCTAACACATCAATAGTAAAACAACAACCCTCTTTATTACCTAGTGTAATCATGGTATTTATTGCATAATCAAGTGTTTTTCCTGCGACATATCTCTTTGCAACCCACCCTACGATGAATTTGGGCATAATGGGAAGTAGGCCAATTACAATCTTCCCAAATAGCCCCATCGGTCACACCCTGTTCTTGGCAGCCCCTACTCGCTCTTTGACAATTACCCATAAGATATCATTTGAAATCATCAGTTCTTCCTATTGGTAGGTTGAGCTCTTGACATAGCCTTTTGATAGATTGTCGTTGCCAACCTTTGAATGATTTTCTATCTAAATGGGCAATGATATTGCCTTTAGGGAATGCTTTTTTTGTGCTTTTAAGGCATTCTTTGATGGCATGTGACCATTGGCCTTTAGGGTAAGGGTCACTAGTACCATCCCAATTTTCAACATCTGGCTTTATCATATCTAATGAATATGATGCAATTTGGTGGCCAGCCCAGCAATCAGTTTTACGAATTACGTCTGTATGTCTTGGGGCATAATGGCCTCCGCCGATACCCAACATTATCTTCGAATTTAATTTTTCATCATCACTAAGAGTTTCCCAATTTCCTAGTTCGCTGCCACCATTTAGGCCGAGACCATCATAGATGACATCAGCCCATGCTTCGGCAGCATCTTTTCTCCCCCAATGTGATTCTGATGAACCAATTTCAACAAACATTGTGGGGACTGAAAGACATGGCCCATGATGTGTTGTTTCTATAGTTAAATCAAATTCTGGAGTTAAATTGTGTTTTACTCCTGCTTCGTACATTCTTCTATACCATGAAGCAAAGCGTGTATTAGGGGGTACAACACTGCCTTTTATTCCACCAAACTCTGCTCTTTCTCCGAGGGGTGATTCACCCGGCACTCCAATCACATGAAGTGTTAGGCTAGGTTGTCCACTTGCCGCATAATGTCTTGAAAGAAAGATTACTTCATCCACTTTTTCCCCTGTTAATGTCGTATATCGTTGATCTAGATTATCTTCATCGAGAACTTTATTTGGGAACCACCAAAGATGTACTCTTCCATTTCCATTAATCCAAGTGTCTCCACCCTCTACGATTTCTTGTTTTTCCCATCCTCCTCTAGATAGTAATGCATCGCCTTGAATTGTCGAGCCAATATCTGGTGCGGAAACAATTAGAAGAACAATACCCAAATTCATTCCTCCTCAATAATTGGTGTTGAAGTGAAAATAAGGTTGAAAGAAAATAAAACTAAGCATAATGAAAAGAACATTATCCATTCAAATAATGCTGCTAAATTTAACATGCTGTGGATAATTGCTACAGGAATTAGTTGTAGTGAAGTGAAAGCCAAAACAATCAATGACCAACGTATTGTATTGATTGAGATATTTTTTACTCTAACTTCATTGTCTATTGAGGTGCGTGATATTGTTGCAAAAGAAGCCCATAACAAAGCACCATAGAATACTTGTATAGCAAGTTGTATATGAGCCATTAATTGTGTGTCCATTGGCGTCCATGAAATCAGAATTATCGATGCTCCTGTAAAAACTCCAAAAATCAGTCCTAATTTGTTGCTCCAATAACTAAATTTAGTTGATTTTGGATCTTTTGATAGAGTTATTTCTTGTAAGTTTGCCATTTCATAAGAAAGTAGTATGAATAGAATACCTGTTATAGTTAGCCCAATGCCAAATATGTAGCTTTCAGGAGGGAATACACCTGCGGAAGAAATAAACGGTGGCAAACCATTTTCGAAAATCAATTCTTCACCCAGGTTTTCTATTTCCTGACTCCAATATGAAGAATCATGCCTATTTCCACCCAATAATTGCATTGTTAATTGAGAAACAACTGTTGTAATTATGGAAACATATAGAGATGCTTTCAAGATGAATTTCCCACGCTCATTTTGTGCATTCATTTCAATCATCCTCTACTAGTGATCTAAATGCTTCAATATCAAATAATGATGCTGCTCTTTCCATAGCATCCTTTAGATCGAACCAACGTGCTTCATCTACCTCGTCAGGTTTACAAATTATTTTGATTCCATCCTCAACATCAACTAGATATGTGAATGAAACCCAATCAATTCCTTCTGAGTTGAATATTCTTTCTAGAACAATACAACGATCAATCCCATTTACAATTTCACCAGTTTCACCTCTAGGGTCAGGAAGTTTCAAATTAACTCCTAATTCTTCGAGAAGTTCTCTTTCAGCACCTTTACGAGGGTGCTCGGCATAATCAAGGAAACCACCAGGCAATGTCCATTGTCCTGTGAAGAAACCTCTGTTCACTTTTTGTAATAATAATTGTCCTTTTGAATTTCGAAGAATCACTTTTGATACAATCCTATGCATTGTTCTATAGACGCTTTCTCTGGCTACTGGGTGGACGGCTGAATCAGAAATCAAATTGTCTTTCCATGCCCAATTACTTGGCCATTCAATATCAGGTAGAGCATGTATTACTTCGTGTGTTTTCTCTCCAAATTTGAAACGATTAACTCTCTTGACTTCCCAAGTAAGTCCTAACTTACTTGCTTCTTTTTCAGTTGGTAAACGATATAGCCAACCATTATCAATTTGGTTAAATTCTATTCGTCCTCTTACAGGTTTTTGTGGGCCTTTGCCAGAATGGTCTACAAGCAAGACTTTTCCATCGTGCTCTAGGTAAAGGTGCTTAGTCATGATTTTGCCATCCGCTCTTTGGTCATCAATCCGCCGCTGAAATATTGAGTCAAAGTTAAGGTCAATTACTATTCTAGTATCCTAATAAATCACTTAATTGACCTTTGTAAAAGTTCGCAGATCCTTGTAGGCTTTCTAGTTCCGAATCTTCAAGATCTAACTCAATAATTTTCTCTACCCCTCTCTTACCTAATACTACTGGTACTCCAATGTAAATATCACTCAATCCATATTGGCCACTCAAGTGGGCTGAACAGGGGAGCAGTCTTTTTCTGTCTTTTACTATTGATTCTGCCATAATTGCAGCAGCCGATCCAGGGGCATAAAATGCACTACCTCGCTCAAGTAGTTTGACAATCTCTCCCCCGCCACCAGCAGTTCTCTCACTTATTGCGTCGATAGTATCTTTGTCAAGTAATTGAGTAATTGCAATTCCTCCGACTGTTGTATAACGTGGAAGTGGTACCATGGTATCCCCGTGGCCACCTAAAACCATTGCTTGTACATCTTCATTAGAGCAGCCAATCTCTTGTGCTACAAAATGAGTCATACGAGCCGAATCAAGAATTCCAGCTTGTCCAACAATTCGGTGATGTGGGAATCCTGTTACTTTTTGCATATGGTATGTCATTAAATCTAATGGGTTTGTGACCATTACAACGATTGAATCAGGTGCGTGCTGTTTAATTCCAGTCCCTACTTGAGAGATAATTTCAGCATTTTTTCCAATTAGGTCTTCCCGGCTCATTCCTGGTTGTCTAGGGAAACCTGATGTGACTACAACTACATCTGAGCCAGCAATGTCTGCATAGTCAGATGTTCCAGTAATACTACCATCATAATTTAGAATTTGACCTCCTTGGCTCATATCCAACGCTTTTCCTTTAGCGAATCCTTCGAAAATATCTAGAAGTACAATATCTCCTAATTTCTTTTGTGCAAGAACAAAGGCGCAAGTAGCTCCTACATTCCCTGCTCCGATTACTGCAATCTTTACCTTTCCATCTGCCATAATGCCACCTGTGGTTGTGCCCCGACATAACTGGCTCAAATAGTAACCGCTTAACATGTGTACATATTCTCTGTGGGTGTATTTTTTGCACTATTGATTTAACATCCTGTTTGAGCATGTTCAATAACCTGTTTCAATTCGCAAAGGTTGTTGAAGGATTAGAACCTCCTTGGTAGTGATGAGTCGCGAGTGTGATTATAATGAAGTTAGGTGTTGTTAAGGAGTCTGATGGCGAATCAAGAGTTGCAATTGTCCCGGGGTCTGTAAAGAAATTAGTTAAGTTAGGATTTGACGTTTTGATAGAGTCAGGCGCAGGTCTCTCTTCTCACAATATTGATTCAGATTATATTGATGCCGGCGCTACTGTGACCAATAGATCGGATGCTCTATCAGCAGACATCGTAGTATCTATTGGGATGCCTGAAATAGATGCTATGAAAGAAGGCCAAATGTTAGCTTGTGTTGCTGACCCCTTCCGTAGCCCTGAAAAAGTTAAATTGGCAATGGAGGCGAAAATCACACTTTTTAGTATGGACATGATTCCGCGTCGTCTTTCACGTGCTCAAGCAATGGACGTTAATAGTAGCCAAGATAATTTGGCAGGTTATAAGGCAGTATTGATGGGTGCAGCACATGTTCCTAAAGGAATCCCAATGATGACTACAAGTGCAGGTACGGTTAGGCCTGCGAAGTTTGTGATTATGGGTTCAGGTGTTGCTGGTCTACAAGCTATTGCTACCGCTAAGAGGTTGGGTGCTGTGGTATATGCTTCAGATGTTAGGAAGTCTGCTGCTGAGCAGATTGAGTCTGTAGGTGGAAGATTTATCGAAGTTGATGGGATGGATGATTTTGAAGATGAGTCCGGATATGCTAAGCCTCTAACACCTGAATTTATTCAGAAGGTTAATGACACGGTTTGTGAAGTAGCCAGTGATGCTGACGTGATAGTCACGACAGCAAGAATCTTTGGCCGTCCTGCGCCAATTACTGTACCTGCTAGCGCTGTTAAGAATTTTAAGGCAGGTGCAGTTGTTGTTGATATGAATGCTGATGTGGGTGGTAATTGTGAATTAACAAAAGTTGGTGAAATATTAACTACTGAAAACGGTGTTACCATAATTGGTACTCCCAACTTGCCTGGTGAATTAGCCTCATCTGCTAGTATGTTATACTCAAATAATCTAACTACATTTGTTGCCTCTTTAGTTAAAGAAGGTGAATTAACATTAGATTTAGGTGATGATATTCTTGTTGGTGCTCCCGAGGGAAGTGATTTTTATGTCTCAGGCATGGGTGGTGTACTCATTTGTAATGGTGGTAATATCCATGAGAAACAGACCCGCTTATCCGAGGTGGTTGAATGAGTTTAACACTCGCCACATTGGTGGCTAGTATCACGGTATTCGTCCTCGCTATTTTCCTTGGTTTTGAATTGATTAGTAAAGTCCCACCTACACTTCATACCCCACTCATGTCGGGTGCCAATGCTATTTCGGGAATTACTATTGTTGGTGCCTTGATTCTATCCAATTCTGCTTTCAATAATGGCAATCCTGGGGCTGCAGCATGGCTTGCATTTGCTGCTTTAGTTATGGCTACAATCAATGTGGTTGGAGGATTCATGGTAACCAATAGGATGTTGGAAATGATTGCTGGCAAGCGTAAGAAGAAAGGGGGTGCTTGAAATGGTTGATGCAGTTATTTGGGACATAGGATATCTCCTATCTGCAGCTTTATTCATCTTAGGAATCAAGAAGTTGTCTAGTCCAAAAACCGCTCCAAATGGTAATCGTTTAGGGGCTATTGGTATGCTTCTTGCAGTTCTAGTTACTTTAGGAAAAATGTATTCTGAAGGAAATGTCGAGCCTGAATTAATTGTTGGGGGTTTGGCCCTTGGCACTTTGATAGGAGCTTGGATGGCAATACGTGTTGAAATGACTGGCATGCCAGAATTGGTTGCTCTTTTCAATGGATTTGGTGGTGCGGCTTCTGCACTAGTTGGTCTTTCCGAAGTGTTGGCACGTCTGAAGAGTGGCGATGTACCTAGTGCTGGAGTTGAACTCTATGCTACATGGGTCGCGATTGGTCTTACTGGATTAGTTGGATGGCTAACACTAACTGGTAGTTTAATGGCTATGGGTAAGTTGATGGGTGGTTTTTACATTCCACTAACAAAGAAGGATTCCAGAGGACGTAGGAAGTGGGTAAACTTCCCCACTTGGGGTCCACCTTGGCTCAATTTTGTGAAGGTTGCATTGTTGCTTGCTTCTATTGTATTGATTGTCCTTACAATTCAAGAACCCAACAATACTGATTACATATATGGTTTAGTAGGAGCCTCTTGTTTACTAGGTGTATTGTTTGTTTTACCAATTGGTGGCGCAGACATGCCAGTGGTAGTAAGTTTGTTAAATTCTCTTTCTGGAATTGCTGCTGCTTTCACTGGCTTTGTGATAGGAAATAATGTACTAATCATCGCAGGTTCGATGGTTGGTGCTGCAGGTCTCATTCTTACTTTCATAATGTGCAAGGCAATGAATCGTACACTATCTGCTGTTCTATTCAAATCATTTGGTGGCGGTGGAAAAGAGACAGTAACTAGGACTAAGGTGGGTAGTGATCCCGAAGAAGTTGCAATGGTTTGTGACGGAATCACATCTTGTGTTATCATACCTGGTTACGGGATGGCGGTTAGTCAAGCGCAGCACGCTGTAAAGGAATTTGCAGATTTATTGGAGGCTCAAGATGTCGAAGTAAAGTATGGTATTCATCCTGTTGCTGGCCGTATGCCTGGTCACATGAATGTATTACTTGCAGAGGCAAATGTCCCCTATGAGCAACTTATTGAGATGGACGAGATAAATAGTGAGTTACAAGAGACTGATGTGGCACTGATTATTGGTGCAAATGACACAGTCAACCCTGTTGCAAGGTCTGGTGAAGGACCATTAGGGGGCATGCCAATAATAGATGCTGATAAGGCACGAGTAGTAATCATAATCAAGCGCAGTCTGAATGTTGGTTATGCAGGTGTTGATAACGACTTATTCTATGAAGATAAGACCATGATGCTATTTGGTGATGGTAAGAAGATGATGAATGAATTGAATAGTGCAATTAAGGACCTTTGAGTGCATATTATTTTTGATAATCAGCCCCCCTTAACGGGGGGCTATCAAGCAACGGTTATGAATCGCCCACAGTTCGAGGGTGTTAGTAGGTGTTCATGTGCGGCTAACCTCAACCCATTCTGTCATTGCATTTTTACTCATTTTGATCCTATCTGCACAAGCATTAGCATCATCTAGTGGGCCTCCTGAATCAAACATGTCTGGCGAATCAACAATTCTTTCAGGTTGTAACTGTCATGGTAGTTTGGCTCCATCCTCTCCTTCCCCTCCATCGACTGATGTAGTTCTATCAATTTCGGGTGTACCACATTCTTATTTGGTAAATGAAACATACGATTTCACAATTAGCATTCAACATGCATCTAATACAGCAGGTGGATTTATGCTTTCTTCGGGTAATGTGGGTACCTTTTCTTGGTCTGAGGGGTTAGAAGTGCGCCCAGCAGATGGTAGTTCGGACCCGAAATCATCAATTTCTACTAGTGATAATATTTCTCATAGCGCTGTAGCTAGTCCCGCAGAATGGGTAATAACTTGGACACCTCCTGAGACTGATTCTGGAGATGTGTCATTTTATTTGGCTGGAAATTCAGTAGATGACCAAGATAATGCTAATGATGGCGATTCTTGGAATTTGTTGTCATTTGTAATTAATTCACCATCAGATGCTTCAGCTCAGGAGAATTTGGATAAAAGAGTGATTAGTGTAGGGGATTATCAGAGCTTGTTTGTTAGTGAACCTGACCCTGAATCAATAGAACATGAAAAACAACTTGAACTTGCAGATAGTGTTTTTACTACAGGAAATACTCTGTATTGGGCATCTCTTTGTGTTCTAATTGTTGCTGCTGTATTACAAAGGGAAATTCTCGAGAGAAAGAATGGGGATGGGCCTGATTGGTTAGCTAAGGAATTGGCTTATCCACAAGCATTACGCCGAGGATTAATCTCAGCATTATTCTTTATTATAGGTTTAAATTGGATTGCTGATGGTGCTGCAGCATATATGTATGCGCCTTCAATATTTATCGGTTTTTGGGCTGCATATGGAGTTTATAGGACAATGTTAGCGGCAAAAGCTGAGAAGAAAGTAATGGATATCATCTGAGGTGTTATTTTGGGCGGGATCTCCCCGGCAGATACTAGTAAGCACATCATTGAACATTTGAATGAAGCATCTAATAGGATTCAAAGAGTAATGTTTGCATTGGTGATTGTTGCAGTTATTTGGGCCTTTTTAATAGATGATATTTTTTCTTGGTGGCTTTCAAGAATACCATTAGCAGATGGTTCAGGAAGTTTAACTATTTACAGCCCATATTCATGGCTTGACACGCGTTGGACAGCAGTTGGTTTACTTTCTATTTGGGTATTAATGCCTTGGATTGCAACAGAAATTTGGTGGTTTTCTAAACCCGGGTTACTACCTAGGGAAAGAACTTGGCTATTTGCTCTTTCAACTATTGGAATTTTGTTTGGTTCTTTGATTATTATTGTTGGGTGGTTATGGGGTTTTCCAAAGTTAGTAGCCATATCTCAAGCTACATCAATGATAGATGGCATTGGCTCACACTATGATGTCGTTTCATTGTTTCAAATGGCATTATCTTTAAGTTGGTTAGTTGTAATCATATTTTTATCATCAGTTTCTCTAACTTTTGCACGTGCTTTAGGAATGGTAGACGAAGATCCTTTACATCCTTTTAGAATACGTTTACATTTTATTGCAATTGTATTACTTTACATTGTAACACCGCCTGCTTTCCAAGGCCTATTTTTTACGACAGCAGTTACAATTATTTTTATTAGCGAGTTCATAGCCAACCTTTCTCCATTCGTAAATAAACCAAGAGGGAGGTCACCTACTACTGTATTTGATAGCGAAGGTGGTGAAAGGAGGGTTCTAGTTGTTGATTGCATCTGTGAGGGTGCTTGTGGTAGGATTGCGGAACAGAATTTGCCTAGTAATGTTGGTTTATTATTAGCAGATTCATTATGTCTTAATTCAGATGAGGCAGAACAGCTTTACGAACGAGTTTTACTAGAGAAAGTTTCTGATGTAGTGATTTCAGGTTGTGATGCTAGCCCTATTCCTGGGGAATTAAAAAGTTCTTTATTATCCTCTAATTGTAATTATTATGGGCTAAATAGACTTAACAAAGTCTTGACTTCAGATTTGGCACCCACATCAATAGTAAATTTTGCAGACCGTCTAGATTTATCTCTTTCATCTTGTCCTTGGTCAAAGCAATCACAATCTAGAATTCAAAATAGAATAGCTCAAGACAAGAAGGATCAAGTTAGATTTGTTTCTTCTATTAGTGGTATTCAACCATGGGGTACAAGGTTTACAGATAATGAGATTTGGATAGAAACAGGTGGGTTAATTGATTCTAACTTGGATATTTCATTACGTGAATAATTGATGCATTCAATTATCATTGTAGCGCATGTTTCAATACTTACGCGGTGCAGCGATTAAACATGAGGGCGATGATTGCTGTCCCTTTAGCGGCAATGATAATTGTTGCAGGGTGGTATATTAGTCAAGATCCATCCAAGGTAGAGCCTTATTTTGACTTATTAAATGATTATACTCATGATACAATAAATGATGCTCCAATTGTGCCCTTACAAGAAGATGAAAGTTGGCTAGTAGTGGTTGTTGATTTCCCAAACGCTCCAGTAAATGGTTTTAGGAATATAGAAAAAGCAGGTATTCTTCTTACTGGGACCAATGGTGCTGATGATTATTTATCCCAAACTAGTGGTGGTCTGACCAACCTTTCAGTATCAATTTTCCCAGAAGTATACCATTCTCAGAATAATGATGGTTATTGGGGTAAGGATGATGGAGATGTTCGTGATGCTGGCGAAGATGGTTCTAATGGTCCGGCAGGACTTGCAGAATCAGTAATTAAGAATTCATTTAACGGATATGATTTATCTCAATTTGATTTAAATTCAGACGGTTGGATAGATCGTCTTCTTCTTCTTCATACTGGTAATGTACAGGAAGATTCTGGGAGCACATCTAATATTTGGAGTCATTTTGGTCATTTAGAAGATACAGTAGAGGTGGGTGATTACAAGTTTGACCATTATACTATAGCAGGTTTCGATTCTGGTTTTGGTACAATTATGCATGAAATGCTTCATCAAATGGGTGCTTTAGATATTTATGATGTACATGGGTTGGGTACAGGGGATGATTGGAATGGCGTGGGTGATTGGGATATCATGGCTAGTGGTAATTGGAATGGAGCCAATGGGCGTACGCCAGCATTACCATCTTTGGCCACCATGGATTTAATCGGACTAGATAGGGCAACTGAAGTATCAATATCTAGTACAGGCCAAATTCAAGAATATATTTTATCGCCTTTATCTGATGGTGGCGATGGTTTGTTTATACAAATTTCACCATCAGAGAAAGTTTGGATGTCATACAGGGCTGACATTGGTTTTGATAAAAAGTTGCCAGGCCATGGATTGTTAGTAACATTACAAGATAGTGCAGTAGGTGATTCTGAGCAAAATTTAGTAAATACTGACCCAGATAATCCTTGGTTATATGTTCTAGAATCAGATGGTGATAGTGGGTTGCTTTCTGGAAATGATAAAGGTTCTGCAGGTGATGTGTTTTCTCCTAGTCAAAAATTTGGAGCAGAGGGAATACAAATCATTGATCATTATGGTCGTATTGTTAATTGGACCGCCGAAGTCGTTTCAATGGATTCAAATTTTATTAAAATAAATATTTCAAGTCAAGGAGTCTCTACTTTTGATGTAATTCCTCCTCACAAGCCAATTCAATTATTGGGCAATGAAGATTTAATAATGCATGTGGAGTCATCAGTTAGTTGCCAACTTGAATCAAATATTATTTCATCAGACGGAAGAATAGTAACTATTGTAGAAGATCAAGCATTAATTGCAGGCAATAAAGAAGTTAGGACATTAAGATGGGATTCAGAAGGTGTTGCTGGTTCAGAGGGTAGATTGGAGGGTAGTTTCAATTGTGGCAATTCTGCTCCATTAAATATTAGCATGGAATTTCATAATATTGGATTAAGGCTAAATATTGATACATTTGAAAAGGATATACATTACTCCGAGCAATCATACTTCCATATTCCATTATCATTTGATGGTGATGGCTTTCAAACATGGGAAGTACGAATAGAGGGGCCATTAGAAAGAATCACATCTACCAAAGAAACTCAGAATTTAGGTGAAGGCTCAGAATTGAATATTACTGTGGAGCCAAATGGTTTGTTGGTCCCTGGAATGGTTGCTAGGGGTGAATTAATTATTCGTGATTCACAAGGATTGGAACAAGAAAGTGAAATAATTTTGACGGCAGAGAAACATGAAAAAGGTGGTGAAATAGCACGCTTTTTATCTGAACCTAGTAATATTATCATTACAATTTCAGTCTTACTAGCATTGTCAGTTTTATTGAGTATTAAGAAAAGGCAATCAGTAATGGAATCAATAATTAATAAAGGCCAGTATCAGGCAAAAAAAGAAATCGCATTAGAATTCGAAAATTCAGTAGTAGAATATTATGACGAAATTAATCCCCCCAAGGGGTGATTTTTTTGAAGGGTAAACAAAAAACCATACTCCCTTGGTCTTGGCCTTGGCGCAATTCTAACGGTGAACAATTGAAACCGTTTCAGGCATTTATGTCACGGAAATTTACCTACACTTACCTAATGATAATCTGGGTTATTTGGATAACGATTGGTCGTGGGCCAGAATATCTCTGTTATGCTAATGGGGGTGGATTATCATGCATCGGTGGAATTTGGCCCGCAGATCTAATTGATGCACCATTACGATTTTTCTTTTCTTTACTTATTGCGCCTATTTTTCATAATTCAAACGAGCATATTATTTTCGTATCATTCGGTTTTTTATTATTTGTTCAATCATTTGAAGCACGTTTAGGATCTTTAAGAACATATATTCTTTTCATGATCTTCACCTGTATTACTGCACTGATAATGTCATCAGTAATGAATATCTCAGAATTAATATGGACAGAAAGTACGCTTCTTGATGAAGGTTTTTCACGTAATTGGATGGGGGGTTCTGCTGGTTTTTTCGGGCTGATTGGTGCTTCATCTCACCAATGCAAGAATATGTTATTAATTCCTGTAATTGCAATTACCTTTGAATATTGGAATCATTTTTTTCATGGAATAAGCTTTTACACATCATCTGCTCATATGATATCACTAATTAGTGGATTTATAATATGGGGTTTTTGGACTGGAAACTTACGAAATTCACGGGACAATTCATCTTAGTAAAATATTCATAAATAGAAATTTCTAGTTAGAATAATATTATTACAATACTATTTGTGTCTAAAACCAGACCACCTTCCTTCAGCCGCAGGTCTTTGAAGTGAAACATAACACCAATTTTTATTTTTTAAGAATGCACATAACCAAGTTTTGTGAACGCCATTAGCTAATCTTGCAGCTAGGCAAGCTTGAGCCCAATCACTCGGGGCTAGCCATTCAGGCTGAAGTAGCCAAGGTGCATGTTCTTCTCCAATTGAAACCTCATATAATCTCCACCTTGTACCATACTTGAAACCAGAACGAGGTAAAAGTTTACGAGATAGTATATCAATTAGCAGACTAATACTTCCTTGTTTGTTTGAATCATTAGAAATAATTCCTAATTCATCTACATCAATCCAAGAACCTTCAGGTAGTGGAGTGCCAATTTGCTCAGGTAAATCGAATTTATTGGGCAAAAATGCTCCCTTAATATTTCCTTTAATCAGATTTTTATCGTGTTGGCTAATTTTTGTGAAATCTATATTTTCCATTGCTCCAGATGGGTTTTCGGGAGAAATATGATATGTCGTCACTCCCATTTCTTCATCTACAATTAGTACTTCAGCAAGTCTTCCTAGTGCGTTGACTTCAGATGACCAATTGTATAATTCATCCCACTTAATTGGTTCAAAATCTCTGACCCACATTACTTCTGAAGACGGGGGGTTATTGTTGACTTTCATTGATCTATTCCATCTTAAAGCCCATGAACCTTTTGAGACAATTGTTTCAGGCAACAAATCTTTGACATTATGTGCCAAAACTATTTTTTCGCCGGGGACTCTCATTGCCTCAAGTGCTGCAGTCTCATGTAATAATTGGGGGTTAGATATTAGTTCTGAATTTAGCCAATCATCCTCGATTAATAGATGCCGATGTCTTGAGCAAAAAAGGACTTCTGAAGGGTGTAATAATAATTCATTGTTGGCGATTGGCCTTCCAATAGCTGATTTATCAAATAGACGTTGAGCTGCTGGGCCTGAAAGTATCCAGCCATCTGCTGAAAATCTGCACGGTCCAATCGTTTTTTTGCCGCTTGAAGAATCCTCCATGGCGGGGCCTGTGGTGTCTTGGACTTCATTCCATCGCCCAATTTAGCCGTCACATTTGATAGGTAGCAACTAATCAGGGTGTTAGAGTAAGATGTCTGGGAAGGGTAGAATCAGCGACTTCACAGTCGAACAGAGAGTGTTGATTCATCTTTTTGAGCATCCATTGAATCGTTCTCAATGGGATGGTAAAAGAGAGCAAACTCAAGCAGGTATTAGCTTAGCAGTTAAAGTTGCTAGAAAACATCTTCCTAGGTCACTTAAATCTTTAATATCTCAAGATTTAGTTAAGATTGATACTCGTCATATACCAGGTTCTAAACAGAGATGTAGAATTTATTCTCTTACAGAATCTGGAATTGGTGCTGCCGAATCAATTAGATCTGGAATTAAAAATCAAATAATTAATACTGAAGATGGAGAAATTTCAATCGGTAAATTTGCTGGTCATGAATTAGCATATTTAGATATATTATCAAAAGTTGATTCTAATTGGAATTATAATCCGGTTGATACCTTAGAATCTAATTTGAAAGATAAACCTGAGACTGAGTTATATCGCAAAGTATTGCACCGAGCATGGAATGATGGGATAATTACTGAAGATGAAAGAATAATGTTAGACGATATTTCTATTCATTTGGGTTTGGAGCCTGACATAGTTGAGGAAATAGAAAAAGAAGTAATTTCTGCTCGTAAAACATCTAATGAAATTCAGAAAAACACATTCATCGAAGTATTATCAATTGCTTGGCAGGATGGTTATATTTCAGATGATGAACAAGCTATGTTAGATACTTTAGCAAATGCATTGGGCTTGGATAAAAATTATGCTAAGAATATTCAATCAGAATGGGTTAATGAGAATTCATAAGCAGGTGGTTTGATTTGTTACCTACCTCTCCCGAGGTTTGAGAGGTGGGGTGACGTGGTTGATGAAATTGTGCAAAAAGAGATTGATTTACTACGTTCCCTACACACATTGATGGATAATCCTCCTGAAAAACCTGTACTTCTAATGGGTGATGTAATCCTTGATCGTTATTTCCATGGCTGGGCTAACCATCTCAATTCTTTTGCTCCAGTTCCTGTTGTAAAGGTTACTGAAAAATTCGAGAGTGCAGGGGCTGCTGCTCATATTGCTAGAGGTTTAGTTAACTTGGGATTAAACGTAAGATTTTTTTCAATATTAGGTGGTGATGAAAATGGCCAGGTTGTTGCTCAACAGTTACATGAGGAGATGGTGGATACATCTGATATTCGTATCGCAACTCATCTTCAAACAGTAGCTAAGACTAGAATATATGGTTCAAGAGAAAGTTTAATCGATCGTGAACAATTAATATTACAGTTTGATGAAGAATCACAAGAATCTTTTCCTGATTCAGTTGTAAACAAATTAACAAATTCAGCTATTAGTGCCTTACCTGGTTCTTGTGCAGTTGTTTTGAGTGACTATGGGAAGGGAGTCATTAGTGATGATGGGGCTGCTAAATTAATTGCTAAAGCAAGGGAGTCTGAAGTCCCAGTAATTTGTGATCCTAAATTGACTGGTTTACATAGGACTGTAGGGGCTACTGTTGCTTTGTTCGAGATTAGAGGGTTAGAGCTTCTTAGGAGAAGAAATAATTTACAAAGTGCTGAGGAAACAGCAGCATATTTCATTGATAAGCATGATTGGGAAGGGATGTTGGTATTGGGTGGTGAGCATGGATCTACATTATATCAAAAAGATGCTAAACCACTACATATCCCTTGTCTTGTAGAAGTTCCTAAACAACTGATAGGCTTACATGATGCTGCTGTTACTGCTTTAGCCTGTGCTTTAGGGGATGGTCGTACTTTAGCAGAAGGCGCAAGATTAGCTAATGCTGCTTGCGAATGTATTCTAGCAGCCATAACTGATAGAGTAGTTCTAAATCGTAGGAAATTGAAAACTCGTTTAGACGAATTGTCATGGCATTTCCAAATTTCAGGCCGTTAATTTTGGTGTTTTATATGAGTTGGTGGATTATACCAACAACTGCAGATGTTGGTATTCGGTCATTTTCATCAAGTATTACAGGTGTCATTAGAGAAACAACTCTTGGGATGCAATCTATTCTTTTATCGGAGAAAGGTGCCTTAGTATCTCAGAATCTAGTACGGAAAAGTGGAGAGTGGAGTGTGAAACTAGCTAATTCCAATGATAACACGTTGGTGTCATGGTTAGAAGAGGTGCTTTATCAAGGGGAAGTAGAAGGACGTTGGCTTGTTGATTGTCAATTATTATTAGGTGAAGAGTCCTTGGATGCTCAAGTATCATATGTAGATGCAGAACAAGTAGAAAGAGAGGTAGAAATCAAAGCAGTAACTCGTCATAATTTGAATCTAAGTCCGGTCAGAGCAGGTGATGAAATATTAGGTATTAGTCCAGATGTCCCTACTTTTGAGGGGCCCGGTTGGGTTGCCCAGGTAATCTTTGATATTTGAAAAGTGGACATGCCCGAGGTGGACGCTCGTTACCGCTTCCGAAAATGCCTCCGTCTTCTCAACCCCGGTACCCCAAGGCACCCAAAGTTCCGAGTTGGGCTGCTCCATTCCTGGCCTCACCTGATTCCCCGGCTTGCGGTGTTAGCAGATTCCCTCCGGATTCCGTTCCACCAACCTGAGTCACTTGGGAGCGAGGTATCATCGTCCACGGTTGCTACGTCCACGGTTCGTCTGCGCCGCCCCCGGGCTTCAGATCACCAGTTGCGATTTGTGATACAGGGAACGCCAACTCCCCTCCTAGCCCAACATCTGTGCCGAAGCGGGTGCATATCAACCCGACGGTTTAGTAATTCAGTAATCATAGATGTTGTCCCAGTAATCGTCGAGGATTGATAGGGATTCTTTTATTGAAGTAACTGATAAAATCCCCTTTTCTGATTTAGACAATAGTCTCATATCTTCTAATTTTGCTAGAGCATCATCAACCTCGAAGTCAACTTCATATCCAAAGGTGTTGAGTAACCATCCTTCTATACGGTCATCAAGAGCTTCTTCATCGTAGTTTTTATCTTGCTCTAAAAGCAGGAATGTGTATGCTAATAGCGCCTCTTTTACCTCTTGTTCTTCCCCTATATCAACAATCATATTGAGTACTGCTGCATTGTTTGCTTGACCTTTAAAATATAGATCTTTAGATACTTGTGTTTGGTATCTCTCCCTTGTTTTTTGATATGACATGTAGGTTTTCATCACATAGGTTCCCATTGCAGCAAGTATTCCACCAAGTAGTGATAGTGAGGTATTTCCGCTAGATGAGGCGCCCAATAGAACAGGTCCAAATTTCATTCCAATAGAGACCAAACCACCAACTAGAGGTGCCCCAATCTTAATTTTGTCTACACCGCGCATCATGGGTGAGGTGTTTGGGAAAATAGTTTCAAGATCTAGTTTAGGAACTGTTTTGAAGAGGCGGATATGTATTCCTTTTCCTTCATCACCCTGGTAATGCTTCATTCTTTTCCTTTCTGAAAACCAAGATTCATCTTGGAATTCTAATATTTGGATAATACGGTCGTAAGCTTCTATTGTAACTTGTTGTTTTTTTCTTCCAAACCATGAAGTACGTTCATCTTCAATGGAGACCTCGCCAAGTTTGAACAATTTCATTGTCACATATTCATCGAATCGTACATCAAGGCTGATAGCAAATACATCTTCTCCCTCTAATGCTTCCTGCATCTCCTCATCAGTAATTTCCTCCCAATTTCCATCTTTTAGTGCTTCAGTCAAGGTGGACAAGAATTCTTCTTTACCAACGCTATCTGGTGTGCCAATTTGGTCAGGGTCCATGCTTTCGTACAATGATTTGAGATTTTCTAAACCAGCATGTGATGAATGATGCCATATTGCTTCTAACATCTGTGATACCTTTGATAGCCCATCACGAATTTCATCGTCAATATCTTCATGTTGGAACAAGGATTCCTTAACTTTAGCACGCGAAACTGGGATGTATTGCTGCCTTGTATCTTTGGGGGAATCATCACTTTCAGGGGAATAATTTGGCTCGCTGGAAGTTTGTTCTGACATATTTCTAGGAATGGGTTTGAGATATTAATTATTATGTCTGATTTTCTTCAGCAGCATCATATTTTGAAGGGCAACCGGTAATAATTTCTTCAGCTATTACTTTCCATTCATTATTATTTTTGATTAATTCTCCTTTAATCGCCACTACCCTTCCTTCTTCAAAAGAAGGTGGCAATGGTGTGCCAGATGCATCGATTGTCAAATTTTGATATGTGCCATGAAGAGAGAAAGTAAAGTTATATGAGTCATAAGAATCTACAACAACTGATCCTCTTAAATGCACATCATCTCCTTCAAATTGGCTAGGTGATACCATAATTTCATCAACACTGTATTGAACATCTGGCTCATTTCCCGCTAATACTAAAGTTAGTGCTGCAGTAATGAATAATCCGATGACAAATAACCGTGCTCGCCGACTCAATGCCATGATTATCGCAAAGAGTGTGTGGGATAAAACACTCCCTTTACAGCGTTAGTAATCAATGGTAATGCGGGGATCCAAAATCATCTTGTTCTAATAACCAAGAACCTTCCATTACAGGTCCCTGCCTACATGTCAGACGGTCACCTACCATGCACAACCCACAGGCAGCAACACTGCAGGGTAAATATCTCTCCATGGCAGCATAAGATTCAATTCCATTTTCTTCACATATTTCAAGTACTGGTTTCATCATTGGTTCAGGGCCACAAGTGAATAATTTAGTATTTGATGGCTCGCAATTAGAAATTATTTCTCTCAGGGGAATAGTTGGATAACCTTGTAATCCGAAACTACCGTCATCGGTAGTTACAGTCACACTGTCACAAATTTCCCCCATTTTATCATGATAATGAACGTCATCACTAGTTTGGAATCCCATTATGGAATGAATGGTCAGTTTATCTCCTAATTTGTTACGTGCTTCTTTTGCAGCCATATGCATAGGCGTTGAACCAATTCCGCCGGAAACTAAAATTAAAGTCTCACCAAAATTAGGGGTCTGAAAATTAGTTCCAAAGGGGCCACGTATGGCGAACCAATCACCCTTTTCCATCTTAATTAATTCACCACTTTGACGGCCTAGATTTTTAATTGTAAATCCCATCATTGTGCTGCCATCTAAACCTTGGTCGGGAGCAGTTTCTTCATCGATTCCACTACGGTCCACTCGTATATCTCCTACACTGTAAGGTTTTTCTGAATTGTAATTTTTTTTACTCATTCCGCCTTCGGAGTCATAAGGGTTCCAACACATGAAATATTGACCTGGTTTGTAATCTGTGGCTAAAATTGTTGGGACTTGAATCCAAATTGTAGAGACTCCATTGGATTCTTTTGTAATTTCGATTATGGGTGAAGGAATTGGGGTGGGTAGTCTATTGTGTTGTTGATATTCTTTTTCCATTCTTTCACAACAAGCCTCAACTAATGCATTTAGATTGAAGTGTTTATCACGTTCTTTAGTGTGGGTATGTTTTTTCAATTCAATCCCTCCAATGAATCTAGGGCGATTCCTCTCATGCTTTCAAGGTCACGAAATCCTTGGACATCCATGAAGTCATTGAGTTCTTTTTCAATGGTTTCAAAGACATCAATGTCATCATAAATTAGTGCACTACCAATTTGCACAGCAGTTGCTCCGAGCATTATGAATCTCGCGACATCAAGTCCTGTGGTAATTCCGCCCATGCCCAATATTGGCGCAACAGGGATATCTCCTCTTCTCATAGCTAATGCTACTTCAGCAATCTTTCTTTGGGCAATAGGTCTAATTGTTGGGCCTGACATCCCACACAATAGATTCCCAATAATTGGGCGCCCCGCAAAAGGGTCTATTTCCAGTGCTGAGACCGTATTTATTAGAGAAATTCCATCAGCACCCGCATTTAATGCGGCTCCAGCTTCGATAGCGATGCTAGCAGTATTTGGCGTTAATTTCGCATAAACGGGAATATTTACAACATCTTTAACCGCACTGACATATTCATGAATTAAATTAGGTTGCTGGCCAACTATTAATGCAGTACTGCCTGGTTTTGAATGAGGGCATGATAAGTTAAGTTCTAGGGCTGTTGCACCAGATTTTTCCATTTTAATTGCAATATTTGAGAATGATTCTGAATCTGGTCCAAAAATTGAAACAAGCATTGGTTTTGCAAATTCATTGTTTGCTAGCATTTTAGAAAATGCATCAACACCGGGGTTTGGTAGCCCCATGGCATTCAATATGACTCCATTCATAGCCTCGACACAAACAGGTCCAGGATATATTTCTCTAGGGGATGGTCCGATGCTTTTTGACACTAAGCCACCACATCGGCTTTTAGCAACTCTTTCGAGTGCTGAAACGGATCCACCTTGTAGTCCACTAGCGAGCATAAGTGGATTAGGTAGGTCTAATCCCGGCGCATGAACAGTTAGTTGAGCCATTCCCCTCAATACCCCGGTTAGCCGACACCCTTCAAGCGTTGCGACTCTTCCGCTTGGTCTATGGGGGAGGTCACACCATCTTTGGCAGAGGCTGCTAGGCGTTTATTGAGGTCAGAAGGCGGCATCCTAGAAGTTCCCGAGAATTATTACATTAAAGCAACAAACATCGCTTTACAGATTAACGATCAATTGCCTCAATTAATTAATGAGCCTCAAGTGGTTAAGGGGGTTGAAAATCAACTTAGATTATTTCATGAAGGAAAATTACTCTTTTTGATAGGAGGTGATGAGCCAGATTTGTCTACTTGTTGGATTCCAGTATTTGATAATGACTTTGATACTAGTTGGGAGGTACTTTCTAAACAAATTTCGGATTTACTTGTTGCAGGTTATCCTGGTTGCATAGGTTGCGCCGGGCCTGCTGCTACTGAGCCATGGGACGAGAAATCCCGCCGCGAAATTTTTCTTGCTGGCTTGTCATAGTAGTAATTATTCATTCTCCACGGGGGAACGTAGTTCCCCATTATGACATCATCAATAATTCTCATCAACATAATTTATGAAGGGTGGTTGAGCCGAGAAAAACTGGATGCGGAAGGTGTTGTTGTTTCGGAGTTCCAAACTTCAATCAACTCAACTCCTCGCGTGTGCGCGCACGCGAAGCGGAGTATTTTCCTTACAAATTCTGGGTTGAAAATTTGAGGGGATAATATGAAAATGTTAATTGTCGAATCTAAAGCCAAATCAAAAACCATTCAAAAATATCTTGGAAAAAATTATCTCGTTAGGGCCTGCATGGGGCATGTACAGGACTTACCTTCTGGAAATCATAAGGAATCAAATAAAGCAATGTGGGCATCTAATGAAGGATCTCTACCAAACCCTCCATGGGATTGGACCGAAAGATCTGAAAAGGTTGTAATGAGTTTGAAAAAGGAAGCTAAAGATGTTGATGAGATATTTCTTGCTACTGATCCAGATAGAGAAGGGGAATTCATCGCATGGAGATTGAGTGAAATTCTCGGTGAGATAGCACCTTGTAAGAGGATTGTTTTTCATGAAATTACCAAAACAGCAATCGAAGATGCAATATCTAATTCTTCAGAAGTTGATATACAATTGGTTGATGCTGCTAAAGTAAGGAGGTTCATGGATCGTTTAGTTGGTTTCAGGTCTTCCAAATTCGCTCGTTCTTGGCGACTAAATTCGATGGGCAGAGTTCAGACACCAACACTTGGTTTTGTAGTTGAACGTGAATTAGAGAGGGAATCATTTGTGCCCACTCCATTTTTCTCTGTTAATACAATTGCTCAGGGAATTAATTTCAATGCTAAGTTCCATGCAAAGGATGATGTAGATGCTTGGAGGGACCAAGATGACAAATTTGATTCTAATAGAACGAATGACGAAAAATTAGCCAAGGAAGCTTTTGATTCATTAACCAATGAATCTTCAATTACAATCACCGCAAATAAGAATTCAAATTATTCTAGAAATCCAAGTCCGCCATTTACTACTGATGCTCTATTGCAAGCAGCAGGCGGGAGATGGAGTAATTGGACACCTAAAAAGACGATGAGGGTCGCAAGTGAATTATACAATTCTGGTCATATAACCTATATTCGTACAGATTCAACTAGAACAAATTCCTCTTCAAGAGATATAATTAAGAATTTCATAAATGAAAAATGGGGTCCTGAATTTGTCGGTACCGGTGTGCTTGGAAAAAAGGTGAGCAATGCACAGGATGCTCACGAAGCAATTAGGCCCACACGTCCTGAAGTTCAGTCCCCAGAAGGACTAGGTAAGGATGAATCGCAACTTTATGGTTTGATTTGGTCACGTTTTGCAGGAAGTCAGATGACAAAATCAGAATACCAAAGGTATTCTTTAACAGCAGAAGTTGATGGGTTTAGTAAGACATTATCGGGGACATATTCCTGGAGGACTCATGCAGGTTGGGAATTAGCATTTGAAAAGCTAGAACGTAATAAACCAAATACGAGTGAACCAAGTTTTGATGTTAATGTTGGTTCAAAAATTGATATAGAAAAATCAGATGATAGTCCTAGATTCATACAAGATGAAACTAAACCGCCAAGGCGTTTTCGTCAACACACTCTCGTTTCAGAAATGAAAGATAGAGGGATTGGTCGCCCGTCAACTTATGCGACAACAATTGATAAATTGATTATTAGGAAATATGTAAATGATGAATCAGGATCTTTAATTCCCACGGAAAAAGGTCGTATTTGTTGGCTAGAAGTCGCTCCAATGTATACTCAAGAGGAAGACGGCTCTAATGTCGCATATCTATTTTCGGCTGATTTCACTGCTGAAATGGAGGAAAGGTTGGATGCTATAGAAGTAGGTGAAAGAGATGCTCCATCTGTTTGGAATGGATTTACCGATCACTTTAGGAGTTTACATGCTGCTGCACTAGAATTGAAAAGACAAACTCCAACTACAAATCAAATCATGAAATTTAATCAATTAACCCAAAAAATGTCTGAAGATGAAATATCAGATTATTTAGGTGGCCGTGAAATCAATCAAATTACAGGGCCTGAAATTAGTGATATAATTAAGCAACTACTGGAACTCGGTCCACCTCCAGCAACTGAAAAACAGTGTAATTATGTTATGTCATTGATTGATGGGATTGAAGGTATAGATATTGATTCTGCCTTATTATTGGTGGAAATTCAAGACTTGGATTCACTGACAATGGATAAAGCTAGCACTTTAATTGGAATATTAAAAGAAAAGATGAGTGAACAACCCCGCCCAATTAGTGAGCCGCAATTGAAATTATTGATTAAAAAGATAGAACAATTAGAAATTTCAGAAGAAGAGGCTTGTAAATTAGTGGGGTCTAATTCTTTTGATGAATTGAGTGGCGGTAAGAATGGCAATGCTAGTGAACTAATTGGTATTTTAATTGAAAAGACTGGTGGCAAGCGCCGCGGTCGTCGTAAAGGAAATAGAAAATAAAACACGAATGTCTTAATCATTGATTAAAATTGGGTTACGAATGTCTTTTTGCTCTTTCAACAATAGCAAAATAAGATATCAGACCTCATCATGGCACTCATCATGGAAGAACGCGCCGATGTAGTAATCGTAGGGGCTGGTCCAGTAGGAGGGTATCTCGCTCAGAAACTAAGTTCTGCTGGATTAGATGTTTTGTTACTAGAAGAACACCTAGAAATAGGCCGCCCATTCCAATGCGCAGGACTTGTCACACCTTCTGCAATGACAAAGGTTGGATTAGAGTCATCAATTCTATCTTCTGTTTGGGGTGCTAGAATCCATAGTCCAAAAGGAAATCAAGTCATTGTGGGTAATGAAGGAGAGATAAAAACTCATGTGGTGTGTAGAAAAATGTTTGATCAAGGAATTGTGGCTAAGGCAATTGAAAAAGGTTCAAGGTTATGGCTAGATTCTCAACCAATTTCTGCAGAGTATATTGATGATGGAATTAAGATTGAAGTAAATCGCGGTGGTCGTGAAGTTAGTGTAGTAGCTTCTCTTTTATGTGGTGCTGATGGTGCGCATTCTTGGGTAAGAAGATATTTTAAAATGGGTAATTCAAAAGAAATAATGATTGGCTTTCAGGCAGAGGTTGTTAACTATGATGGTGCCGATGGTCTACTAGATATGTATACAGGGGAAAATGTGGCGCCTGGCTTTTTTGCTTGGGTAATCCCTAGTGGTAAAAGTTGGAGGGTGGGTGTTTGGTCCACAGTGAAAGATTTGAATGGCCGTAGTTGTGAGGAATTGTATTATTCACTAATTAATCATCCACTTTGGAAAGAAAGATTTGCTAATTCAAAAGAGGTTTCTCGATATTGTGGCCCTTTGACTTCTGGAGTTGTATCCCGGCCAGTGAAAGATCGCGTAGCCCTTTTTGGGGATGCTGTGGGTCTTTGCAAGCCTACTACTGGGGGTGGGATAGGCCCAGGTTTTGAACAGGTCGATTTAATGCATGAAGGATTAATTTCTGCAATTAAAGAGAACAAGTTATCTAAATCTAAATTACAAGTCATAGCTAAACCATTGAAACATATGAAAAAGGACCAGAATAGGGCTAGAATTCTAAGGAATTTATATTTGTCAGATTGTAATGATGATGAATTAGAGGAGACTTTCGCAACATTTGCAAAACCAAATGTTGTTGAAATGATTAATGAAGTAGGGGACATAGAAAAGCCGGTCACATTAGGAATTAAGATGCTCAAGGAGGTTCCTGAATTCCGTAAGATGGCCGTTAGTGCAACATGGGCGTTATTAAGGGGTGATTAATTGCCAAAATGGACGCACTTGAGGATGCGATTCCCACCATTTGATGCACCATCTCATATCCCAAAAGAGATGGATTATGTAGATGTCTGTTGGCCAACTATTGAATCAGATACGAAATTATCTTTAGGTGATGAAAATGGTTGGTTTATCCATAGGGATATCTGCGATTCTAAACCAAATTCTGAACATATTGATCCATTTAGTTCACCATTAGATTATGATATCAATAGATTATTAGCATCTAGAAACGGATGGGCATTATCTCCGAATAGTCTTCATTCGTTAGCCCGTAAATCCATTCCTTATGGGGTTGTAATCCTAATTTTTGCTATAATTCTTCACGTATTAGAACCAGTATTGGTTAATTGGGGGGTTATGCCAAATGAATGGGCTGGTAGCATCAGTTTGGGCTTATTGGATTATCCAATATTGTTTGTAATGGCAACTCCATTTGTCATGTTGTCATTATTATTTAGATTGGTTGCGAATGTGATAGATATAAGGAGACAGCACAAATTTATCAAAAATATGCCTCCTAAACCAAAAATTGATATTGCCTCCTCAAATACAAATGACAAAATAAAATTTAGTTGTAATCTTCCCCAAATATTCTCACGAGATAAGATTAGAGGATACGTGAGGGTTGGATTATTGCCACCTCATAGAGATGCTTTGATGCTTGCATTAGAACATAAAAATAAATCACGTCCCCCTGTTGGTTTATCAACTTCAATCCCTAAGGGATGGATGCCCATAGCAGATGATGGTTCTGGGATAGGTGAAGCAACACCAATGGTTGTAGGTTCAGGATCTTCGAGATTATTTCAAGAACCAATGAGAATTCAAGATTCTAGTCAACCTACTACTATAATTAATGGCTCTATTAATGAATTGAAGCCTCCTGAACAATCTTGGCCAAGTAGTGAGTATGGGCCTTTTGTAAATATTAATTGGGAACTTGTCATAGAAATTCATTCATCAGTTCATGGTAAATTATTTTGGATAGAAAAATTAAATGTCCAATCTGAGACGTCTACAATTAATACTCTATCTGCTCAAACTGGTAGGCTTGAAATTGAATAATGTTAGAAATAACTTTGTTCGGTTGTAGTTTGCGAGATATGTGAATAAGAGCATCACACACGCCTTGGGCTTAACATTGCTATTACTTTTTTCAGGTTGTATAGGTCCTTTTTCGTCTGAATCATCTGAAACTGAAGTAATAGAAGATAAATCACCTGTACTGGAATTTTATTCTGTCAATGACGTTATTTGGGGTAATTCAGTTTTATTATCTGGCAAAGTAAATGATGAGTTGTTGCAAGATGTGACAATAATTATCACAGTATCTATTGTATCGCTTGAGGTATACGAAAAGCCAGATGGTCAAGGATATTGGGAATTCATAATTGAAGACCTTGAGCCAGGTAATTATTCTGTGACTGTGACTGCATTAGATAAAGCTGAAAAACAATCAGAGTCTTTAACTAAAGAATTTACAATATTACTGCCTGATGAAGATGATGCTACATTAACAATTTGGCGTAAACAGATTTGGTTTGAAAGTGGCGATGAAGTCCAGATTACGGGCCAATTAGAACATAATTTCATCGAATCATGCTCATTAAATGGTGGCATAATTTGGGGAGACAATGTTATTGGAAATAATACGGCAAGAATTAATTTTTCATCAGATATGATATTTTTTGATTCAAATTCTGGTTCTTTCCACATTATTCTAACACCTGAACAAAATTTCTCAGCACTTGTAATTGCAAATTGTGGCCTCTATACTCTTTCTGTTGTTAGTACAAATGTCTCAGGGAATATACTAGATGAGTTAGTCGCTGATGCTGATGATGACGGAATACCTGATGATTTTGATTCATGTCCTAATGGTGATTCTATTCGTCTGCCTACCATGGATTATGATTCTGATGGATGCAAAGATGCTACTGAGGACAATGACGATGATAATGATGGTGTTCAAGATATAGATGATAATTGTGAAAAGGGAGAATTAGGTTGGTTTTCTAATCCTATTAATGATAAAGATGGCGATGGATGTAGAGATGATTCTGAGGATGATGATGATGATGGTGATGGTGTAATTGATCTAGATGATGACTGCCTTGATTCACCTTATGGGTGGACATCATCATTTGTTTCAGATTATGATCGGGATGGTTGTAGGGACAGTGATTTTGATTTAGATGATGATAATGATGGCATTCAAGATGTTAATGATTTGTGTCCTAAGGGGGTAATTGGCTGGTTTCCAAGTTCAATTAATGACAGGGATTCAGACGGTTGTAGGGATTCTGATGAAGATTTAGATGATGATAATGATTCAGTATTAGATTCTAATGACACCTGCCCGGAAACAATCATAGGTTTTTCTGTTAATGAATTTGGATGTGCTGAGTATGAATGGGATTCAGATAATGATGGGGTGATGGATGATGTTGACCAATGTGAAGGCACCCCCACTGGGCTATTAGTCAATGAGCAAGGTTGTGCTGACTTAGATGGTGATGGGGTTTATGCTAATGTCGATGTATGTCCTAATTCACCTAATAGGTGGTCTGTAGATGTTGATGGATGTGCCGTTATCCAGCACCCAGTAAGTTGGAGCACAGGATCATATTCTAATTCCCGTTTTGGCAAGGCTTCAGATTTTTCATTCAATACTAAATTTGATGGGAATTGGCGTTTTTCAATCCAATGGGATGGAAATAGTACCTATCTATTCATATTCTTGCAGAGTTCTAGTTCATACATGAGCAGTATATGGAATCAGAATGTTGGAACATTGTTGTCTGAAGTACCTGAAAATTGCCATATATTCTTTGGTTCATATGATAGTGATTGGCAGTCAGATGTTGATGCAATGGCCAATAGAGTAAATTCATACCGTAATACCCAAAACGAAGAAGGCAAATTATGGGTTGACGATAATGTTCATTTTGTTTATCAGCAAGCAGGTTCTATTGGTGGTGGATTAGGTTCTGTAATTTCCTCATGGAGTCAATTTTACTATGGTATAGACCGATTCCAACAATGGAGGGAAATAGGTTCGTTGTATAATTGGGCTAGGTCGTGGTCTTCTGAACCGGAATACCGTTTTGATTACTTAGCTAAGGAGCCACAAATGTGGAATGCCGAGTATCCTGTTGAAATGCGTAAGCATGATTCTGCTATTACTGTAGTAGATTTATGGCAATCACAGAGGCATTCAGGTGGCTGGGGGTCTGGACATAAATCATTTGCAAACGGAACTTTTCCAAATTCAACAACCATGTTGTCATTCAATACTATGGAGGTTTACATGCACCATGGATGTAGTGAGAGGAGAGATAGGTATCAGAAAAGTGACGGTACTTGGGGTGGTTGTCATGAATGGGATTATGATCAGCGATTGAATATCTGTCAAGAGGTAGGTAACCACTCAACTTGTGGTGATGAGTTTGTTCGTTATATTACTACATATGGCAGGGAGGGTCGTTGGCTTACTGACATAAGCACCTATCTGTTCATGGTACAGGGTGGTGGGTTACAGGAGTTCCGTTATGGTGGTGCAAATGGTGGTTGGCTGAATATCTCTGTTTATCTTTCCACATGGGATGATGATGGGTTACGACCAACTTCTGCCGAATATGCATTTAGCGGAGGGACTTTCCGCGGAGAATACAATAATCAGTCACAGTATAAGAGAATCCATAACTTGTCAATTCCATCAGGTACCGACAAGGTTGTTATTTCATCTGTTGTGACAGGTCATGGTTTTGGTAAGGATGATGCTAATTGTGCTGAGTTCTGCAATCATGAGCATCGTTTTTCTATGAATGGTTTTGTTACACAGGAAGATCACCCTATGGCTGGTAATAGTACTGTAAGTAGTGATCGTGAGGGTTGCGCAAAGGAAACTCATGCGGGGACTGTAGCTAACCAAAAGGGTTCTTGGCCATATGGTCGCGCAGGATGGTGCGCTGGCCAAGATACTAAACCATGGGTTTGGGATATAACAAATTGGGTTGACTGGTCAGGCGGCTCTAATTTGATGCAATATCAGGGACTTTACGATGGTGTAAACTACATCCCTCAAAACGAGCAAAGTAGCGGTACTAATCAAGACATTAGAGTCACTTCTTACATTGTATATTATACAAATATTAGTAACATTAACATCAGTATCCAGATGTTTACACATGAGCCTTATTCACCATTACAAAATGATTCTAATGGTGAGATTATTTTATCCCCTCAAATTGAGGCTTGGTTGAGGGATGATTACTTCTTATCTTCAATAGATGATTGATAATAAGTTGCTATAGAACATTATATTGAATCATTGGTGGTGAAATATATTGATGCGCTTCTATGACTAATTTAGGAGTTTCAAGTAGGTTGTATTCAGAGTCTCTTCTTTTGGGTTTAAATCCAGCTTTAGTAATGGCGTATTGCAATTCTTCTTCAGTACAAAGTACCTTAGTAGTTCCTGCTGCAGAAACTACATTTTCCTCCATCATGGTTGAACCTATATCATCAGCACCTCCGAATAGTGCTAATTGTGCAATATCTATTCCCATAGTTAACCAAGATGCTTGAATATGATCAATATTATCTAAAAAAAGTCTTGAAATAGCCACGTGCCTCAAGTATTCTGGGGGTTGAATAGGCAAAATTTTACCCTTGTGTTTTTTCCCAAATGAATTATTTTCTAATTGTGCTGTCCAAGAAATAAAAGAAGTGAATCCTTGTAAACCTTGTTTAATTGAACTATCTTGAAGCTCTCTTATTTGATTCATATGTAAAATTCTTTGTTTATTTGTTTCACCAAATCCAATTACGTTTGTAGCACTAGTGATTAATCCAATTGAATGTGCTTCACTCATGATTTTAAGCCAATTTCCAGCTCCACCTTTTTTAGGTGAAATATCTAGGCGTACGTCATCAACGAGCATTTCAGCCCCGCCACCAGGTAAGCCGTGTAAACCCGAATTTTTCAAACGGGATAGCACATCTAATGTATTCATGCCACACACTTCAGCTATACCCTCAATTTCAATTGGTGAAAAACAATCTAAATGAATACTAGGGTGATTAATTTGCAAATATGATAATAAGTTTTCATACCATTCAATCTCTAGGTTTGGATCTACACCTCCTTGCATTAAAATCCGTGAGCCACCAATATCTTCCAATTCACGAATTCTAGCGCTAATTTGTTCTTTTGTCTGTAAATATGCATTTTCAGAATTAGGGGGCACATAAAAAGAACAAAACTGACAGTTAATTGTACATGCATTGCCATAGTTAATATTACGATCAATCAGATAAGTTACTTGTTCAGGTGAGTGAATTTGTTTTTTTCTATTAAATGCCGCTTGGCGTAAGTGATTGAGATCGGATTCATTGTATAGGATAATTGCTTCATCAATTGTTAGTCTAGGAGGATCATCTTGCATCTGCCGAGTAAGTATATCTCTCCAATTAGACATGATTTCCACCTCCTGACCCAACTAATGCTTCGATCATCTCGATAGATTTAGGACAATTTTCGGATAAATTAACAGGCCCATCATCAGTAATTAATATGTCATCTTCTATTCTAATTCCAATGCCAGCGTATCTGTCTGGGACATCAATATCACTTCGCCATGATGCAAAGTATAGCCCCGGTTCTACTGTAACAACCATACCTGGTTGTAGTAAGGGTCCTGGTGAATCATCTCCTTGTCTTCCTCCTCCTACATCATGAACGTCCAGTCCAAGTAAGTGTCCAGTACCATGCATGAAGAATTTTCGGTATTGCCCATCAAAATTATCTCCCAATGCATCTTTCAATGAGCATTGTAAAATGCCCAGATCTATCAATCCCTGTGCAATAACTATTGATGCTGCTTCATGCATTGATTTCCAATGATTATTTACTTTACATGCTTCAATTGCTGCTAATTGTGCTTTAAGTACAAGTTCGTAAATTTCCCTTTGTGGTTGAGAAAAAGTGCCATTTACTGGCCATGTTCTTGTAATGTCTGAAGCATAACCTAAAACTTCACAACCTGCATCAATTAGGACCAATTCTCCATCATTTATGACTTCGTTATTGGACTTGTAATGCAATATTGTAGCATTCTCACCTCCTCCTACAATTGATGGATAGGCCCAGGTGCTCTTGCAATTAACAAAATGTGATTCTATTACTGATTGTAATTCCCATTCTCCAACATTTGGGTGGCCTGCTTTCATAGAATTAATATGTGCTTGAGATGCTATTTCTGCGGATTTTTTCATTACTTCAATTTCTTGTGGGGACTTAAGTATTCTTAAAGAATCTAATACAGGTCTTGGATCGGAATATTTAGATCCAGATTGTTTTACTAATTCATCTAAATTAGAATTAAGTCCTTGAATATAATTTATACCTTTACTATCTGATAGTAAGGACTTAATTACTTCATCTAAATCATCAATCGAATATGCTTCATCTACTGGGAATTGTGTGGATGCTTGTTCTACACCAATTCGTCGCCCTTCCCAGATTTCTTTCTTTTCATCTCTAGGTTGGACAAATAATGATGTAATCCACTTGGTTCCATTATGGTGAGCCATCCATAATCCCTCTGGTTCATTCCATCCACACAAATATAGAATGTATGAGTTAGCTCTGAAAGGAAAATTAGTATCTCTTGACCTAACCATTACGGGATTCGTTGGGATTAAAACAACGTTATCTAAGGGGATATCAGCCAAAAAAGCTGATTGACGATGGCAGTACTCTTCATTCGTAATCATTGAAGAAGAATCCCTATGCTTGTCGCCACCCCCTTCAAACATAGACCTGCGTCAAACAGGCTACTTATTTATCATTCAGTCCATTTCTTCATCAATAAAATGAGATTTATCTTCATCTTTATCATTTGAGTTGTTTTTTCTTGATACCCATTTTGGTATGTCGCTAGACTTATCAGATTTGGTGATAGTTAATGTGATGAATGATATTGAAACTAATATAAACATAAATATCAACATCATGTTCAATTCTCCGCCTACTGAATGTATAATTTTTTCAGTAAATGATTTTGTTTCAACCATTAAGGGGTCTGATTTAGTATTTTCAATACCAATGAATACTTCAGTATGATCGGAATGCCCATCATCATCTGTGACGCTTAACGTCAATAGATGTTGTTTATCAGTGTCTTTAAGTAATTCTAATCTCAATATTTGTTTCTCGCCTAGGGATACTGGATTACCATCTATGAACCAAATAAAAGATAGCCCATTTCGGTCATTTTCAGTATCTATTGATTGACTAGCATCTATTTCCCAAAAATCTGAGTATGGTAGCCTAATTACATTTTCATCAGTAAATATTATTCCTTCTATACTTGCAATCGCGATAGGCGCTATGTTGTTGACAACAAGGGTCATGTTTGTACTATTAGAAAGTCCAGAAGAATCAGTAACAAGTACCATTATGTCGTAAATTCCAGAATAATTAGCATACCAATTCCAACTTCTATTTGTTCCCAAATCATTTATTTGAGGAGGTGAGCTATCACCTTCTTTTTTAATTATGAATGTAAACCTTAGCCCGTCTTTCCCCCAAAACGGGTCATCTGAATTAGAGGCATCAAAACGGGCGATTTCCGATTCATTTAATTCAGACGTCCCACTTAAATGTGCAATTGGTTTTTTATTATGTAGTGCTACTGTAGTACAACTAATTGGTGAATAATTCATACTATCGCTATTACTTCTAGCAGCAATTAACCACCACCCATCATCTAAACTAATTGTATCAATTTGAGCAGTGAAATGGTTGGAATTTCTTGAAATTGAATAGTCATTCCAATCATCAACGATAAAATGATTTGATAAATATCCTCTAGAACAGAAATGGTTTGCTTGATTAGTTTTTATTATTGCCCATTCTACCATTGTATGAGTACCATCTTGACTAATTGTGAATCCACTGACATTTAGATTCCCACGCCAATTAATATTTGATTCAGGGCTATTTATTATGATATTTGTTTGCTTAGATAAATCTTGAATATGCTGATTAGTATTATTATTTTGGAGGAAAATTAGAGTATCTACTTTAGTTAATTGCTGGTAATCATCAATAGCTATCATGCTTAACAAGCAAGAGCAAGTAATCCCAATATTGCTAATATTTGCATAAAAATCCCACGATTTAATTCCAGTTATTTGGTCATGATTATTCATGATAGTATTTTCAATTAATGATTCTTGATACATTAATTCTCCTTCTAAAAGGATTTCAAAATATAGTTGATTAGGGAATTTATCATCAGATAAAGTTCCATTAAAAGTAAAATTTTGGTATAAAGTAATTCCATGTGAAATGTCAATATTTAGTTGCATTTCAGTATTAGTTGTATCAGAGTATGATTTTTTATCTAATGGGGATATGGTGGTGAGTGAATTAAATGGTGATATAAGTGTGGCAATTACTAATGTTAACACTAGGAATTTGCCTCGCATATATTGTATCAAGCACTTCTTATCTTTCAAGCCTAGCATTAATTGACTACTTATACCATCAAATTCAGCCTTAATTGGTAAAGCCAAATGCATTATGCAAATTGATCACAGAGTTGACCCTGTCCAGGGTAACTGTTACCTTGCTTAGGGTTGGTATGCCATTTATGCTCACATTTATTAGAAAAGGTGTCATTATCAGAATCCAAATTAGCATCACCGCCATCAAATGGATCAAATCTGAAATAATATTCCCAACCATCGAACATACTATCTCCGTCTGAATCCATATAGTATACCTCGGGCCCATCGTCTAAACTATCTCCATCAGTGTCATTCAAAACGGGGTTAGTTCTGTTTAACATTTCTTCATAATTGGTATAATTTTCTAAATCATTGTAAAATTTGGCGCCTTGTGGGTCATTAGGATCAATATGACAGTTAAATGCCGTAGGATCATTCCAATCGGGACAAAACCGGTTCAATTCAGCTGTACGGTTCAAGCCATCCCTGTCGAAATCTTCTTCCCCATCTGGAATGCCATCTAAATCACTGTCTTCTAGGGCAGGATCCATTGGACCCCTAGCACCTAAATTTTCTAGGGTTAGATTATCTACAAGTCCTTCTGAAATTGCTTGTGCGCTATATTTCACTTCCCAGCCATCGGGCAAACGGTCGCCGTCAGTATCGTTATTTACGGGATTAGTATTCCACCGGTCAGGCCCTTCCAAGTCATTTAGAAGCGTGTCATTATCAATGTCATAATCTGAATCTTCTAGCGAACCTAATGCTGGATTAAGAGCCCAGCGCCCACCAGATGACGGTATGGAAAAACCGGTAAGGTTCATTTCCCAAAGGAAATACTTGGGGTCTCCTTCACCATCGTTATTCATGTCTAATCCTGATGAAAATCCTTGAATCCAATTGTTCCACAACCAACCGCCCGGTCCTCTTGCACAGGATTGTTCTGAACAGCCTGGAGGTTGCCAGTTTGAAGTAGTAATCCATAAACTATGAGAATTGGTATTATCCATGGTTGATTCAACTTGCATCTCCCAACCGTCTAACATTCCATCTTGGTCTGTATCATTAACTAATGGGTTAGTAGCTTCTTGCCATGGCCTTGGGATATACAAAACCTCATTCCCATCTTTCAAACCATCGTCATCTGAATCCGAATCATTAGCATTAGTGACATAATTATCTAATCCTAAAATTACTTCTTCCCCATCTTCTAAACCATCAATATCTGTATCAAACATACTTGCATTTGTGAAATATGGTTCGCCTTGCCATTGGAAGCCATCGACCGATTCTACATAATCTTCTAACCCATCACTATCAGTATCTTTGTTAGATGCGTTTGTATAAGTCTCAGCAAATTCTCTCCAGTCAGTTAATCCATCATCATCAGTATCAACATCTCCGGGGTCGGATGTAACATGAATATCGTGAACACCCTTGCTGACAACCAATATATTCCAGCCCATCACTTCGATTCCATCTTTGAGTCCATCACTATCAGTATCAGGATTCAATGGATCAGTAGATCTGCCATCAATAATCCCATCAAGGTCACGATCTCTTGCTTGATACTCCATTAAATTGGTGAACATTTCGTCCTCTTCAACAATTTCCATCCAAACATAATTTCTGCTAGTGACCTCATTATCTGCATCTGGTCCATCTTTTAGAGTCAAAGCTGGTATTGAATAAACATAACCAGCACAAGGCGATTTAAGTGGTACATTGTTGTATCCGTTACCTCCTGATTGTGAAATTCTTGCATATGCGACGGTCTGATTTTGTTCAACGAAATCCATCAATTCAACTTCAATTGAGAATACCTTGGCAATTCCAACTAGGTCTCCATAAACAACTTTGCCATTTCCATCAACATCCCAGCCATCTAAGTCTGGATCTTCATAGGCGTTTCCTCCATCAACTGGATTAATTCCATTGTCTGATTCCCATCCATCGGGCATTCCATCTTCATCAGTGTCGGCAAGCAATGGGCTAGTGAAATTTGATGCGCCCCAAACACGAGCAACATCATATTCTGCACGATTATTCAATCCATCTTCATCATAATCGCCAAAAGCATCTGAGGCGTTAGCTGGGTTTAGTAATGTATCAAAACAGTACTCAAACCCATCAGGCATTTGGTCTCCATCTGTATCCCAGTCACCGGGTCCATTATTGCGGCCATCCCCATCCATGTCCTCCAAGAACCAATTGAGTGGGTCGTAAGTGCTTGGGAATGAATTTAGTAAAGTAGTAAATGGACCATCTTTGGTCGGCCCATTCAATTTGGGCTTACCACAAACAATTTCCAATGTTATTGGTGCCATTGCTACTTCTACATCATCGGAAATCAAATCACCATCACTGTCTTCTGACAGAGGATTTGTCCCATAACTTTCTTCTGCAAAGTTAGAAAGCGTATCAGAATCAAAATCTAAAACTTGGTCACATGAGTGCTGGCCTGCGAAATTAGCAAGTTGTTCCCATAGTTCAGAGCCCATTGTAATTTCTAAATTAGCAACTGATTCAGGGTCTAGAAGCACACAGTCCCAATTACCATCTAATGGGTCAAAAAGAGTCAATTCTCCAGATTGTGTTGCCATGTTGAATGTGTAAAGAGATTCCCATTTGTCATTTAATCCATCACCATCAGTATCGTTACGTCGCGGGTCGGTTCCTAACTCCATTTCTTCAATATTAACTAGGCCATCTTTGTCAGGGTCGCCCAAAGGCCCGTTGTCAGGGTCGGGCCAAGTTTCATCTGTACCTGAATTGTCATCTCCGCTGTCAGTTTCAGTTTCAGTGATAATATCTTCAATTCCAGCGTCCCCGCTATCTAATGGATTCAATCCGGCTTCAACTTCATATCCATCAGTCATTCCATCCCCATCAGTATCTTCGTCATAAGGGTCAGTACCATAGGTGTTTCTTTCTAGACGATCACGCAAACCATCTTCATCAGAATCTACAGTTTCATCATTAAGGTTATTTTCATCATCCTCTAATATATCATCTGCAGCATCTTCGTAGTCTACTGCTGTACTCATTATGCTCCCAGCAATGCTGTAAGTTCCTGCCAAACATAGTGTGACGGTAATCGCCACGACTGCCCATTGATTATGTGTTAAAGCCATCTATATCACCACTGGCCGTAGCCTATTCCTTAACACGACTTAGCGTACATCGTTTAAGGTTTAACCGAGGACGTATAAAAGATGATTCAAAATAATTAGTATTGAAAGCAATTAAG
>PBXQ01000055.1 GCA_002727675.1 Thermoplasmata archaeon | reverse complement strand
ATTGAACGGAAAAAGCGCATATATAATCCACCTTCAAAACCCATCCAAGGGTCTGTTTCAGAAACAGAGATGTGGGCAGTGTCTGGTTGTAATTGATCATGTGTACGTCCATCTTGGGTAGTAGTATGGTCAATTTCATGTGTAGCAAACTGACCCCATAACCAAACGTAATCAGATAACCCTCTAGAATCTGGATGGTCTATATATTCATGACAAAGGGCATTACTAATTTCCCTTGGCCCTGGCACATCTGGCCGATCCCAAAAAGTCAGTTTATTTCCATCATCTGAAGGGTAACGCTCTGATTGACGAGAAATTTGAGTATGGGTTGCACCCCATTCTGGATGCTCCTCATTCATGCCAGTACCATCAATTGAATACTGTGAAACATTGTCAATTGGTTGCTCATTAGATACAATGTAAGATGGAGAATTACCCTCTTTTTGTATCGGTGCTGCGGTAACTGCTGCAAGGCTGGAAAGAGAAAACAGAAAAATTACCATTAAAGCAAATTTGTTATTCCTTGGAGATTCTTTATTGTTTATCATTATTCATCATCTCCATAATTTAACTCTTCAGATTTGTTGGATGATTCAATAACTTGACCACTTTTTGAAATTACAATTATACCCATTATAATCAAAATTAGTAATACCCCAATATAGATTCCTTGATTTGTATTATCTCCATCAATAATTGATATTTGATTATTTGATAAATGACAATCAAAATTTTCTACATTACTTTCTGCTATGAACACGTTACACTGTATCGATTCTACCTCACTATTTCTAAGAATTATATCTGACAAACTGGTGTTATTTAATTCAGAAAGTAATGGCACTAATTCTGGATCGTTTGCATACCAATAATTATCTGAATCTCTTAACATGGAATATTGATTGATTGCTAAATTATATTGAGTTTCTCCAAAAACTGAATTAGCCATACGAGGTTCTGAAAGAACTCCAATTATCGCATCCATTCCATCAATGCTATCATATGCTTGTGATAATTGTTGACTGATATTTTCATCTTCTGTCAAATCACTCCAATTCAAATATTTACCATATCCCAACTGAGACCTAATTGAATTATAATCAGTAATCCCCCTATCTCTTCCTAATTGTATTGCCATAGCGCATTCATCTATCCAACCAGGCCATGAAGATTTACCGGATAATAAGTTACGAAGATTAGAAACTAATGCAACATCATTTTCTCTTTGAGGCTCAAATGCCGCCCCCCTAATCAATGGTTCAATACCATCGTCAAGGATTGGATCCATCGTCCAATAACCACGTTCTAATTGTAATGGACTACTTGATATTTCAATTCTTGAATCGTTTAATAATAACCAAGCATCATTTCTTTGACTTGTAAATGAATTTGATACCAACAAAAAGAATTCATTACTTATTTCTGGATTCATACTTGAATTATATCCCTTATATTCAGGCAAGTTAATCCCCAATGATGGTAAATATTCTGAATAGGTAATAACTTGGATTTGTGCAATTACCAATTTCCTAGCTCTTTGGAAAATTTGTTCGTCTGACCAATCGGGATTTCTTTCTTCAATAGCATCTGCCAAACGGTTATGTTCACGCAAAAAAAGCAAATGAAGAGTGGAAACCCCAATATTTTCTCCATTACGATCATCTGCTAAAGAAAACTGAATCTGATTATAATGTGATTCTGAACCATCCCAATTACTAACAAATACATTGGAATCGTAAGCAGGAATCATGTCACTACCTAACCAATCTGTCACGCTTACACGACCCCCTGAACCACTACGAACCCAAGAATTTTCAGCATTGTTAAGACCATAAATTGAACTGCCATCTATCCAAGAACTTGCTTGATTCGAATATTTACGAGTGTTATTTTCATCAGTACCGGAGCCATCAATAAATTCAGTTCTTATGTACCTCATTTGGGCACTATGAGAGCCTGATGGATTAATAATTTCATCATCAGCAGGTATTGAGATATGAGCCTCTTCCATACCACCAGGATGTAATGAATCTTGATGTGGAGCGAATAAAACATCATTCCTGATAAATTCTGACCACAATGAATTTATTGAAGATAGGCCATTACTATCATTTATTATTTCTATTTCATCACATACAATGTTAGATATTTCTCTAGGATTTTTAAATTCTGAATGGGCTAAGGAAGAAATGTTGTCTGAGAAATTAGCATCAGTCAACCTAGACATTTCACTTCCAACTGACCCCCAACTAGGATTTGCAATATTATTACCACTACCATTTAATGATCTCCACTGTTGTGGTAAAGTTTCGTTTTCAATTTGAAACGTACTGGATTCCTCTTTACTAACTGGAACACCTACTGCAGAAAAAGAAAAAGATAGTGAAACTAAAATAATGCAAACATACAATATTGATATTTGAGAAATTTTACTCATAGATGGTATCCTTCTAGCAAATACCTCAGATAAATTGCGAGAGGGCATCTATATCCTATCTCATGCCAAAGGGTCCTTCGTTAAATCTTTGTTAATTTATTAACACGTTTCTTAGAATTAAGATAGGTGATTTTGGGGGAAGTGTCATATTAACTACCTTACACCGAATTTCGTGGCACTAATTACTAGAAGGCCTAGAAATTCCGCAAAGATTTCAACACTCTTTGCTATTATCTTACTTTTATTGCTTTCATCATCACCCCTATCTCTTGGGAATAATACTACAAATATATCTAATGAAAATTTAGTAAATTTTACAGAAGTAACCAACGAAAGTGGTTTTAATCTAGTAAATACAGGACCCGAGACAATTTGGTCAAGTTACGGACCTGGAACATCTGTTGACGATTGTGATGGAGATGGAGACATGGATGTAATGATTACAGCTCGTTTTGATCACATCACATATGAAACCCAAGCTCAATTCCCTGATGGAACTAATTCTACAATAGTTAATTCTGCAATTGAAGAAAATTCTACAGGAAGAACCCAATTCATGCTAAACAATGGAGACGGAACATTCACCGACTGGACCGAACAATCTGGACTCAAATTAGTTAATACAACTGTTATTGGAGCATCTTGGGCAGATTATGATAATGATGGAGATAAAGACATTTATTTGAGTAATTTTGGAAGAACAGATATTTACGATATTGGTTCTGGTGCTAGGAATTACCTCTATAAGAACAATGGGAATTGTGAATTTATTGATGTTACAAATAGTACAGGAGTAGGTGAGGGTGCACAAGCACAAGTAGTAATCACAGAGGGTGTTGTTTCTTCAATAGAAATATTGAATCCTGGTTTTGATTATGATTCTGATAGCGGATTAGCCCCGGCATTATTTATTCGCGGTGGTTCTGGTTTCGGGGCTACTGCAAATGTAGAAGTATCCAATGGCAAAGTCACTGAAATTACAGTAATTAGTGGCGGAGAAGGATATGATGAAAATAATCCACCCGTCGTTGAATTCACTAGCGGTGTTAGCAATTATGGACATAGTACTACTGCCATATGGGCCGATTATGACCATGATGGTGACTTAGATTTATACTCAATGAATCTTGGAATTGTAGACGAAGAAAAATTTTGGGCAAGGAGTGAAACAAATTTCCTATATCGTAATGATGGAGACATAGATGGTGATGGAGAAATAGAATTTAGTGATGCAACTAATTTTGCGGGAATTAGTGGACAAAAAGAATTCTCAAATTCTACAAATAAATTCTACATTTCTGAACTACATCGTATGGATCAAGCAAGCCCATCTAATCCATCAACGATGGCACAAATAGATTCTGCCGATTATCATGGCTCGGGTCTTTCATTTGCAGGGGTTTGGTTTGATTATGATGGAGATGGTTGGGAAGACCTCTATGTTGCATCAGACTTTGGAATTTCTCCGATTTACCATAACAATCAAAATGGAACTTTTAGTGTTGTTACTGATAAATTAGGGATGGATATTCCCGGGACAGGAATGGGGGCACACGCAGGAGACTGGGATGGAGATGGAGATATGGATCTTTGTCATTCTAATTTTGGTCCTAATTATTTATGGCAAAATGAAAATTCTACATCTTTTACCGAAAATAGTGACAAAATGGGCTTTAGGCAATTAGGTGGAGGGGCTTCCTTTGTAGCAGTAAACTGGGCTTGCCAGTTCTTTGATTATGATTTAGATGGAGATTTAGATATCTTTTTTGGAGTCGGGAGAATTAACCGATTCGCTGCTTACAATAATAACACATTTTTCCGTAATGATGGGGATACAAACAATGACGGAATTAATGAATTTACTGAAGTTAGTGATCAAATAGGTTTAGGCGGGTCTGAAAAAACAATGGGCGCTTCCATCTTTGATTACGACGGAGATGGTGATTTAGATATTCTTCTTGGACAAGCTGGTAGATCCCCTCAATTATATTCAAATAATGCAATTGAAAATACTGGAAGGAACTGGCTCAAAGTAAAATTAAATGGCTTGAATACAAATATTGAGCAGAACTCAATAATTGGGAATAATCCCTATTCGAATAAATTTGGAACTGGATGTTTAGTAACAGTAACACTAGATGATGGGACAAAAATGCAACAGCATGTATATGCAGGCAGTGGTTATTTAGGTAGTAATGAACCAACAGTCCACTTTGGATTAGACCAATCTGAATCAGTTAAATCAGTGGAGGTATTATGGTCTACTGGGATGACTCAACGAGTAAAGAATGTAGATGCTAACCAAGTTTTAGTCATCGATGAATCTACTAGTTCGCTGTATTCTATGTTTGGTATTACATTGACAGAAAATCAGCTACTTATTTTATGTGTTTCAGGAATGTTAATATTCATTATTGGGAGAAAATATGGGTTATTTCCTGCTAAAGATGACGAAAATCACGAATTGGATAAACTAAGACAAAAAGAAGAAGAATAAAAAAATAATCAAATGTCTGATAAGGGTCTTGATTAATGGCGGGTTAAATTAGGGAATGTGGGTGTATGGCCAAGAAAAAAGAGCAGGATGAAAATCATGGCTCTCCCATGCTTGAAGATGACCAAATAGAAAAAAAGCTCAGAGCATCTGCAAGAATGGTTGTTCGTACCTGCATGCAGATGCGCTCATATGAAAATACACTAATTATTACCGACCCACATACTTCACAAATTGGCCAAGCAATCTATGAACAGGCATCACTAGTTTCTGACCGCGTTCTACTATTGATGATGACACCCACCCACCAACATGGAGACGAACCACCTGGTGCTGTTTCTGAATTGATGAGGAAGCAACAACTTGTTATTGCCCCAACTAAATTTTCTCTAACCCACACAAGAGCAACTAAAGTAGCTAGAAACGAAGGAGCGAGAATTGCAACATTGCCTGGCATTAATCTAGACATATTTACTGAAGGCGGGATGACTGCTGATTTTGCTAAAATGAAAGACGACATTACCAAAGTTGGTGCTTTGCTAAAACGAAGAAGAAATGTAAAAGTTACAAGCGAAGGCGGTACTGATCTTGAATTTGAAGTAGAGCACCGAAGATGGAAACTAGAAGATAATGGGATTTGTAATAGGCCGGGTCAAGTTACAAATTTGCCTGCCGGAAAAATATTCACAATGCCAAAAGAAGGAACCATGAATGGGAAAATGGTTATTGATGGATCTTGGGATTCAACCCTACTCGAAGAACCATTAATTTTGCACATTAAAGATGGCATGGTCGTAGAATTAGAGGGGAATAAAATCTCTGATGAAATTAAGACAACATATGAAAGAGCTGCTTCACGACTTAAACCAAAAGAAAAAGAGGACGTTTGGACTGTAGCAGAATTTGGATTTGGAATGAACCCTAAAGCTAGATTAATGGGTAATGTATTGGAAGATGAAAAAGTCAAAGGTACCTGTTACTTTGCTATTGGAGATAACTCCACTTTGGGGGGTTCTTCACATGCTAAAATTCATGTCACTGGAGTCTTAAAAGAGCCAACGGTCCACCTAGATGAAATGGTAATATTACAAGCAGGAGAAATTACCTCTTGATTAAATTATCATTACAAACAGGGCAATAAATCCAGTTATTTTCAACACCAATTCCACAACGAGAACAATTTTTCCCTGATTGAATAATATGATTAATGCGTTTATTGACATTATTATTTGAAACTAAATCGGACACTGATTCTAATGACGATATTGGTAAATTAAAATCATCATTTTGTTCATTAATTACAGGTGATGGTGAATACCCACCAATTGGGGCTCTCTTAGGGGATACTGCTTTCGGCTTATCAGAAAATTCTTCAAAAGATACCTGACCATCATTATTTGCATCAACCGAACTAACCATTTCTGTTGCATCTGTTAAAGAAATATTAACTGCATTGGAAACCTCTCTTGGACTTAATTGTCCATCCATATCTTGATCAAAAGAGGCAAATTGCTCTCTTTGAATGTATGATTTTTCTTCATGAGAACCAATTCTTCCTGCAACTTCAAATTGAGAAGCGAAAGCATCTGTAGCAACATCCTCTTGGGATTCTAATTGTTGTATTGAAGAAGATGGTGACAAATCAATTGATTGTTGTTTTTCAAGTGTGGAATCAGCAAAAAATTGGGGTGCCTGATGTTCAATTATTTGAGGCGGTTTTTCTTCAACTGGTTGCGAAGAAACTGGTGGGGCTGGTTGTGGTTGTTCAATTATCTGAGGCGGTTTTTCTTCAACTGGTTGCGGAGAAAGAGAAGTTGCTTGTTGTGGTTGTTCAATTATTTGAGGCGGTTTTTCTTCAACTGGTTGCGGGGAAATAGAGTCGCCTTGTCTCTGATTATCTATCTGTGGAACGGTATCTTGGGCAGGGGCACCTAGGGATAAAATTGGAGTTACTGTTCCGCTTTTTGCTTGCGCTGTTGCTT